>DATCCF010000162.1:0-2565 GCA_036511435.1 Terriglobales bacterium | reverse complement strand
GCCATCCCTCACCCAACCGCTCAATGTCAAAAACGCGAACCTGCAGTTCACGCAGAATTCCGTGAACCTGACAAATCTGGTAGCGTCGCTGGGTTCCACCAACGCAAGTGGCAACCTTAGCGTGGCCAACTTCCAGGCTCCTAGGCTGACGTTTGCACTCGCCGCCGACAAACTGAATGTCGTCGAACTCCAGAAGATCACCAGCAGTTCCACGCCCGAACCAAAAGCTCCAGCCAAGAAGAAAGCCGAAGCCGCCTGGAGCCTCGTCCCCACAGCCGATGCAGCGCCTGCTCCCGCAGCCCAGCCGGGTTTGCTCGCCAATGCGACCGGCACAGGTACCATCGCAGTGGGCACCATTTTCTACCAGCAAATCCAGTTGACCAACGTGCACTCCAACGTGACGCTCAACCATGGAGTCATCCAGCTCAACCCGCTGACCGCACTGATTGATGGTGGACAGGAAAACGGCAGCATCACCGTGGACACCCGGCCGGCGGCCATGACCTTCGCGGTGAATGCCAAGTTTATTGGACTGGATGCAAACCGGCTGCTGTCCTCGATCTCGTCGGTGAAGGACACGGTTTACGGCACGCTCGGCGCAAATGCGAACGTGACCTTCTCCACTCCGCAATCGGGCGACGTCGTCCAGACCTTGAATGGGGTGATCGCCATGAACCTGGCCAACGGAAAGATCGCCAAGCTTGACCTGCTGAACGAATTATCGAAGATCGGCAAGTTCGGAGGTGGCGCCGCCAAGGGCTATACCGCTGTCTCCCAGATGAGCGGAACGTTTAACGTACACAGTGGCGTCGCCCAGACCAACGACCTGAAAGCCGCGCTGGATGTAGGCACGATGGCGGCCAACGGAATCGTAAACCTGGTCAACCAGGACCTGAACATGCACGTGACCGCCGTTCTCAACAAAGGATTCAGCCAGTCGGTAGGCGGCACCGGGGTGGGAGGCTATCTCAACACGGCGCTGGCTAATAAGAACGGCGAGTTGGTCCTGCCCGTCATCATCACCGGCAACATGAACCACCCGATTGTGGCTCCCGATATCCAGCAGATCGCCCAGATGAAGTTGAAGAACCTGTTGCCGACGGCGGGAGGGCTGCTGAACGGGAAAGGCGGGAACGATCTCGGTAGCCTTGTGGGTGGCTTGCTAGGCGGCCAGCCACAACAGCAACCGGCGAAACCCGGCCAGCCTGCGCAAAAGAACCAGCAGCAGAACAATCCCCTGGGGAACGCGCTCGACCAATTGCTGGGCGGCAAGAAGAAGAAGTAACTTGGACGCCGGAGAAAAGCCGCGCTCCATTAGGCTGTTTCAAAACGACGGCGCGGTTCGCGAGATTGTATAGTGCGTCAAAGGACTAGCCGCGAAGCGGCGGGATGATGTTAGACTAGCCCGGGGCGCAAGCCCCGGGAAAAGAGGAAGCCTTCTCGGAGCCGCGGTGCGGCGACACCAGATTCGTAGCACCCTCTCCAGGGTCCGCGTCCAAATTCTTTATTGTTGTCATCCCGACCGAGGACTTCAGTCCGAGTGGAGGGACCTACTTTCCGGGCTCTTGCAGCCGCCCTCAAGCTCCATGGGCGTCCTCATTTTTCCGAGCACAGAATGGCCCCGAGCACTACGTGCTGGTAGTTTCCAGCGACCCCTTCTCCAGCTTCTCCTGGCACGCGATGCAGTACCGCGTCCACGGTACGGCTTCCAGACGCTTGGGGTTGATCTCGGCGCCGCAAGAGATGCACTGGCCGAAGGTACCCTCCCGGATCCGGTCGAGGGCGCCGTCTACCATTTGCAGGAGCTGTCGTTCGTTGTTGCTCTGATGAAACAGAAATTCCTTGTTGTACGAGTTGGCAGCCCGATCGGCGATGTCCTGTGCCGGCTCCACATCGGCCTCGCGCCCATCCTGGGCGGTGCGCGTCATGGCCTGCCGCAATTCCTGCTGGCGTTCCTCCAGGCGATTTTTGAAAACTTCCAGCTTCTTCTTGTCCATAGGTTCGTACCCTGCCGATCCCTCGCGCTCAGGCCCCCAGTCCCAGGCGAAAATTGGATGCACGAAACCGGAATGATATGCGCGTGAGGAACCCACGTCAACTATTACCCCTCCGTGAAAAGACTGTAGTTTGACCTGCCCTGCCGAAACACGTTACACTTTTATGGTTTGCCTGTACTAGCAGGTCCCGTCAGGGACACCCCGCCCTTCCGTGAAGGTCTCCTTCCTGGCTCGGGGAAGTGCAAGCGCACAAAGAGTTTAGGGTCGCTCGCGCCATCGTGTGCGCGGAAAAGTTCATTGGAGGCATTGCCATGTACGCGGTGATCCGCGCCGGGGGAAAGCAATATCGCGTCGCACCCGGAGACGTGATTAAGATCGAGAAGCTGCCGCAGACCAGCGGCGAAAACATTCAGTTCGACGAAGTGCTGGCCGTCAGCGGCTCCGAGGGTGAACTCGGCAAGCCGTCGAAGGCCTTCGTCAGCGCCCAGGTGATCGAACAGGGACGCGCCGATAAGATCCTGGTCTTCCACTTCAAGCGCAAGAAGCAATACAAGAAGCTGAACGGACA
>DATCCF010000161.1:0-4412 GCA_036511435.1 Terriglobales bacterium | reverse complement strand
CTTCGGATCGCACCTCACGATGCGCCCCGCAAGACTCGGGGTCAGGATGGATTCGCTGCTCCTTTCCTGTAGGACTCTTTCATTCCCTATTGCATGCCGGTTTATCCCGGCGCTCCGTCTGTCCCACTGGGACTACGGGCGCTTGACAGATTCCAGGGTCTTGGAGATGCGGCGGAATTTCTCGATCGCGCAAGTGGCCAGGCCGCGCAGGGCGGCAAGCTCGCTATCCCGACAAGTGGCGTGGAATGAGGAGAATGGCGGATAGAAATAGATTTCGTTTGGCTGTGACTGGCGTGATGCGCGGGTTCGCTTGGAGTTTGAGGGATGCGCTTCAACTCCGAGCCCGGTCCCGACGTCAAACTTCTTCCAACGCGACTTAGCCGGCCCGGAATACGGCCGGTGTGTTGGATCATACAGGGTTGAGACGATGCCGGTTGTATTCTCAAGACGAATAAGATCAACATAATACTCGCGGGGTTGCGGGCCCGAAGGCGACAAGCATCGTCGTAGAAGCCACGACGTCCTGGGGAGACGGTTCCAAGTCTGGTGAAGTAGCGTGGTGGCGTACTGCGTGGGCCGGCAGATCGCAGACTCCCGTCCGGGTCGTTTTCAATGCGGCTGCATTGAGTTCATAGCCGAGCGGCCAGGAGGTCTGCGAATCAACGAGAAGGCACCCAGAGGAGAGAAGGAGACCACACATGGCAGACACCAAACATTTTGGACCCACCCGCCGAACTTGCGGGACATGGGAGAATCACCTGCGCCTCTTGCAGACTAACCCCCGCTATCGCGAGGATTACCAGAAAAACCAGATCTTCATCAATGACTACCTGCGCAGGAACCGCGATGCCGGACTAAGGAGCGGGGTCGTCACGATCCCGGTCGTGGTCCACATCGTTTACAACACTCCGGCCCAGAACATCCCGGACGCCCAGATTCAGAGCCAGATCGACGTCCTCAATCAGGATTACCGGAAACTCAATGCCGACGTGTCTGGCACTCCGGGAGTATTTGCGCCCGCCGCCGCCGATTGCCGGCTGCAGTTCCAGCTTGCGGTCCGCGATCCCAACTGTCACCCGACCAACGGCATTACCCGCACTTCGACTTCGGTTACATCATTCGACATCTTCGGCACGGACACCGTGAAAAGCACCGCGGCGGGCGGTATCGATCCCTGGCCCGCCGGCAAATATCTCAACATTTGGGTCTGCAATGGCCAATCGGGGCAGTTGGGAAGGGGGTCATTTCCAGGAACCCCCGCCAACGTCGATGGCCTGATTTGCGTGGTGCAAGCCTTCGGCAACGTTGGCACCTTGTTCACGAGTTATAACAAGGGCCGTACCGCGACGCATGAAATTGGTCATTGCTTCGACCTGCATCATCTTTGGGGAGACGTCAGCGACTGCAGCGGCACTGATTTTGTAGCCGACACGCCGAACCAGCAGGGACCAAACTATGGCTGTGCCACGTTTCCGCATGTCACCTGCAGCAACGGACCCAACGGGGACATGTTCATGAACTACATGGACTATTCGGACGATGCGTGCATGTTCATGTTCACCTATGGACAAGCGGCGCGCATCGAAGCGGCGTTGGCGGGGCCCCGTGCGTCTCTAATGGCATCCGACGGACTGATTCCCGCGCCGGTGCCCGATGTTCCCGTACTGTGGTCCGCCGATACTCCCTCGGACACTGCCGCGGAGCCGGACGCAGTTTCGACAGTCTTTTATGAAAGTGACGATATCTGGGTACGCAACGCCAACGACGGCACCACGAACACGGAGCACCAGAATCCGATCTTCGGCTCCACCAACTACGTGAATGTACGCGTGCGGAACAACAGTTGCGGCATGCCGGCGAGCGCAAACCTGAAGCTGTATTGGGCGAAGGCATCGAGCGGGCTGGAATGGCCCGACCCTTGGGATGGCAGCATCGTGTCGCCGGCCCTGATGGGCAGCCCAATCGGCACGCAGCCGACGGGATCAGTGGGCGGTGGCGGCTCCGTGATCCTGACTTTCCCATGGAGCCCGCCGAATCCCGCGGACTACGCGAGCTTCGGCGCCGATCAAGCTCATTTCTGCCTTCTGTCGCGCATTGAGACGTCCGCCGTGGCGCCGTTCGGCATGACGTTCGCGGAGACCGCCAGTCTTGGCGATAACGTAAGGAACAACAACAAGATCGTCTGGAAGAATGTTGAGGTGATCGCAGGTGGGGGCCGGATCGGATTCTCGACAGTCGGCAACTATTCGAAAGAGGCGGCTGAAATCAGCTTCGGACTCAGTGTGCCGAAGTTGAACGCACATCAGCCGCCGATTGGAAGATCGTGGCATCTGGAGCTCGATTTCGGCAAGCAGATCAACGCGCTACTGGCTGACGCCAAAGACAACAAAAATGTCGAGTTTGAGACGGATGGGAAGATCCTGGTGAAAAAACTCGACGCCCACCTGGGGCCGATCTCTCTGAAGGGCCGGGCATTCCATGGGGTGTCACTCCGTTTCGTCACCGTTGGGAACGCCGCGGCTCCAGTCGGCGTATTGGAGTTTGATCTGGACCAATACCGACGGGTTGGGAAAGGTCAGCAGCACATCGGCGGACAGGAGTTCGTGTTCAAATTCCACCCGGCGCAGAAGCAGACGCCAGGTGCGCCGCGAGGGTTGGTGCAGCACTGGGTCCATTCCCACGAGGAAGATCCGGCCAATATGCAGGCATTCCGCCCGCAGGGGTTTGATTTCCCGCCGTCGCGCGGACGCCGCGCCCTCGATTTTCACGAGGACGGGACCCTGACGTTCCATGATATTGCACCCGCCGACGGGCTCGTCAAAGTGGAGGGTTATTGGTTCGCCGAGGATGACGAAAACGTCTTCATTCGGTTTAACGATCCACAGCGCAGTGGCTTGGCACTGCGTATCCATGAGCTCGGACCAGACAAATTGCTGGTGAAACGTTTCTTCTGATTCGATCGTCCGTAAGCGAGCGTCCGGATCTACTGACTTCCAGTGGGCCGGGCGCTCAGGTTGCTTGACAGATTGCCGGTGAGATGGGCTGCGTGATCGCGCCAATACGGTCTTCTGTCATGACGACTGGAGACCTGGAAATCCTGGTAGGAATTGAAGAGGAAATATCATGATCGACACGTCTGCCGACGTTACGAGTCTCTCTCCGTGGTGGAGACACTCAGCCATTCTCGTAATGATCGCTGGCTTCTCGGTTCTATCCTTTGTCACAGTCCTGACCTACACGAATGCTCCACCGATTCCCGAGCAGGTCACGGATGTAACGGGAACCGTGGTGTTCACCGGAGCCGACATCCAAATCGGCCAGGAGGTCTTCCTCAAGTACGGTCTCATGGAGCACGGGAGCCTGTGGGGCCATGGGGCTTACCTCGGTCCCGATTACAGTGCGGAGTATCTGCATAGGCTCAGCGAGGTGACCCTGGACACGATCGCGACCGAGAAGTACGGCAAACTCTTTGCGCAACTCTCGCCGGACGAGCGGAGCGTCGTATCTGCGCGGACGATGACGGTGCTCAAGGAAAACCGCTACGAACCGGCCTCGGGAACTCTCCGGCTCTCGTCAGGCGAGGTGGCTGCCTACCACACACAGCTTCCCGAATGGAGCGACTACTTCACCAGGAAGGACGCTGCTCCCGGGCTACCAGCCAACTATATTCAGAACCCCGGGGAGCTGAAAGCTCTGACCGCCTACTTCGCTTGGGCGGCCTGGGCCACAACAGCGAATCGCCCTGGGAAGGATTACTCATACACCAACAACTGGCCCTACGAGCCCATCGCGGGAAACCGTCCTTCCACCGAGGCCTATGTTTGGAGCGCCTTGAGTCTCATCACCCTCCTGTCGGGGCTGGGTTTGATCCTGTTCGCCGTCGGCAAGTTCGACTACTTGGGCTGGAAGGGCGAGGGCGCTGTCTCCCATATGATGCATTCTGCTCCCCCTGCTTTGAAGCTCACGCCCAGCCAGTGGGCTACGGGATGGTTTTTCGGCATCGTGGCCCTCCTATTCCTGGCGCAATCGTTCCTGGGAGGCGTGCTCGCCCACTATCGGGTGGAGCCAGGAGCCTTTTACGGGCTCGAGGTCGCCCGCTGGCTGCCCTACAACCTGGCGCGCACCTGGCACCTCCAACTCGCCATCTTCTGGATCGCGACGGCGTGGGTGGGCGGCGGCCTTTTCCTGGCGTCGTGGGTCGGTGGTGAGGAGCCCAGACACCAGCGGACCGGCGTCTACGCACTCCTCGGGGCGCTGGTGGTGGTCGTCGCCGGCAGCCTGGCAGGCGAGTCCCTCGGCATCAACGACAAGCTGGGGCAGCTCTGGTTCTGGTTCGGTCACCAGGGTTCCGAGTACCTTGACCTCGGGCGGTTCTGGCAGTACCTTTTGGCAGTTGGCCTCCTCTTCTGGCT
>DATCCF010000160.1:0-13857 GCA_036511435.1 Terriglobales bacterium | reverse complement strand
GCAGTTTAAGAATTACTGTAGTCGAGCGAGCACGGGTAGAGCGGCGCTTCAGCGCCGCGTTCCCGCTGATCCTTCACCTCCGAGCCGGCTTCAGCCGGCGGCACCTAGACTACACAAATAACTAAACCGCTCTAGCCTTTGGAGTTATCCCCAACGGCTCCCGGGATCGCGTGTTGTTCCTCGAAGCAAGACTTTAGATTCTTGAGCTCCACGGGAACGCGGGCCTGTGCGCCTTCTGGGGCAGCCCGGAGATATTGGACAGGCCACGAAATCGACTGACCCAGCTCACGGGCTGCGCGCAATGGCCAATAGGGATCGCGCAGGAACTCGCGGGCGATGATGACTGCGTCCGCCTGCCTGGTTGCGACGACATGCTCGGCCTGAGTAGGAGAGACGATCATCCCGACGGTACCGGTCATGATTCCGGTTTCCCGGCGGATCTGCTCGGCAAACGTGGTTTGATACCCGGGACCCAACGGAATCTGCGCGTGAGCTACGTTGCCGCCAGAAGAGCAATCGATCAGGTCCGCTCCGATTTCCTTCAGCCGCCGGGCAAGTTCAACCGATTGCTGAATGTCCCAGCCACCATCAACCCAATCGGTGGCGGAAATGCGCACGAACAGCGGTGCTCCTTCGGGCCATGAGGACCGAACCGCTGCCACGATCTCACGCAATAATCGAGTGCGGTTCTCGAAGGAACCTCCGTAAGCATCCTGCCGCCGATTACTCAGCGGCGACAGGAACTCATGAATCAGATATCCATGAGCAGCATGGATCTCAATCACCCGGAAGCCGGCTTCGCAGGCGCGGCGTGCGGCCTCCGCGAAAGCGGCGACGATCTCCTGGATGCCATCGCTGGTGAGGGCTCGCGGCGTGGGATAGTGATCGGCGAAAGCTAGCGCGCTGGGGGCCACGACATTTGTCCATCCCCCTGCGTTTTCGGGAATCGTCCCGAGGCCTTCCCATGGCCGGTAGGTACTGGCTTTGCGTCCGGCATGGGCCAACTGCATACCGGCTACACTGCCTTGCTCATGAATGAAGCGGACGACTCGGGCCAGCGGCGCAATGTGATCGTCACTCCAGATACCCAGGTCCTGCGGGCTGATGCGGCCCTCGGGAACAATGGCAGTCGCCTCGGTAAGCACCAATCCAGCCCCGCCCACGGCGCGGCTGCCCAGATGCACGAAATGCCAGTCGTTGGCGTATCCGTCGGTACTGGAGTACTCGCACATAGGCGAGACAAATACACGGTTCGCAAACGTGAGATCTCGAATCGAGAGCGGATCGAACAGGTGAGCCATGGGTCTTACACTGCCTCTCTAAGTCTTCTGAAGATGTATCCTGATCGGCCCTGAGCCGAAGGAGGGCAGAATCAAAGGTCCTCTTCGTCGTCGGCCAGCTCCTCGCCGGGGTACTGGGCCTCGTAATAGAACTCCAGCTCCTTGTCGAGCTTAGCCCAAAACGCCGCATCCCTGACCGGAGGCGAGTCATTGCGCAAGGCGTGCTCTCGTGAGGTGGCCCGGAGGGTAAGCATCTGGTTCAGAGCGTCCAGCAGCCCCCAGTCGTCGGCCCTCCAGTTCTCCACCGGCTTGTTCTTGTAGACCAGCATTTTCCTGGCGAGTTCGTCAGTCTTGATGTTGCGAAGTACGGGATACAGCTCGGCCCAGAGCCGTGGGGTGTACTCGTCATCCACAAAACGCAGCGGCATTTCCATTCCGTCATTTTGATTGCCCCCTGCGCGAACGGCAAGCTTTATGTTGGTACTGCGCCCCCTGCGACACCTACGGGAGCGACGACGGTGTTCTGCTGCCCACTCAGGAACAGGGGTGAGATGATCATCACCCCTGCCAAGGTAACGCTTCCCAGGAACCGGCCAAACGCGATGAGCGGCTCCGCCATCGCTATTTTCTGGTGCCGACCAGATTTCCCTTTTCGTCGAGCCGTTCGATCAGATCGTGCGGTTCGCCTTGCAGCAACTCCTCCACCTCGAGGGTCTCGTAGGCGTGTTCGCCATGAATGGATTCATCCAGACCGAGTTCTTCGCTTATCTCGGTGACTTTGACTGGAGTGAACAGATTAATGACGCACAGCATGCCGTAGGTGAAGCCGAATGCCCATACGGACGAGAAGAGCACCGCGACTAGTTGTTTCACGAAGAACGACGGATTGCCATACAGCAGACCGTTCGTCCCAGCGGCGGGGTTGAACGCTTTGTTGGCGAACAGTCCCAGCATAACGATGCCGAGGAAGCCACCGACTCCGTGTACGCCCCAAACATCGAGCGCGTCGTCCCAGTGCAGATGGTTCTTCATTTCGACCGCGAAGTAGCAAACCACGCCTGACACCACTCCAATGATGACGGCCGTGGTGGGCGAAACATAGCCCGCCGCGGGAGTGATGGTCGCGAGCCCGGCGACCGCGCCCGTGAGCAGTCCGAGGAACTTGGGTTTTCTCTCCCGGAACCAGGCCACCGCCAACCAAGCCACGGCGGCGAACGAAGCGGCGATATCGGTATTAAGGAATGCGGTTGCGGTCACCGAGTCAACCCGCATTTCGCTGCCGGCGTTGAAGCCGTACCAACCGAACCACAACAGTCCCGTGCCCAAGGCAACCAGGGGAATGCTGTGTGGGCCGCGATCGAGTATCCGGCGCTTGCCTACGTAGAGGACTGACGCCAGTGCAGCCAATCCGGCAATATTGTGCACCACGATGCCACCGGCAAAGTCGAGCACTCCCCAGCGCTGTAGAATTCCGCCGCCCCAAACCATGTGCACGAAGGGGAAGTAAACGAAGGTGAGCCATCCCGTCAGAAACAGGCAGTAGGCCTTGAAACTCACGCGGTTGGTGAAAGCCCCCGAAATGAGCGCCGGGGTGATAATGGCGAACATCATCTGATAGGCGATGAAGACCATCATGGGGATGGTGTTGTTGGGCGACGCCGTGGTGAGATCGATGCCGCGCAGGCAGGCGTTATGGAAGTTGCCGATGATGCCGTGCCAGTCACCGCTGAAGCACAGCGAATATCCGTAGAGATACCAGATGACGGTCGTCCAGCCCATCGAGACGAAGCTCTGGATCATGATGGCAAGAACGTTCTTCCGTCCTACCAGCCCGCCGTAAAAAAAGGCGAGGCCCGGGGTCATCAGCATGACCAGGCTGGTGCATAAAATCATGAAACCGGTATTACCGGTATCGAGGTGAAGCATGAGAACCTCCAGGAGATGAAATGCGGCAGAAAGTCAGCTCATCGCTGCAACAGGAGCGGGACTCGAGGGACGCGCTAGCACAGTGACTGCCGGAAGATCGGAAACCGGAGAGGCAGTCTGCAACGCTTTGGTTAGGCAATCCCCTTTTCACGTTCGAGGCGAGCATGTCACGGAATGAAATCGTGCGTAAGTGCGAGGAGACCGTACTTTGCCTCGTAGCAATGTCCGAAAAGCAGCATCTACCGCCCCATAAGTTTCTTCTTCTGGTGTACCGGAATCTGTGTGACGCGTCACAAGGTGGGGTGACGACGGGGGTTGAGCAGGGGAAGGGCTTCGGGTAGAGCTGGCCTTTCGGCAATCAGTGTGCCGTAGCAGTCGAACGACAGCCATTCAAAGCGTGCGAAGTCGAGCATGGAGGTTTGCGTGCAGCACCCGTCACGACGACGATTTTCCCGTGCTGGCCACTGGCGTTACCTTGTGCGAAGCAAACTTGCGCTCCAGCGCTTGCAAGGGAGACAGTTCCGGCTCTTCTTCCGCCGATGGGGCGGGGGTGGCGCTTTCCGGTTGGGCTGCGACGTTTTGGGCGACCGATTCCTGCGCGGCATTTCCGTTACCAGCAGTTGCAGCGGCCTTTCGCGACTCGGCCTCTCGCGACGCAGCCAGGCCTTTCTCCAAAAACTTCTTGGTATTCAGCAGGGGACGGGCTAGCGATGGATTGTAGCTGGTCCATGGGCTGTCGAACTCCGCCTCGCGCTCGAACTGGGCGCGCATGCTCTCCATCTTGGAATCGAGATCGTCGAGATAGTGCAGCATGAGCGCCTCGGGGAACATGGGCAGTTTAGGCGAACCAAATTCATAGTGCCCGTGATGGCTGATGATCATGTGCTCGATCAGGATCTTCAGCTCGCCGGGAAAGCCGGGAAGATGCCCGAGCTTCTGGTGCAGCATTTCCAGTTCGATGATCATGTGTCCCAGCAACTGGCCCTCGGTGGTATAGGAAATCGAGCGCTGATACGCGAGTTCGTGCAGCTTTCCAATATCGTGCAGGAAGGCGCCGGTCAGCAGCAGGTCGCGGTTCACCTGGGGATAGTTGCGGGCGGCAAGGTCGCAAACGGTAAACAGCGAGACCACGTGGTCGAGCAGGCCGCCGACGAAGGCGTGGTGCAGCGTCTTGGCCGCGGGCGCGTTCTTGTACGCGCTGACGATCGCCTCGTCGGCCATGAATTCCTTGATCAGGAATTTCAGCCAGCGATTCTCGAAGCTCTCGACGAATTCGTTCAGGGTGCGCCATAGCCCATCGATATCCTTCGAGGTCTTGGGAAGGTAATCGGAGTAGTCGATCTCCGGATCTTCCAGCTTGCGCAACTTGTGGATGGTGAGCTGCCAGCGCCCGTTGTACTTGTGGACCACGCCCTTCACTTTGACAAAGTCGTCCTGTTCGAACGAGTCAAGGGTATCGGCGACGTTGTCCCACATGTTGGCCTGAAGTTGCCCGCTGCGGTCGGCCAAGGTCACGGAAAGGTAGAGTTCACCATTCTTTTTCGACTTCACCTGCTTGGCGGCTACCACGAAGAGCGAGGTGATGGTCTGGTTCTCCAGACGGGCGCAATCGCAAATGTAGAATTCCTTCATAGCGGGAACCGTGGGCACATTGCAACAAGACAATGCGGCCAGGGATTTATGGTATCGCACTTGGCTGTAGATAGCGCCAGAGAAACGCCGGGCGGGGCAGCCCTTTCGAGGCGCGTTTGTTAGGAGCGCGAAAATCCCACCCAAGTAAAACCAGATTGGGTGGGGCACCCGCCACGCTTAGTTTTGGAACGCCGCGCACGCCGCTTGCCTGGGCCACCGCCTGGTCATGCGAGGCTATTTCTCAGGACATTTTGCTCCTGCGATGGCTTGGTTGTGCCCCAAACATCCGCGGATCGTAGCCGAGCGGTTCCAGTTCGCGCACCACAACTCTCTTGTAATCGGGATGCGCGGGATCGATCAGGTAATTGTTCTCATTGGGGGCGAGAACCGAGGGCACCAGCAGCAGACAATGCTCGCCGTCTTGCGCAAATTCATCTCCGAATCGCGCGAGCTGGGGAGGTGCTGCGGCTTCCCGCCAGTTTGCAGGCAGGTCGCTGACTTCAAATTGCTCTCTGGTCAAATCATCAGGAATTTCCGCAATCGCCAACACGAGATCACCGGGAGGATCGTCCTTATCAAGATGGACAAAATACTCCAGCATGGCGAGCGATTGATGTTCCGATGTGTAGCTGAGGCGGATTCCCGGACTCGACCACCGCCCGCCGTACCGGTACGCTCCCTCGCCATCGAAGGGGCTGCGAGCGTAGGTCCTGCGCAAGATTCGGTAAACTCGGCTCAACTAATTCCGCCGAAGGCGATGCGGCCCAAGATGTTCTCCACCTGGCGAGCGCCCAATTCAGTGTCGATTGCCGACACGGGGGCGATCCCGCCGAGAACGCGATTGGGATGCTTGAGCCAGCGCATCGCGCGTTCGTGATCGCCGAGGTACTGGTTGGCGATAGCGACGATGCGTGCGAGGCGATAGAGCCGGTCGGATTCGAAACGAGCCAGTCGCCCGCTGCGACGGCGACGCTGCAAGCTTCGAGGCGAGAGATCAAGTGCGCTGGCGAGCTCTTTCAGCGTCAAACCGGAGGCCCGCATCAGTTCCTCCACTACCGCCGGAGGAAAGCCCTCCCGGATCGCCTCGCGAAGATCACGGTCGCTGGACAGGGTACGGCCCAAGGTCCGTTCTCCACCCAGTTCGTGAACCACGGCTCTGACCTCGTTTACCATAATGTCGCCTATGATAGCGCCAAATGTCGCTGCTGGCAATGCCGCGTAATTTTGTGATTTGGGCACACAACGTGGCACTTATAGACGAGGGAATCGGAATATTAGGATTCGGCTAGAACAAGCCGAATTTCTTCTTTTTCTTCACCTTCGAAGAGCCTTCGGTAGTGGCCGTGGTGTAGATCGGCTTGGTTTCGTTAGGGCTGGCGCCGGTGTCAACGTAGCCGGCCTTGACGTCAATGTAGGCGTCCTCGCGCAGCTTGGTCAGGTAATCGCGTAGCGCGGGTTGCATCTTGGTCATGTAGATCTGTTCCTGGACCCGGCTCGCCACTTCTTTCAAAGGAGGAATGCCGGGGGTCTGGTGTTCGGTGACCTTCAAGATGACCCACCCCTGATTGGTGCGGACCGGCTCGGAGTAGCCGCCCGGGTTCATGGCGAACACCCGTTCCTCAAGATCTTTGGAGAGGGTGCCGCGCTTGAAGTACTCCAGGTCGCCGCCCGAGGCGGCGGTAGGACCATCAGAGTACTGCTTGGCCAGGTCCTCGAAGCTGCCACCCTTCTTCAGCAGGTCGTAAACTTTGTCAACTTTGGCCTTGGCTGCCTCCACCACTTCCGGGCTCGGGGCCTGCGGCAGTACATCCTGGCCCTTCTCCGTCTTTACCGGCGGCTGCGTCTGGGTGGAAATCAGAATCTCGCTCATGCGCACCTGTTCCGGGCGCTCCATGTCGCTCTTGTGCTGGTCGTAATACCGCTGGATCTCCTGCTGCGACACGTTGATGTGCCCGCCCACCTCCTGGCTGATCACGTGCTGCGTGATAATGCTGTTCTTCATGTTCTGTTTGAATTCTTCCCAGGAGACGCCCTGCGCCTGCGCGGCCTTCTCCAGGTCTTCCATGGACTCGGCGTGCATCTGTTTGCGCAACTCGTCGAGCCGCTTGACCACGTCGGTGTCCGCGGAGATCCCCAGCTCTTCGCCTTTTTGCAGCAGCAGTTGCTGGTCAATGAGGTCGCGAAGCAAGTCCTGCTCACGATCTTTGGCGTCGGAGCCCGCAGCGGGGGAGTCCTGATGGGACTCGGCGAGCAATTGTTCGCGGCTGCGGCGCAGATCGGCCCGGGTGACGATGTTGTTGTTGATGCGGACGATGATTTCCTCGACGACGGTCTCGTCCCGGCCAGCCGATTGGCTGGTTTGGGCCATCAGAAAGGGCGCACTCAGGAATGTCGCAAACAGAAGGACAGCAAATCTCTTCATCAAATACCTAATCAGGCGGGCCTATACACGCGAACTCTCACCTGGGGAAAATGGTCTTGCATGTATCCGTATTCTACCGCGTCTGGCCAGGTTCTGCTGGCGCGAGCGCCGTCGCAAAAATACGCCGCTCTTTGGAATGCCATCAGCAGTTCAACCCAAGACGATCCAATAAGCCGGAAGAACGCCAATCGAGCCGAGGCGTTGAAAATTTGGCGTACCAATCGCGTCCACGTGCGGACCGATTACGTTACGGCGTCAACTCAAATAACATCCCCTGGCCGTGAGTACCGCCGGCTACGGTCGTTCCGAAGAAGTTGCCCATTCCATCGGGAGTCATTCCGTAGTATAGGTAGGCTCCGTCTGGAGGAGTTCCGAAGGTATGGAGGACGCTCTCATTCCATCCGCCACTTCCGTTCGGAGTTAGCTCGAAGGCCACGCCACAGTCGCATCCCGGGTCGCCGCCCGCCGAAGTTGTGCCGTAAAGATTGCCGGCTGCGTCGAAGACCAGCGTACTGGTCGGCGAACCTCCGTCCGTGCCGCCTTGGAAGCTATACAGCACCGTGTCTCTCCAGCCTCCGATGACGTTAGGGCCGGGAGCCATCTTGAAGACGGCACCGGCACCGTTGGCGCCGCCAAAGTAGGTGGTACCGTAAAGATTGCCGTTCGCGTCGGCGATCAGGCCACCGTAGGGAAAAGCCGCGTCGGGCTGGCCTCTGAAGGCATACAGGGTGATCAGGTTCCATGTACTTCCCGACGAGGACAGCTTGAACACGGTACCGGCACCGTTGGCGCCGCCCAGTTCGGTTACGCCATAGATGCTGCCGGTTGAATCGATAAGCAGCAGACCCAGCGAGCCTACGGCTCCATCGTTGCCGCCGGTGAAGTCATGAATCACCTTCTCCTGCCACCCTCCGCCATTGGGTGACAGCTGGTAAATCGTGCCCTCGGCATACGCACCTCCGTCCGGCGTCGTCCCATAGAGATTGCCGGCTCGGTCGAAGACTACCCCTCCGCCAGGACCGAACCCATCGGTGCCGCCGGTGAAGCTATACAGCACGGTCTCATTCCACAAACCACCGGACTGTGTCAGCTTGAAAACCACGCCGCAACCATCGCCAGTGCAAAACCCGCCTGTACCGCCGGCGACGGTTGTGCCGTAAAGATTGCCTGCGGCATCGAGGGTCACGCCGCCGTAGGGGTTCTTTCCGTCTTCGAAGCAGCCGAAGCTGTACAGCACGCTCTGCTGCCACTGACCTCCGCCGATGGGCGTCAGTTGGAAGACTGTCCCACAACCAAACGCGCCTCCAATCACGGTCGTACCGTAAGCATTGCCCGCGCTATCGAAGGTCAATCGTGAAGCGGGATCGCCTCCGTCATTCCCGCCGGTAAAGCTATAAAGCGGCCTCTCGGTGGCCGCCCAGGCGCTGCTGAGCAGCATTGCAACCAGTCCAAAAACCGCAGCAGGCCGACTGATGAAGTAGCAGAAATTCTTGCTTGCCATTTTCCATCTCCTCGATGCAAAAATCTCTTCAAGCTGAAGACGAAGATTTACCCAGACGAGTGGCGGCAAAACTTTAACATTGAATTGGGTGCAAAGGGGGCTGAGATTGCAGTTTTGACATTGTTTTTTTCCATCGGCTGGGAACGTCCGATATGGTCGGATCGAATGAACGTGGGCGAGAATGTCTGCCGTCCCCATGGGGACTCGGTTCTAATTGCCGCTTACCCAGCACTCCGCCTGCGGCTCCGTGCTGGGCTAAACTGTTTCGCGCCTACGGCGCTGGATTCTTGGCCGGCAAATTTCACCGGCGAATAAAAAGTTCCCTACACGCACAGACACACCTCGAATGCACCTCCTCCTCTGCGTCGCCTTCTCCGTTGCGTTATCATCATCAGTTTGCATTCTTCGCCGGGGCACATCTTGCTGGTCCGCCGTGAACACAGGAGAGCTCATCCCGTGAAGCAACTTGTTTTGCTCGCACTAATAATCGTGATTGGTTCCGTCATGGCGTCTGCCGAAGAACAGCTTTCCACCAAAGTTCCCGACCTCGCGCAACTGCAAAAGATGACCGCCCGCTTTGCGCCCACGGAGTTGGACGTGGACATCGGCAATCTCTCCGAGGGCGACCGCAAGGCGCTGGTCAAGCTAGTGGAAGCGGCGCGCGTTATTGACGACGTTTACATGATGCAGGCTTGGAGCGGTGATCGCGCGCTCTATGCCAAGCTGGAGAAGGATACTTCTCCGCTGGGCAAGGCCCGCCTGCACTACTTCTGGATCAACAAGAGTCCATGGTCGGAGCTTGACGGCAGCACGGCATTCATTTCCGGCGTACCCGAACATAAGCTGCCGGGCGCGGACTTCTATCCCGAAACCATGACCAAGGACCAGTTCGAAAGCTGGGTGAAGACGCTGCCCGAGAAACAGCAGGAGCAGGCCAAAGGATTCTTCACCATCATTCGCGCCGACGGGAAGAACGGATTCAAAATCGTTCCCTACAACGAGGCTTATAAGATCGACCTCACGCGCGCTGCAAATTTGTTGAAGGAAGCGGCGTCGCTCACCGACAACGCGACGCTGAAGCGCTTTCTGAACACGCGGGCTGCGGCCTTCCTCTCCAACGACTACTACGAGAGCGACGTTGCGTGGATGGACCTCGACGCTCCACTCGACATCACCATCGGGCCGTACGAGACCTACAATGACGAACTGTTCGGCTACAAGGCATCGTACGAAGCCTACGTCAACGTGCGCGATGAGGAAGAGAGCGCCAAGCTGGGGACGTTCTCCAAAAACCTGCAGGAGATCGAAGACCATCTTCCGATTGATCCGAAATATCGCAATCCGAAGATCGGCGCACAGGCGCCCATCCGCGTGGTCAATGAGGTGATGAGCGCGGGCGACGGCAACCACGGCGTGCAGACCGCCGCGTACAACCTGCCCAACGATGAGCGCGTGGTCGCGGAGAAGGGCAGCAAGCGGGTCATGCTGAAGAATGTCCAGCAAGCTAAGTTCGACAAGACTCTCATTCCCATCTCCAGGCTGGTGCTGGGCGGCGACGAGCAGGAGAGGGTGGAATTCGAGGCGTTCTTCACCCACACCCTGACGCATGAGTTGTGCCACGGACTGGGGCCGCATCAGATTACGGTGAATGGCAAGCCGACCACGCCGCGGGAGCAGTTGAAGGAGCTCTACAGCGCGATCGAGGAAGCTAAGGCCGACGTTACGGGCCTATTCGCGCTGCAATACATGCTCGATCACGCGCAGGCCATGGGGCTGGCCGATGTTCTGAAGCCGAACCGCGCGTCCGAGAAGCGCTTGTATGCCACCTATCTCGCGTCGTCGTTCCGCAGTTTGCGCTTTGGTCTGAACGATGCGCACGGCAAAGGCATGGCCATGCAGGTGAATTATCTGATGGACAAGGGCGCGTTCGTGATGCGTCCCGATGAAACCTTCGCCGTGGACTACACGAAGATCAAAGACGCAGTGCGCGATCTGACGCATGACCTGCTGACAGTGGAGGCGGAAGGAAATTACGCTGCCGCCAAGAAGATGCTCGACACGCTGGGAGTGTTGCGTCCCGAGTTCAAGCGGGCGCTCGACAAGCTGGGTGGCATTCCGGTGGACATCGAGCCCATCTTTGTGACCGCGGAGAAGATTGCGCCGCACACGACCGCGCCACACCGGCAGTGAACAGGATATTTCTTTTTGTCATCCCGACCGAGGACTTCAGTCCGAGCGGAGGGACCTGCTTTTCCGGGCTTTGGGCCGTCTGCGATGCCGTGCCGCCGCGATGACTCACTTCATAAAGGAACAGAGCACATGGACTACACACGACTGGGCCGAACTGGAATGGAGATATCGCGCATCTGCCTGGGATGTATGACCTACGGCGATCCTAATCGCGGCGCGCACACCTGGACGCTGCCGGAAGAACAGGCGCGCCCGCTCCTTCGCCGCGCGCTGGAGCTGGGCATCAACTTTTTCGATACGGCCAACACCTACTCCGATGGCGCCAGCGAGGAGTTTCTGGGCCGCGCGATTCGTGACTTCGCCAATCGCGATGAAGGTTGTGATCGCGACCAAGGTTTATTTCCCACTCCGCAAAGGCCTCAATGCGCGCGGCCTTTCGCGCAAGGCGATCATGGCGGGCATCGACGCCAGCCTGCGGCGTCTCGGCATGGATTACGTTGACCTCTACCAGATCCACCGCTGGGACTACGACACGCCCATCGGGGTGACGCTGGGAAGCGTTGCACGATGTCGTCAAGGCCGGCAAGGCACGCTACATCGGCGCATCGTCCATGTACGCGTGGCAGTTCTGCAAGGCGCTCTACCTGGCCGACCGGCACGGCTGGACGCGCTTCGCCACCATGCAAGACCACTACAATCTCCTGCACCGCGAAGAAGAGCGTGAGATGTTGCCGCTGTGCGCGGAGGAGAAGATTGCCGTGCTGCCGTGGAGTCCGCTCGCCCGAGGACGGTTGGCGCGCGCCTGGGATGAAAGCACCAACCGGCTGAAAACTGACGAGTACGGGAAGAAGCTTTACGTCGCGGCGAACGATGCGGACCGGCGCGTGGTCGAGCGGGTCGGCGAGATCGCGCAGAAACGTGGCGTGCCGCGCGCGCAGGTCGCGCTGGCCTGGCTGCTGCACAAGCCGGTGGTCACCGCGCCCATCGTGGGTGCGTCCAAACAGCAGCACCTCGACGACGCCATCGCCGCGCTCTCCTTGCGTTTAACCCCGGAGGAAATTTCTGCGCTGGAAGAACCCTACGTTCCGCATCCGGTAGTGGGGTTCGCGTAATTTCGTTCGGCAAGCTATTTACGGCGCCATGCCGTCGTCCATCCACTGCTTGAACCTGGCGATTTGCTGTTTGGGCCAGGGTTCGTCGCAGGGCATGCTGCCATCGTCAAGACGGGAGTAAATCGCCTCGGCATGCTTTTTGACGTCATCGTAAGCCGAGAGATCCATGCCGAACTCTTTCATGATGTCCACATCAGGAGTGTCACGGAACAATGGGGCGAATGTCGTTAGCGAAGCTGAGAGCCATGCAGCACCTCTGAAGAAGGATTTTGTCACAAACCGACGGCAGTGGCCCGGCGACTCCCACAAGTTTCGGATAGAAAGATGGGCTGACCGAAGCCAGCCCAATCGGCTTTCGTGCATTTCTTGACGCGTGCGTGCTCGCCGGACGGGGAACCTTTGTATCAGAAGCAATTATTGGGGATTTGATCCCGCATCAGGTGCGGCGGTCGCATCGGGAGCGACAGTTCTCGTCTTGGGGCCAAGTTCTGCGTCGGGCCTGACAGTTTTCGCGTTGGTGCCGGGTTCGGCATCAGGACCAACCGTGTTCGCATTGGCGCCGACTCCGGCATCAGGACCAACCGTGTTCGCCGTGGTGCCGGTTTCTGCGTTGGGAGGGACAGTTCTCGCCCTGGGGCCAGGCCCTGTGTCGGGCCTGCCAGTTTTCGCCTTGGCGCCGGCTTCCGCATCGGTACCAACAGTATTCGCCTTGGCGCCGACTCCTGCGTTGGGAGCGACAGTTCTCGCGTTTGTACCTACTCCAACATTAGGACCAACGGTTTTGGCATGGGTGCCAACTCCGGGATGTCCGACATTTGGACCAGGAAAGTGGCTCGCAACAGGCGGCATCCCCACATTAGGAGCCATTCTCGCATTAGGTTTCATAGTCCCCATCGAGCGTGCTCCACCGCGCTGGGCAAAGCATATGCCAGCTAGCAAGCCCAACAACATACCAACAAGAATCACCTTTTTCATACACTATCCTCACGCGGATTCGGTGTCTACCTGCGGCCAGTCAAGAGGGGTACCGATTTAGGGGTGCCACTACGAATCGAAATATCCGGGGCACCGTTGAGTTAACGTTGCAATGGGTATGCCAAAAAAGGGACAAAGAAAACAGTAGGGTTATGCGGGCCGAGACCAGCTAGGGCGGGAAACTTTTACCAGTTGCGGGAAAGCCTGCCATGGTGATCTGGAGAGGCCAGGAGTAATAAACCACGAACGGCCTTACAGGTCACTGTTTCAAGAGGTATACCCAGCTCTTTCTCAACTTCGCGATCCCCGCTCGCGCCAAAGTCGCCGTCCTGGTTCCCAGCGGTCCACGCGGGTTTTGACGGAAGTCGGCAACCGTTACTTGGCCAAGATAAATTTCTGTGAAGGTCATGGATTGACGGCTTACCGCTGGTTCAGTAGCGTCGTCGATTTGATAAACGAAAACGCACATCCACTGATTCCGGGCGCCGTGGGTATCAACCGCTCCTCCCGATTTTCTCGTCGTCTTAATTTCCACGCCGTCCGTTCCCGCCTTGCAACTGTCGCTCGGATAGACGCCCCGAATCACGAGGTCGGGATGGCCATTGAAATAGTCATTCTGGACGAGGGTCCGCGAGTGCTTGGCCAGACTAGAGCATGTCTAATTTAAGTGTATACAGTTTATGCGATACTTGTCCTGCGGTTTTAGGGGAGGCTTAGATGCAATCCTATTCGCAGGATTTGCGTGAGCGCGTATTGCGAGCGCTCGGTCGCGGGGAGGCTGCGACGGCGATTGCGCGGCGCTATGAGGTCAGCCGCGTC
>DATCCF010000159.1:0-5045 GCA_036511435.1 Terriglobales bacterium | reverse complement strand
GTTTAAGAATTACTGTAGTCGAGCGAGCACGGGTAGAGCGGCGCTTCAGCGCCGCGTTCCCGCTGATCCTTCACCTCCGAGCCGGCTTCAGCCGGCGGCACCTAGACTACACAAATAACTAAACCGCTCTAGCCCAGCACGGAGCCGACAGGCGGAGTGCTGGGTAAGGTGAGAAAAACTAACGAGTCCCTTCCGGGACGGCACAGTTCTCACTCACCATCGTCGTCACCAAAAACGGCAAGCCGGTGGTTAAACTTGTGCCAGCCGAGATAGGCGACGAAAGCATCTTCGGCTATATGGCTGGGAAGGCGAAGATGGTCGGGGACATTGTCTCGCCGGTGACCCCGCTCGAAGATTGGAAAGCGCTGAAGTGATTCGGTTGTTCACGGGTTCTTAGGTTTGACGCGGGCATAGCGTTCCATTTCGCCTGTCCACTTCAAAAAGCGAAACAACTCCACGCGTTCGCGCCAGGTGAACCCAAAAAATTCGAGAAATCCGATGCTCTGCATCTTGATGCCGGTGTAGGTCTCGATTCTCCAGCGCAAATAGGGGCTGCGCCAGGGGGCGAGACGATGGCCGCGGGTAGCATTCCACAAGAAGCGCAGGATGTAATGCACAGGTGTAATCAGTATATCGGCGACGAGGCGCCCGCGCCCTGACACCGAACATTTTTCGTTTCCACTCTCGCTGACCAACAGCACGCTAACAGAAAGGCGTGGCAGGCGTCTCGCCAATTAGATATGCTCTTAACCTGGATTATTCATGAATGTGAGGTGTCATCCTGAGCGGAGCGCCCGCAAAGAATTTCCGACCCGCTGTTTTCGGGGTCCCCAGCGAGCGCCGCCTTTGCGCTCGTTGGGGTGATTGTGCGGGTCGGGCGGGTGCGGAGTCGAAGGATCCCTATAGCTGCGAGAAATCACAATATGGCCGCGGGCGCAGCAACAAGTGAGATTCTTGGCGGGCCAAAGGGGTCCTTCGACTCCTCGCTGCGCTCGTCGCTCAGGATGACACCCAAAAAACTAAGTGGCTCATGAATAATCCAGGTTAAGCCGTGGGCAAGCGTGCAGCGCATGACAGTGCGTAGCGTCAAATCGAACGCGTCAGATCGAAAGTCACCTGGGGACGTGGGGGGCGACGTGATTTTCAACATCGAAACTGAGCGCGAGATGGGCGGGCGTTGGATCGCCGAGATAGCCGATATTCCCGGTGTTTTGGCGTACGGCGCAACCGAGAAAGCCGCCAAGGCCAATGCGTATGCGTTAGCTCTTAGAGTCATTGCGGACCGCGTAGAGAAGTCCCAAAAATCTTCCCAAAGCATACTAAGTTAACGGCAGTCGTTGTTCAGGGATTCCGTAAAGGAGCGCTCTGTTGAATGTCAATCCACTGACTCTTCCCATTGCCATCGTGCTGGTCGCGATTCTAATCGTCGCGCTTTCCATCCGCCGCCTGCGCACACTTCAACGCACACGACATGGCAAGTGGCGCCGCATCACTGAACGGGTGTTGCTTTCGTTGGTCATTCTTCTCTGCGTGATAGCTGCCGGCAGCACCATATTCAATGCGGCAGCCCTTCGCTATTACCGTTCCATCTATCCGGCCCCCGGGACAATCTACCGTGTCAACGGACACGACATGCATATCTACTGCACGGGTGAGGGCTCTCCGACGATTGTCCTCGAAGCGGGATTGGGAGATGATTCGCTGAAATGGGGCAAAGTGCAACCGGAACTTTCAAAAACTACGCGAGTTTGCTCGTATGACCGCGCTGGATTCGGCTGGAGCACTCCGGGGCCCGATCCCCGAGACGCCGATGCTATTGCCAGTGAATTACATGCTCTATTGCAGCAAGCCGGTGTTCGTGGCCCCATCGTCTTAATGGGACACTCGATAGCGGGCATCTATATACGCGCTTACGCCACCCGCTATCCCCAGGACGTGACTGGACTGATCGTCGTTGACGGCGCTACGCCCTTGCAGGAGGACCATGGATCTGCCGAGCTGAGAGCGGCAATGTCCCATTCTAAGTATGTCTACTACCCTTATGTTCTGTTCACTGCTCTTGGCCTGCAACGGGTTGCCGGCTGGTGCTCGGCGGAGCGTGGCTTTGAGGAGCCCGCCGCAACAAGGATTGCACAACTCGAATGTGGCAAGCAGTTCAGCGCGATATGGAGAGAGTACACGAACATGCAGCGGTCCGGGGAGGAGACGATCAACACAGGTCCGTATAGAGATCTGCCAGTCTTGATCTTTTCGCGAGATCCTGAACTGGACAGCCGGAGCACGGAACTTCCGCCCAAGTTGGCGCTCGAAGCGAGCGTGGTGTGGGATCAAGACCAGGAAGCCTTAAAACGCTTGTCCAACCGCAGCCGTAGAATCATTGCAAAAGGAAGCGGACACCATATACCAATCGACCGGGCTGATCTGCTAAACAGAGAAGTTCCTATCTTTATCCAGCAAATCGGAAACCACGAGCTGCGGACCGACTACGGCTCGACAAAAACGGAATAAGGCTTAAGATTGCCACGTCGGCGTGAGCCATTGGTTCCGCATCAAAGGTGAACAAAGATACGACCCGGAATTGTTCGCACCCCATCCAAAGTTAATGGGCCGCAGGGTATGAATTTCAAAAGACGCTCACTGGCTGGAGTCTTATTATTGGCAGCGATGATGATTGCGCAGTCATCCGTGGCCCAGGATAAAGCTCAGGCCAGCCCGGCAGCAACGACCATTGAGCTGGCTCTTTCCTCATTTCTTACGGCCTTTAACAATCTCGATTGGCAAGCTTTCCGAGTCTGTTTCAGTGACAACGCGACTGTTTTCCATCCGGCAGCACCGAATGTTAAGCGTATCGATTCGCCTGACCAGTTCGAGAAGGCCTGGCTGGGCGTGTTCGAGAGGATCAGGAAAACCTCCGGGCGGAGTGCACCTCCGTACATGAACCTGCAGCCGCAAGGTCTGCTGACAGCGCGGTTGTCCGAAGATGTAGCGTTAGTTACATTCCATCTGGTTGACGGCGCAACCGTGAGCCGCCGCACCCTCGTTTTCAAGAAGTACCCAGATGGTTGGAAAATCGTTCATCTGCACGCTTCGAATATCACGGATGTGCCTTAGACAGGAGGATACGGCGGTGATGCGGCAAATGTTTTTTCTGCTTCTGTTGAGTTCGACACTATGGGCGCAGAGCAGCGGCGGTCAGGCCCGCCCGTCGGCTCAGAACACGCAAAATCAGGCGGACGCGGCGGGGCAAGCTGCGGCGCGTCCGTCCCCTGCCGAAGCCGGTGACGATCTGGCGCAGATGCGAACCGATCTCAACCACATGGAGAGCTTGCTCAATAACATGAGCAGCGAGATCACGTTTCTGCAGGACCAGAATCTGCAGATCCTGTTGAACACCAATGCCCGTATGTGGACCATCTTAATTCGCGACCTGCGGCAGCAGATCGATCGCGAGGAGCAGCGGCGCTGCGGCAAGACGGGACCGTCGGCAGAGCGGTCGGGTCCCCAAAAGTAGAGCGGCTCGGCGTCGTCGAAAATCATTCACCACCCTTCGGCTTCGCTCGGGGCAGGCTCCGACATGGAGGGCACGGAGTCTTAATTTCGCTCGCGTTTTTCTCGGTGATCTCCGTGCCTCCGTGGTTAGTTTTCATTCCCACATTACAAGCAAGGGTATGTAGCGCCGGAGGAGTAGACGGTTGCGGGTTATTGGATCCTGCGAACTAGGTAGAGCCGCGATGCAGCGTCGCGTTGATCGAGCGTTCTTGTGGGGAGGAGATGGGCTTCCATCGGGGTATGTGAAGCGGCATCGTCATTAGCTAATTCAAACTATTTCCCACTTGACCTGGTTCCAGTGCGCAAAATTAGATATTCCGCGATGTTACTGGCTTGTTTTTCATTGATTTGATCCACTTTTATGGTCCTGGAAGAGTCGCTCACATGAGACAGCTTGGTTCCAGGTGTTGCAAATCACAACAGTGCAGCTTCGGGAAGGCCAACCGCCGCTGACGTGCGCTGCGTCACTGCGCGTTGCTGCTCAAGAGGCCGACCATAGTAGCAGCAATTGCCGCGAGATGACCGTCATGTTGAACGTCAGAGATGAGTGCGACCTTCCAGAAGACGATGGCTACGACTTGTTCACGCGGGAGACCGAATTCGAACGGCGCCGCCAGGATGAACCGCAATACAGGACGAGGCGCTCAGATGGCGACGGGGACCTGCCTCTTCGACTTTTCAGCAGCCTGTAACCCCGGTAGCGTTCTTCTTCCTGTGCCTGAAGGGCCTTCTCTACCCGCAAAAGCCGGATACATCAAGCTTGGAATCGCTCTACTTTGGTTCGGCTGACGCCATCCTCCCACCGCCCTCCCGGCCGGTTACAA
The DNA here is from genome assembly GCA_036511435.1 of Terriglobales bacterium. Classification (GTDB taxonomy): domain Bacteria; phylum Acidobacteriota; class Terriglobia; order Terriglobales; family Acidobacteriaceae; genus Bog-257. The sequence continues at coordinate 672 of DATCCF010000159.1, read as the reverse complement.
GCAGGGCAATGTAGCGTCGGGAGAGTGAGGCCAAAGGCGAAGCAGCGTGGCTTCGCCTTGGCTGACTGACACAGGACAACGGTCAATCGCAGCACCCTACGGTGCGAAGTAGCTGGAGATGTCCAGGATCAATTGGGTGATCCCGGAACCAGCATACGCATCGACCTTTCCGTTGGTGCTGGGCACGATTGCCATGTTGTTAGTGATCGATCCATCGAAGGCATTTAGCGTCGAGACCACGGGCTGGTTGGTGCCGTCCGGCCACAGCGTCAGGTAGCCCAGCGCTCCTTGCGGAACAACCGTCGCGTTGAAGACATACGCCTGCGCCGCGGCGGGCGCTCCACACGGGCTATTCGAGACATCCACGGGAGGAGTCAGGGTTCCGCTGAAGGGCTGACCGTTGCCCACCTTGCGGGTGTCGATGACCCGGCAAGGGGTTACACCGTAGAGCGACAGCCCGCCCAGACCCGCCGGCGCGAAGTAGCCATTGATATCGATGATCAAGTCGGTGTCGTTGTTGGCAAAGGCGGTGATCTCTCCGCCCGTGCCCGCGGGCACAATGGCCGCATTGGCCACGATCGTTCCCGTAAGGTTATTGAGCGTGGAGACCGGATGCTGCGGCATCTGGTCCTTCGGCCACAACTCCAGATAACCCAACGGATGCCCCAATGC
>DATCCF010000158.1:0-16829 GCA_036511435.1 Terriglobales bacterium | reverse complement strand
TATTACCAAAGTTGTTTTTAGTGAAACTGCCGGGAGCGGCCTCGCTGATTTCGCGATCGCCACGATGTACTTGGGAACTCCGGAGCCGGGTACGCTGGTTCTGTTGGGCTCAGGCCTGATCGGACTCGCGGGCTTCGCACGCCGCCGCCTGTCGCGCTAGTTCTCGCGCTTCGGCGCTGTTACACATCCATGTGGGCCGCCTGTTACGGCGGCCCTTTTCCTTTCTGTTATTCCTTGCGCAAACCCGCACCGCGAGCGTATTTCGCGTGTTCTGCAGCCGCAAAGTGTGAGGCGTAGCGTGCTATACTTTCGCTTACAGTAAGTTCTACCGGAGGGCCGTATCGACAAACGTTTTATCCGCACCAACGATCGCATTCGGGTCCGCGAAGTTCGCGTGATCGACGATGAAGGGAACCAGTTAGGCATCATGACTCCCTTCGATGCGCTCAAGATCGCCCGCGAAAAAACCCTGGACTTGGTGGAAGTTTCGCCCACGGCGCAACCGCCGGTTTGCCGAATTATGGATTACGGCAAATATCTCTACCAGCAGGAAAAACGCGAACGCGAGGCCAAGAAGCATCAGCACCAGATCGTGGTCAAGGAAGTGAAGTTCCGCATTAACGTGGACGATCACGACTACGACACTAAGAAGAACCACGTGTTGCGCTTCCTCGCCGAAGGCGACAAAGTCAAGGCCACCATCTTCTTCCGCGGACGCGAGATGACGCGCCAGAGTTTAGGGCGTGGAATTCTGGATCGCTTGATCAAGGATTTGGGCGATAAGGCGATCGTGGAGTTTCGTCCCCGGCAGGAAGGCAATACGTTGCACCTCATTCTGGCGCCGCCGAAAACCCAAGCTCCGGCCAAGCCGCCAAAGGCAGAAGCGAGACCGCAGACTCCGAAGCCGGAGAAGCCTTCCGCTCCGCCCGCGGCGCCGACACAATAAGCCAGAAGCGCACGGCTGTGGGTTCTGCGTACGTGCTAGAGAATTGGATTGTTGAATGTTGCGCGGCTGTCTTGCAGCAGCTATGCTGACGGTTCCGTGACTACGAGTCAACAATTCGAACTTCTCGAAGCATTCGAAACCACAAGGCCGGCCAACCCGCTGTACTGCCATCAGGAGTTCCTGGAAAAACTTGCCGAACATGGCCGCGATGCCATCGGCAGGCGTACCGCTTTTCTTTTGCAACGGCTCTCGGTAGATGCCCGCCGCCTGCATTACAAGGCGACTGCCGGAATCAACCGAGGTTGGCGCCGATCGCGGCTGGGCGGCAATTACGGAAGTCATTTCTACGCCTGGTGGGCCCCCAAGAACGCGCTCCCCTTACAGGAGTCCGGCGAGTTTTCGGATGTTCCCGACGGCTCAGTCTTCCTGCGTGACATCCGGCATCACGACGATCATTCGCTGCTGACGCCGCAGTCCTTCAACACTCATTACATGCCGGTGACAGTGCGCGATCTGCGGGGCGCGGAGTACGCACCGCGCCCGTGGACGCAGCCACAGCAGAGGTTTGCATCGGGGCGGCAATCGGTGCGGCTTCTCAAAGGTCATCCCGGCTCCGGTAAGACCACGGCACTGTGGCATGCCGCCGATTCCGTCGCCGCCCAACACATTCTGTACGTCACCTACTCGGCCGACCTGGCCGCTCTGGCCAAGGACTATTTCGACCGTTTTTGCTCTTCTCAGAAGCAGTTCTCGGTAGTGACGTTTCCCAATCTCGTACGGCAAATTCTTGGAACGGACGCGCCTATGGTTCCGCTGGGCGAAGCGCGGCAGCGATTCTTGCATGATGTGGCGCCGTTTGCCCGGAGTCTTGGAGCTTGGACAGCTTCGCCGACTGCGCTTTACGACGAGCTGCACGCCCATCTGGCCGGAGATGCGCTGCCGGTTGCCCTTGGCCGTTTCTCCGCCTGCAAATCCGCCCGCGTTCCCGATAAGGCGTATCGGACGCGGCGAATACGCTCGCTGGGGGAAGCGCCCGTCGCCGCGGCGCTGGATGTTGCAACCCGCTTGGAGCATTCGGATTCTCGCACTCTCAGCGAGCGCTACTTTCCGGAACTTGCGCTGGCCTGGCAGGCCATCCAGAAACTGCGCGCCTCCGATACCCCGGCAGGCTTGGGCGCCCCGTCTTTCGACTATGACTGTGTCGCTGTCGATGAGTGCCAGGACCTTACCCCCATCGAAGCATGGCTACTCGTGGAACTTGTCTCCCGAGTCCGGCAACAAGGCTACGCCAACGTATCGCTGTTGCTGGCTGGCGATGAGGCCCAGACGGTGCGTCCTACGGATTTCGAATGGGGTTGGCTGAGCGATCTACTGCATACGCAACTTGCTACGCCCTCCGAGTACAAGCTGGCGGCCAACCTCCGCAGTCCGCGTCGTATTGCAGCGTTGGTGAATCGTGTTTGGGACCTCTACTCTCATGTGCAGAAATCGGAGCGGCCCAGCGGCACCGGCTACGCAGAAATCGAAGATGATGCGACCGACCAGATCCTGTACTGCACCAGCAGCCAGGGACCGGAATTGGAGCAGCTACTGATTTCCCTGTCCTCCCGTGAAGGTCTGGCCCTCATCACTCTGGAAGACAGCGCTCCCGCGTGGGTCCCGGAAGCGGCCCGCGACGTCGTGCTCACGGTTTCAGAAGCGAAAGGGTTGGATTTCCATTCTGTCTGCGTCCTCGATCCGGGGGCTCACATTGAACGGGTGATACGTCAGGATTCGCGGGTGCGAGCTGGCTCGGAAATCGAAGATCTTCGCAAGCGGCTTGCCATTGACCAATTGCGGGTTGCGCTCAGCCGTCCCGCGGAACGTCTGATCTGGCTGGACGTCAACCCCACCGGGCAGATCGTGCGCAACAGTATCAACTTTCTGAATGGTGGCGAGGTCGAGAGTGGGGTTTCTTCCTGTGTGCCAGCGGCTCTGCTCAAAACCTTGGAGGAAGACGAGCTGGATCTGGAAGAGCGCATCCAGCGGTGCCAGAACGATGCCCGGCAATACCTCGGGGTCAAGCCGGAGATCGCCTGGTCGCGCGCACAGCAGGCGGTGACGTTGCTGGGACCGCTGGATTCGCCGGCTGCGATCCTGGACATCGAGGTGCGGAAGGCCGCTTATCTGACCCTGGCCGAGATTTGCTTCACGTTGGGAATGCGAAACGTGCGGCTCGCTCCCGAGTTGGGAAAGCCGGACGCGTTTGACGAGGCGTTCCGGGCCGCACTCAATGCGGGCCGCGTCGGCTTGGCCCAGAGCATCGGGGCGATTGGCCGCGTCCATCGCGCGTCGCACGAGAGTCGCCTGCAAGCACTGGAGGACCTAGCTAGAACCCTCGCCTCTGCCAAGGACTCTGCCAAGGACGAGATTGACCCTTGGCTGCTGATCGAGGTAGGCTCCAAGGCCACCGCCTGGGTAGAGGAACTGGAGTCCGCGCTTGTCAATGGCCACAATGCCACCGTGCTACTCAGGCTGCTGCCACCCTTGTATGAGGTCTTGGGAATTCCCAACCACGCCGCGCGCACCGAGCGCTTACAGCAGCGAGCGATTCAATTGCTCATGAAGGAACGGCATTTTGCAAAGGCCCTGGACGTACTCCAAAGTCTGCCGGAGCGTCAGCCCAAGCTGGAGGCGTCTTGCCAGCAAGCTCTTGGCGATTTTCGGGGCGCTGCCGAGTCCCATTTGGCCGCAGGGAATCTGCGGGAGGCTTTGAGCTGCTATCGCTCCGTACCGGATCTGGAGCGGACCCTCAAGCTGGTGGGCCAAATCGGTGAATACCCTGCTGCTGAGTCACTACAGTGGATCGCAAGGCTCCAAGAGCTAGTAGCGAAGCGGCCGGAGAAGTTCACCAAGCACGTTACACCGGCGGAAAAAGAATTGCTGCAAGACCTGCTGGAGAGAGCGCTGGGCGTGACCCGGCGTAAACCGGTTCCCCGCCCCAAGGTCAAGAAAACGCCGGTACTCCGGCGGCCCAAGCAGAACAGCAGTGATGGAAAGCCCCGCATCTAGACTCATCTTCCTGTGCGCCGCTGGCGGGGTTGGTGCATTTATGTTGTAATAGAAAGACGTTATGCCAAAGATGAAGACCCACAGTGGAGCGGCGAAGCGCTTCAAGAAGACGGCAACCGGTAAGATCAAACGTGGCCATTCGATGAAGCGCCACATTCTGACTTCCAAGGCGACCAAGCGCAAGCGTCAGCTCGATAAAGATACGATGGTGGATAAGGCGGACCAAAAGCGGATTGCCCGCATGATTCCCTACGCCTGATCCCCAACTAGCCGCATGGTGCGGCACCCGGCGCGCGTCACCAGGCCGCGACGGCAACAGCGTGTGAAGAGGCTATTCTGAGCCCCTCTGCCAACCCGAGACCGGGAAGGCGAGCGCGGTCGAAGTCCTTGCCTCCAGCCGCTTAGAGGCCATCTCGTAAATCGGTTTTGAAAGGGCACGGCTTTAGCCGTGCCGCAACGAGCCGCTTCAATACCGGGCTTTAGCCCCTGAGGTGACTTGGTTGAACCTTTCTGAGATTTATGCGATGGGTCTAGTAATTTGCAAAAAGGAGCAACATGCCTCGCGTTAAACGTGGTACCAAGCGCCGCGCGCGCCGCAAAAAGATACTTGAGCGCGCCAGTGGTTATTACTTAACAAAATCCAAACTGTACCGTTCGGCGAAAGAGTCGGTCGAACGAGGTCTGAAGTTCGCCTACAGCGGACGCAAGCAGAAGAAGCGGCAGTATCGTTCCATCTGGATCGTGCGCATCGGCGCCGCGGCTAAGTTGAATGGCACCAGCTACAGCCAGTTCATCAATGGCCTGAAGAAAGCCGGCATCGAGTTGGATCGCAAGATCCTCGCCGATCTGGCCGTCAACGATGCCGCCGGGTTTACGGCGCTGTGCAAGCAGGCGCAAGCCGCCGCCGCATAGTCCGCCCATCCCAGAAACATTGCAGTGACTTCCGATGGGCGGCCCGCATGGCCGCCCGTTGTGCTTAAGGCAGTAGCGTCCGTCATCGAGATTGCGCTTTGAAAGGGCACGGCTTCAGCCGTGCCGTGTTGGGTTGAAGGGTCTGGGCTTTAGCCCCTGAGGGAGTTGATTTTGAAACCTGCGCTTGGACTGCGACAAATCGAGTCCCGCTTGCGGGACGAAAGAAGATAGCCCACCGCTTCAGCGGTGGGTAAGGCGTTTTAAGAGTCCGAGCCCCTTCAGGGGCGGCACAAGACGAGCGCAGCTTCAGCCGTGCGATAGATAGCATGTACACCGTCCCCAAACTCGAGGACTACTCCCCTGAGGCGCTTGATCGCGCCGTGGCCGACCTATTCGCCGCGCTCGAGGCCGAGGGCCGCGAACTCCATAGCGAAGCCGCCTGGAAAACGTTTCGCGATCGATGGCTGGCTCGCAAGAACGGCGTACTCACCCAGGTCAATGACACTTGGCTGAAAGCGGCACCAGGTCCCGCTAAGCGCGAGGTCGGCCAGCGCGTCAACGCGCTTAAGACTCGCGTCGAAGCCGCCGTCAACGAAGCTTTAGCTGATATCAACGATCGAAAGCTTGTTGCGTCCGTGCTGCTCGGGAAAGCGTCCGAATCTCATCTCGACATCACCCTTCCCGGCATCCAGCGTCCCATCGGCGTCAAGCATCCCGTGCTGCGCGTGATGGACGAGATCGTCGGGGTCTTCAAGGCGATGGGCTATTCCGTCGGCGAAGGCCCCGAGGTCGAGACCGATTACTACAACTTCGAGTCGCTCAACTTCCCGCCGAACCATCCCGCGCGCGACACGCAGGACACGCTATTCATCGCCGGCCAGGAGAGCAAACCCGCGCGCGATCGCCTGCTGCTGCGCACGCACACCTCGCCGGTGCAGATCCGCACCATGGAGCAGCAGCCGCCGCCGGTGCGCATCGTCATTCCCGGCAAGGTCCACCGCAACGATCCGCTCGACGCCACCCACTCGCCGGTCTTTCATCAGGTCGAGGGGCTGGCCGTGGACACCAACATCACTTTCTGCGATCTGAAGGGCACGCTCGACCACGCCATGAAGGCGTTGTTCGGCTCGTCGGTGAAGACGCGCTTTTATCCGTCGTTCTTTCCCTTCACCGAGCCCAGCGCCGACATGCAGGTAAGCTGCATCTTCTGCGGCGGCAAGGGCTGCCGCAAATGCAAATCCAGTGGCTGGATCGAACTGCTGGGCTGCGGCATGGTAGACCCCAATGTCTTCGATTTCGTGAAGCAAAACGGTTATGACTCGTCGAAGATCTCGGGCTTCGCCTTCGGCATGGGCGTTGAGCGCATCGCCATCTTGAAGTACGAGGTGGAAGAGATCCAGTTGTTCTACGAAGGCGACGTGCGGTTTTTGGAGCAGTTTGTGTAGCGATTCGAGGGAAGCAAATGGGAGTAAAGGATTGGCTGGCAAGACGGGCGGGGCCGAGCGGCTTCGGATCGGCATTCGGTGCGTCAGTCATCGAAAATGGAGTCGCTTTGGGACGCTGGCTCTTCCTAGGGCACGGATCATGCCAATGCGCGAGTTCTGAGTGGATAGTTGAAGACGACCGCGAGATGATTGCAAATGGGTACCAACTGTACTGCAACGATCCAGAGAATCTCCCGCAGGCTGAAGATGATTCTGAGCTCTCCCTGTGTTCTCGCGCTGCGGGAGTCGCTTTCGCTGCACGTCTGGCTACGAACGCTGCTTCGAACTATTTTCGGGAACTCTCGAACCGAGAGGAGTTCAATAGGGCCATGGGAGCGCGGGTGAAGGAGGAGTTGCAGGCACGGGAGTCGGGTGTGAGTGTCGATCTTGTGTTGCATTTCTCACGACTGCTGCTCCCGCCGAACGTCACACGCGTTTTGAATCTGGAGAAGCCTGGCGACAATGACGTCTTTGGCGAGTTGCTCAGAGAGGTGGCAACGAGGATAAGCGGCAGGGCTGTAGCTTTTCGCCGACGTGGACCCTTGGGTTTCGACATCATAGTAGTTCCTTTAGGACAGGAAACAGTTCTCGGAATACACAGCGCCGCTGAAGAGCACCGCTGGTAACTAACAAGATCGACCTATGCGACTCTTACCATCATGGCTGCGTGAGTTCGTCAACATTGCCAACGACGACCGCCAACTCGCCGAGGACCTGACTTCGGCTGGCATCGCGGTGGAATCTATCGTGGAGTTGAAGGACGCAACGGTCTTCGAGATGGACCTGACCACCAACCGCGTGGACGCGATGAACCACTATGGCGTGGCGCGCGAGGTGTCAGCGATCTACGACGTCGAACTGAAAAAAGTCGCGCCCAAGCTCCCGAACCCCACGGGGAAAGCAGACTTCCCCATCGTGATCGAAGACGCGCAAGGCTGCGCACGATACACAGCTCGTATCGTACGTGGTGTGAAGATACGACCTTCTTCGGACGAAATTTCCTATTGTTTGGATCTCGTCGGTGCAGGTTCAAAAAGCACGGTCAACAATGTCGTGGATGCAAGCAATTATGCCCTGAACGAGCTTGGCCATCCGACACACGTGTTCGATCTCGACCTACTGGAAGGCGGCACGATCATCGTGCGCCGCGCACGCGAAGGCGAAGTGCTCAAGACTCTCGACGGCGTCGACCGCAAGCTCTCGACCGACGACCTCGTCATCGCGGACGCCAAGAAGCCGGTCGCGCTGGCAGGTGTTATGGGCGGATTTGATTCGATGATTACCGAGCAGACCAAGAACGTGCTCATCGAGTCGGCATGGTTCGACCCGGCGACGATCCGCAGCATGGCCAAGCGTCACGGCATGCACACCGACGCGTCGCATCGCTTCGAGCGCGGCGCCGATTGGGCCGTTACGGCGTTGGCCTGTGATCGCGTAGCCGAGCTGATTCTCGCGAATGCCGGCGGCGAGTTGTATGGCGGACAGATCGATGCCGTCGCCCGCAAGCCGGAGCGCTCGCCGATCGCTCTGCGTCGCTCGGAAGTCAGGCGCAACCTGGGTGTCGATATCGATGGTGACGAGATTGAGCGCATCCTGCGGCGGCTCGGCTTTGGCATTACGCGCCCGACGGAGGCCGACTTCAGCATCCAGGTTCCGACCTGGCGTCTCGACGTGGAGCGCGAGATCGACCTGCTGGAAGAGCTGGCGCGCATCTACGGATACAACAAATTTCCCAACACCCTGCCCGCGTTTGTCGGGGCAGTCGTCACCCTGCCGGACGAGCCGAAGAATGCGAAGGTTCGCGAGACCATGCTCGCGCTCGGCTACAACGAGAGCATCTCGATCACCTTCATCTCTGAGCAGGAGGCCAAGGCCTTCGGCGAAGGCGAGCCGCTGGCCATCGCCAATCCGCTGAGCGAAGAGGCGGGATACCTGCGCACCTCGCTCATTCCCGGCCTGCTGAACGTGGTGGGTTACAACCTGAATCGGGGCAACGCTAATGTGCGGCTGTTCGAGGCAGGCGAGGTCTTCGAGAAGTTGGGCGACAGCCACGATGAGCGTCGCCACCTTGGCTTTGTTGCTACTGGCGACGCCCTCGCGAAGAACGTCCATTCGCTGGCGCAGCCGTACACGTTCTTCCACATGAAGGGCGATGTCGAAGAGCTGCTTGCGTCCTTCGAGCATCAGAGGCTGCATTTCGACGATCAGACACCGCCGTACTTCCATCCCGGCCGCTCGGCGCGCGCGGTGATGGACGGCGAGACCCTCGCGCACTTCGGGCAGTTGCATCCTGAAATGGCGGCCGCGCGCAAGCTCCGCCAGGAGGTCTACGTCGCAGAGCTGATGCTCGACCGGGTGTATCGCCATCCGTTGCGCGAGCCGCGTTATCGGCGAATCTCGAAGTTCCCGGCAGTCGAGCGTGATTTTTCGTTCATGTTCGATGAAGCGGTCACCTTCGAGCGCATCCGGTCGGCCATCGACGAGTTGGAACTGGGCGAACTACAGAAGTTCATTCCGGCCGAGATCTTTCGCGGCGAGAAGGTTGGCCCCGGCAAGTACTCGGTACTTCTCCACGCGGAGTTCCAGTCGAAGGAGCGCACGTTGCGCGACGACGAAGTAGCGCAATGGTCGGAGAAGATCGTCGCGAAACTGAAATCGCTGGGCGGTGTGCTGCGCGCGCAGTAAGGGCCCCCGATGCCGCAGGACGACTTCGAGTATCAAACCCGGCGAGCCTACATTCTTGCGCGCAGGGCGGGATGAACCACGGCGGTGGAGAAAGGACAACAGCGCGCACCGAACCCGCGAACTTGGAGCCAGATGCACCGCGAAGGTTGCACATTCAGGTTCGCCGGCGACGAATCGCGACGGAATCGTACATTGCACAGTCCCGCATACAAATTTCTGCGATATACTGCGCTCGCGAGATCAAATTTTTTCGAGGTCCAGTCTTTATATGCCCGCGAACGCAGTCGAAACATCCTCCGCCACGTCTACTGCTGATTTCAAGTCCCTGGAAGAAAAAATCCTGCGCACGATCGAGCTGTTGAAATCGGCCCGCGAGGCCAAGGCCGTCGCAGAGCGCGATGCCTCCCGCCTGCGCGAGCAGTTGAATGAGCGCGAAGAGGAGGTCGACACCATGCGCCAGGAATTGGTCGGTCTGCGCCGGGAGCGCGAAGAGGTACGTACCCGAGTAGAAAAGATGCTAGACCAAATTGAGGCTTTGAACGCGGAAGAATCGGCGGGATAATCGGAAGCAGGGGTTAGGGGCTAGTGGTTAGGGGCTCGGGTAGTGCAGGCCTTAGGCCGGCGGGAAGGCTCATCCTTAATCGGCCGGGGCTTCAGAGGGTGTGTGGAGAACCCAACTTGGTATCTGCCAGTGGAATTTGCTGGGCGAAAAACCAGCGCCGTAGGCGCGGCATAGTTTAGCCCAGCACGGAGCCGCAGGCGGAGTGCTGGGTAAGGTGAAAATAGATCCGAGTCCCTTTAGGGACGGCACGGTTTTCGCGCACACGAGCATCACAAGGGAGAGGGAGGCGGCGTTTGAGTCAGTCTAACGGCAACGGAAACGGCGCGGGCAGTGTCCGTGTCGAGATTTACGACCAGACCTACCATCTCCGGGGTTCCGACCCGGAATATATCGGAGAGCTGGCCGAGTACGTGGACACCAAGATGCGACTGATCTCGCAGCAGGCCGCCACCGTCGATTCCTTGCGGGTCGCCGTGCTGGCCGCGCTGAATATCGCCGATGAGTTCCACATGCTGAAACGGAAGTACGACTCCATCGCGAGCGACTACAACGAGCGAGCCGGGCAACTGGCGGGCGTGCTGGACGAAGTTCTGGCGGAGCCGCGGCGAGCCGGATAAAGCTGACCGCCGAGTCCGCTGGGCGCATGCGATAGACTCGTGTGTCCTGCCGCGGCTGAATTGCTGATCGTAAATTATAGTGACACATCGGCCGGCGAAAAGGGGTGGATCGTGATTCATGAATTGTCATTACGAGCAACGGACCTGCTGGGGCAGGTTGAAACAGGAATGACAAAGGTCAAAACGCATATTGATTCTATTGGGTTTGCGTCTTTGTCATTGGGAGCGCCCGGTTTTGGCGCGAGGAATCTGCTTTTCCCATAACCATGCACAAGCAGATCCCTCGCTGCGCTCGTGATGACAAATCCAAAGGGAATGTCACTATATTCTGCGAACCTCGATAATTGCGGAAACTCTCTGCCCTCCCTGTCCACCGTTGTAAATATTGCCGCACGTAAATTTCCAACTATTTGGCCCACGGCCCTTGTCATCCACTCGCTTTTTCCATAGCATCTGAGCATAAAGCCGGCCTGCAAAGTTGGTGTTGGTGGCAACCGTTTTTTGAACCAATGCTCAATGAACAGGGGGCCCTACTCGTATTCGGCTCGGTGTGCGACGTTCCGCCATGCGGAAATGCCTAAAGAGCTGCGGAGGGTTCCCACCGTATAGGACGGGTTCATTGACGGCCCACTGAACACGGCCCCGCGGGTCGGCTTTTTACCTTCCGCTCTTCGCTCTTCGCTTTTCGCCGATCCGGCAGCCAGCGCCTAAGAATGGTGGTTGCTTTTTGCGGAAGCTCTCTTACGGATTCATGGTGGGCTTGCCTCGCTTTAACGTCTCCCGATGTAATGTTGGATCCCCTCACTCATAGCTGTGAGCCCCGCTGTCCGTGCTTGGCGAAAAGCGAAAAGCGAATAGCGAATAGCGAATAGCGAATAGCGAAGAAGTCTGCAGCCTTGGAACCTCACCATCATCTAAAATAGACACGTGCTTCCCCGTTTATTTCACATTGGCAACTTCGGCCTGCCCACCTATGGGTTGATGGCCGCCTTGGGCCTGATCTTTGGCCTCATGCTGATCGTCAAGCTCGGTCGCGAGCAGGGACTCGATCCCGACAAGCTTTGGAACCTTGGCATCATTGCGATCCTCTCCGGCATAGTCGGCGCGAAGATCCTGATGATTCTGGTGGATTTGGGATACTACCGTGAGAACCCCGGAGCGATCTTCAGCCTGTCAACGTTCCAGGCGGGTGGAGTGTGGTCCGGCGGCTTTGTGCTGGCGTTGGCCCTGTGCATCTGGTACATGCGCCGCAACAACCTGCCGGTGCTACGAACCTGCGACGTGTTTGCTCCAGGACTGGCGCTGGGACACGCGTTCGGCCGTGTCGGTTGCTTCGCCGCTGGTTGCTGCTGGGGCCGCGAAACGCACGTGCCCTGGGCGGTCACCTTTCACAATCCTTTGGCCAATGAAATCGTCGGAACTCCGCTTAACGTGCCTCTGCATCCAACGCAGCTTTATGAGATGGTCGTCGAACTCTGCAATTGCCTGTTCCTGGTGTGGCTGATCCGGCGTAAGAAGTTCGAAGGCGAGATCATTGGCACCTACATGATCATCTACGGAGTGGCTCGCTATTTCATCGAGTTCGTCCGCGGCGATCCCGGGCGCGGCGAGTTCATGGGATTCATGTCAGGAACGCAGGCGATCGCGTTATGCTTGGTCATCGGCGGCGGCCTGTTGTGGATGCGGCGTGCGACGGTGGCTCCGAAAGTGCCGGTCAAAGCCACAAGGTAGTTTCGAGTTTCAAGTTTCGAGTGGGATCCAGTCAAACAAGAGGCTGCCCCGAACGCCCTCAAGACGTCGGTCGACGTCTGTTCTTGACGAACTTCCGCCTGTTCCGCAAACTGGAAACTCGAAACTGGAAACTCGAAACTTGTTCCCTATCACAATCTCCGTTCCGGTCGACGCGGCGGGCCAGCGGCTCGATCAATTCCTTACCGCCCACATCCCCGATATCAGCCGTGCACGCGTGCAGCTGTTGTTGGCGGAACAGAAAGCCCTGGTCAACGATGACGTCGCCAAGCCGTCGCTTCGACTCCGGGGCGGCGAACAAATCACCATCCTTGGGGACCCCGAGCCCCCGCCGTTGCGCGCGATCGCGGAGGACATCCCCCTCGACATCGTGTATGAAGATGATGACCTGGTTGTCATCAACAAGCCGGCAGGAATGATGGTGCATGCCGGGGCGGGCGCCACCGAGGACGAACGTAATCGCGGTACGCTGGTCAACGCCCTGCTGCATCGCTTCGGCAAGCTGTCGGAGGTAGGCGGCCAGTTGCGCCCGGGGATAGTCCATCGTCTCGACAAGGGAACCAGCGGGCTGATCCTTGTCGCCAAGAACGACGTGACGCATCGCAAGCTGGGCCAGCAATTTTCGGGGCGTCAGGTGAAGAAGCGCTACGTTGCGCTAGTGCATGGCTGGCCGGCGAAAGACCGGGGCACCATCAATGCTGAGATCGGCCGCGATGCGGTGCGACGCATTCGCATGACAACCCGCGGCAGCGGAGGCCGTTCAGCTATCACCCATTATGAAGTTCGCGAGCGCATCGCCTCGCAATTTGGCAAGTTCGCGCTGGTGGATGTCCGCATCGAGACCGGCCGCACCCACCAGATCCGCGTGCACATGTCGTCGCTTGGCCATCCGGTAGTGGGCGACTCGCTGTACCGTGCGCCGAAGGAACTGCGCCGACCTACCGCTTTGCGAAAGGCCTCAACCAAAGCGACCTCTCGGGGGGCAAGCCAGCCCGAAGTGGCGCAGACGCCCAGCGTACTCACCCTCAATCGCAACTTTCTGCATGCGGCAGCCATCGAGTTCACACATCCCCGAAGCGGTGAGCCGCTTTCCTTCAGCGTCCCTCTGCCTCCGGAATTGACGCGATTTTTGGGACAAATTCGAGGCTGAAGCTGGATTGTTCATAGACAAGCCGCCTTCAACTTGCAGCTTGAAACTCGAAACTTGAAATTTCAACTCGAAACTACCCACGATCGACCTTCTGTACGAGATGCTCCACCTCGGCGACCACATCGTCGATGCTCTTGTGCGTGGTATCGATGTGCACCGCGTCCGGCGCGGCGACCAGAGGCGATGCCGAACGCGTGCGGTCGCGCTGATCGCGCGCCGCAAGCTCCGCAATCACGCGTCGCGTCTCTTCGGGGGAGCGCGGTCCGCTCTGCACGACGCGCCGCTCCGCGCGAACGCCTTCCTCGGCATCGAGAAAGATCTTCAGATCTGCGTTAGGAAACACGGCGGTACCAATGTCGCGGCCTTCCATCACCACGCCGCCGTCCAATCCTAATACGCGTTGGCGCTTCACCATTATCTCGCGCACCTGCGCGTGGATGGAAACGCGCGATGCCACCGCGGTGACGTCCGTGTCGCGTATCCGCTGCGAAACATCGCGACCATCCAGCAGCACGCGGTTGCCCTCGCCGTGAGGTTCAAGTTCCATCGCGATGCTCGCCGCCAACTGCCGGAGCGCTTCGCCATCGTCCAGAGAGACCTGCTGCTCCATTGCCTTCAGCGCCAGTGCGCGATACATGGCGCCGCTTTCGAGGTTCACATAACCGAGCTTTTTCGCCAGGCGCGCGGCGATGGTGCTCTTGCCTGAGCCGGCCGGCCCGTCAATGGCGATCACCAACTTGCGGGCTGTACTCATTCCTTGCCGGTATCCTTCGCGGGAGGAACTGGTCTGGTGGGCGACGCCGATGGCGATTTTCTGGGCCGGCGCTGCACCAGGGGCTTACCGGGTTGGGGTGGGTGCGGGGTGAAGCGCGGCTGGAGTCTGAGCTTCCGCTCAACCGTATGCACGGGTGGCAATTCCAAGGAGGAGACCTGCAGCAGCACGCGGCCGGCAACGTGGACGAAACTCAATTCTCGCGCAGCTTGAAGGGCGCTGATTGCCTCACGAACCCGGGCGCGACCGATGAGGTTGGAGAAGAAGTGTTCCACCTCTTCTTGCTGGGCTGCCAAAACACAATCGAGATATTTCGAAACCAGCGCCGTCAGCGCCTCCGCCACCGAGACGTGCATGCCTTCTTTAACGGCCTCGGATGACCAGCGGAAGAGGACGTCCCAGAACACACCTTTCTCCTGGGTATAATCCACGCGGGTAATGCGCAGCTTGGCCCACAATTCATCCGACGCGCGGTCAAGGGCCGCGGCGGAGATGTCGCCGCCCAGCAACTCGCGCAGCCGGTGTTCGGAGATCGGTCCTTCCTTCTGGATTATGTGAAAGGCATCGACCGCAAGCGGAGAATATTCCGAACGTGCGCCGGCCTTCGGCGCCTGTCGCGGGTTGCGATCTCCCACCAATCCGTAAAAATAAGGAAAAACCGATGCTGAAACGATGAAGTTGTTATCGGGGAAGACGTTCGCCTCATACGCCGCCTTCTCGCGCAGCAGGCGCACCATCAGGTCCTTGGCCTGGCAAGCGCTGGGATCGGCAAACGCCATCTGGCGGGTGGGCAGATGCTCGTCACTGCCGGCATACGCGCCCACAAAAGTTGGCAGGAGCACCGCCGGTCGCTGCGGGTAAAGCAGGCAAAAGCCCACTGAATCGATGAACTCACGCGCCTCCTCCAACGTGCGGATAGGCCGCCCGTTCAAGCGCCATTTCTCCCGGCGCAGCTCCTGTAATTGCTGTTCCTGCATAGAAGGCGGCACTGCATTGAGCACTTAGCACTTAGCACTTAGCATTTACCACTTGGCATTTAGCAACTAGCAACTAGCGCGCTACTCTGTTCCCCTCCAAATCCCTAGGAGAAAAACCCACTGCAGCAAGTACTACATACCAAATGCCAAGTGCTAAATGCCAAGTGCTGAATGCTGATTGCTGACGGCTGATAGCTGATTGCTAGATTCGCTTAAAGGCCCGCTGAATATCCTTAACAGAATACCGCAGAACGACCGGGCGGCCATGCGGACAGCTCATGGGGCAATCGGTTTTCGCCAACTCGCTTAGCAGCCACTCCATTTTGTTTTGCTCTAGCGGCATGTTGACCTTAATCGCGGCATGGCAGGCAATACTGGCGGCGATGCTGGTTCGAATCTTTTCCAGGTTCAATACCTGTTCGTCACGCTCGAACTGGTCCAAGATTTCATGCAGCATGTGCTCGACGTCGCCCGCCGTAACTCCGGCTGCCGTGGTCTTGACGGCAATGGTGCGCGAGCCGAATGGTTCCACCTCAAATCCGTTGCGGTTCAGTTCGTCGGAGATCTCGGCGAAGACCGACATCTGACCCGGAGTCAACTCGACGATGAGCGGCATTAGCAGTTGCTGCTTCTCAGGCGACTCGGCCAGGCGCAGCTTGCAGATTTTCTCGAACAGAATGCGTTCGTGGGCGACGTGCTGGTCGATGATCCACAGGCCCTGCGGATTGATCGCCAGGATGAACGAGTCGCGAATCTGGCCAACGGGATGAAGCGTGCTCAGCGAATCCAAGCCGACAGGTGCGTCGTCATCTGCAATGACGGCGGAGCAACCATTTTCGCCCCGTACCATGGCGGCAGCGCCCGATACCGGACCTCCAAACGTCTGCGGAGGGAAGCGGGCCACCGGAACAGCCGCGTTCCCTTCGACGGCAAATCCACTTCCTTCGAACTGCAACCGCGCATTGAACGGTGGGACCTCGGGCGGACGCAGGGCAAACGCAGCATCGGCAGCGGTCACCTGCAGTTCGTCAGTAGCAAAATCGTGGGACCCCGACGTGAGCGAAGGCGAGGCTGTGGGTTGAGCATGAATCTCCGTCATGAACGCGGGCACTGGCCGGGTCTTCATCAGGACGGCGCGAACGGAATCGCGAATGAAGTCGTGCAACACCGAGGATTGCCGAAAGCGCACCTCGGTCTTCGAGGGATGCACGTTGACGTCAACCTCGGTGAACGGCATCTCCAGGAACAGCAGCACGACCGGGAAAACAGTTGGCGGAATGATGTTGCGATAAGCCTCGGTGAGGGCATGCTGCACTACGCGATCGCGAATCAGGCGGCCATTGACGAAGATGAAAATCGAGTTGCGGTTAAGTTTCTGAATCTCCGGCCGCGAGACAAAGCCGTGCAGTTTTAGGTCTCCAGCGACTGGCGGTTCGTAGTCTTCTTGGTTGTGCCGCCACGGCGGGGGCTGCGGCAGTCCCACGTGCGACAGCGGCAGCAGCGCGCTTAGCGGAATCAACTGATCGAGTGTCTCCTTGCCAAACACCTGGTAGATACGCTGCGAGTGGCCGGCCACTGGAGGTGCGATCAACATGGCGTTGGTCGCGGAGTGCAGCTCCCAGTGCATCTCGGGATGGGCTAGGGCGTAGTGCGTTACCAGCGATGCGATGTGCGACAGCTCGGTGGATTCAGCCTTGAGGAACTTGCGGCGGGCAGGGATATTGAAAAACAGGTCGCGCACGCTGATCGAGGTTCCCAGCGGCAGCCCGGCTTCCTCGACAGTGAGGATCTTGCCGCCAGCGATCTCGACCACGGTCCCGGCGGCGTCTTCGGCGGCGTGTGTCTCCAGGCGCAGGCGGCTGACGGACGCGATGGAGGGCAGTGCCTCTCCACGAAAGCCAAGAGTCGCGATGTTCAGCAGGTC
>DATCCF010000157.1:0-6343 GCA_036511435.1 Terriglobales bacterium | reverse complement strand
CAGGTGCCGCCGCCGAGCCCGCTGCAAGCCAAGGCTTACGAGTTACTGAACTTGTTGCCAGTAGCTGGAAACTGAATTTTGAATTATCTCTCGGCGAATCAGCAGAATACTGTCCGAAACGCTCTGGAACTTCGGTCTAGGTCCAAGGCGATGGCTTCGCCCAGATTGGCTGGGTCACAGGCCACCAGGACATCCCGCTCGATCTCCAGAAACAGCTTGGCCAGACTCTCGCCATCAGCCGGTTCATAGCGCTCGCCATACAATTGCACGCATCCGCCTTCTGACACCTTGCGCCGCTGACGGTCCCAGAACAAGGCATAGAGAACCTCCGGCGTCTCAATCAGTCTTTTCTGACCGGGCAGGAGCAGTTCGTTAAAGACCTCATCCGGAGTCCGGCCTCGCATGCCTCGTCCGCCATGCGGATGCTGCGAGTTGTATTCTGCGATCCATTGCCGCGCCGTGGCCACAAACTCGCTAGCCAGGGGCAGAGGGGAGCTTTTCCGCTTTCCCTTGAGAAAGGCCTGATGCTCTTTCAAGGCATCCGTGCACTGCTCCGGCCGATCCTTGGGACCCGGTCCGCAGTAGGAGGGCCAGAGGCAGTCAAACCGCTTCCGCACCGTTCCAAACCAGCTCTCGATCAGCTTCGACTGGGGATGTCGGGGCAAGCAGTACTGCCCCTCGATTCCCAGCCTGACCAGTACGCCACTACACTCCGGAGAGAAGTCGATGCGACCGACTTTCTCGTAGTCTTTGCCGTTATCCACATAGAGGATCTGGGGAATTCCAAGCTCTCAATTCCCACTCGCAGTGCCGAGCTGATGGTGTGGGAGCTAGGGGTGGCCGACCAGGCCGTGCCGACGATCTTACGAGACCGCATGTCGATCATGGCGGTCAGCCAGGGCCGGATAGCCGCATTGGTCGATACTCCGGAAAACAGGTCATTGCGCACCCAGACGTCATGCTGGCCATGGTCAGAGACCCAGATCTGGTTAGGCGTCAGCGATTCGAAGTCGGTCAGCAGGTACGGCTCACAACGTTCCTGAAACTGGCGCTCGCCTTCCCGGCTTAGGATCAGCAAGGGCTTGGGCAGCTGTTGCAAATAAGACCGGACGGCGCTGTAGCTCGGTGGTCGGGTGCACTCGGGCTCGATATTCCGCAGATCGCGCAGCAAGGCCTGGTACACCAGCCGAATCGATAGCCGCTCGGCCAGGTACTTGTTTTCGAGATATGCGCGGACCGCGGGATGGGCCTTGAGAAACCGCGACTTTCCCTTATCCGAGCGAACTCGATCGACCAGACCCGCATAGCCCAGCTTGCGGTACTGTCCGTACCAGTTCCAGAGAGTTCGGGGGCTGACGTGGTGCTGATCAGCGACGTAGCCGGCCAGCGAGTTCATGCTTCGCACGGCAACTCCGGCGATGGTACGGAACGTCGGACGGGATCGCTGGCTGCGGCTGCGGAATTCCACGAGCGGCGCAATCGCCTCCAGGCGCTTCAAGGCCTGTGCGTTCTGCGCTGCAGAAAAGTTGAGGCGCTCGGGCTCGGTAACCTCCGGCAGAGAAGCAAACAGCTTGGATTGGTTTGAATCCGAGCGCAGCGCCAGAGCCGTGCAGGCTGGTCCTGACAGCAGCGGCTGCTTGAGGAATTTCAGCTGCGCTTCCACCGGCAAGGACGACAATGCGTATTCGCGCTGGGTTCGCCCGTCGCGCCTCACTGTTTTCGAGGGCCGCTGTTGCAACTGCCCCTCTCTCGCCAACCGGCGCACATACTGAGGGTGCCAGCCAGTGAGATCTGCCACATCTTGAATACCTAGCCAATTGTTGGGCATGAGAGCCATCAGTTTTCAACGGGATCTAGTCATGAAATTAAGAAACCAAATGCCGCGAAGCATACACGGACGGAACTGCGTGATAACGTGATGACGTCGCAGGGACGAATCTTCTTTGCAAACGGCAGGGACCATTGACATCGCGGTCTTTGGCGACATTGCCGTATTCTTTCTTAAAGGGAGCCGAATGGCTGGCGAGACTGCCATCGCAGCTTCTTTGCAATCGGTTAGAGACGTGCGCATTTCAGTATCAGCGAACTAGCATATCAAAATAGGTTTAGATTATCAACCCTTTTGTGAGACAAAACTTTAAACCAAACGAATGGATCTCCCAGGCGGAAGCAGCACGAATTCGAGGTGTCTCGCCCCAAGCAATCACACGGCTGATTAAAAAGGGCAGGTTTAAGCCGCTAGAAATCGGAGGTCGTTTGCTGCTAAGGCGCACTGAAGTCGAAAATTATCGGGCCAAGCCGCCTGGGCGGCCGAAGAATCAGCGAAAGAACAGGGAGCTTTAAAGAAGCGGATACCAATCCCCACTCCAGGTTCGTGGGATGTTCGCGGGATTGCATGAAGCTCATGCGTCGGTTCATCACGTAAGCCATTTGGGTTGAACAAGTTACCGGATTCTGATCTGCGTCTTAGCCGTAGGTTCGCGAGAAGTGCACGAAAAGCCTTGACCTTTCACGAAGAATCAGTGAGTTACGTAAGTCTTATCCCGCGGCACTGAAAACCAATTCCGGACAAGGTAGGTCGAATTTCGTGGGATTTTGGTGGCAAAAACTCCGCCATATCCCGCCATATCCCGCGAAATCCCGCGAAATCCCGCCACTGCAAAATAATTTAATAACGCACAGCCCTTGGAATTGTTGGAATTCAATTGCAGTAATGTTTGAATTGCGTTGCAGCGAGTTTGAATTAGGTTGCAGTGAATCGGCAGGTACGCCAGCTCAGCAGCGGTCTTGGGCAGTATTGAGCAGCGCCGGCGCTGCGGCCACCGCGACCGTGGCCGGCAGCACCTATTCGATCGCCCCGAGCGCGGCGCTCGGCACCGGCCTTTCCAACTACACCATCAGCTACGTCAACGGCCAGCTCACGGTCAACTCTCACCGCTTCACGTCCTCCGGGAACCGCTGGCATTAACGGCGACGGGGCGGTATTCACGATCACGTTCCAGGCGAAAGCTCCGGGACAGGCAACCTTGAGCGTCAACCGGGCGGGCGTAAAGAACGCAAGCATGCAAAACGTTCCCGCCAGCGGCTCTCAGGCCATTGTGACCGTTCATTAGGAGCAGCGTCTAACCGGTAGCAGACTCGGGCGCTAATCATCGTCGCGAGCATGCATACTCCAGCGGCAACACAGCCGGTTGGTTGCGAAATCAGTCCCGGGAAGGACTAAACTAAGAGCGGTGCATCTCAATCTTTCCAGTGGCGTTTTTGCTGGTGATTATGCATCCCGACCAAGCCCAATGGGCGCGCAGCTCCAGATCCGGGTTCAAATCCGTGATCGACTGGAAATTCAGGGCGGTCGCAGGCATGGACCCTCCACTTCCGGGACTAAGGACCTTACTCATGTCTTCCACTGTGAGTTCCGCCAAGGGCCTGATCAACGAGTTTCTCGAGTGGTTCGGCGATCTGGGCCTGTTTTTCTGGCAAGTTGTGCGGGCTGCAGTGACGCCGCCGTTTGAATTCCGCGAATTACTTCGACAACTCGACGAGATCGGATCAAAGTCCCTGCCGCTGGTCGCTTTGGCCGGTGCCGCCACCGGGGTTGTACTCTCTTTGGAAGCCCGTTACAGCCTGACTCGATTTGGGGCCAAATCGCTGCTTCCCGCCGCCATCGTGTTCTCCGTTATCCACGAGACCGGTCCGATCATCACCGGGCTGGTGGTGAGTGGCCGAGTAGGCGCTGGCATTGGTGCGGAGTTGGCGTCGATGAAAGTGACCGAGCAGATCGATGCCATCGAGGCATCTGCGGTAAACCCTTATAGGCTGCTAGCGGCGCCCCGCATCCTGGCTTGCATCCTAATGCTGCCTCTCCTGACCCTCGCTGCCGACTTATGCGGCCTGATGATGGGCTGGGTTGCACAAGCCCTGGTTGAGCCGCTTTCGTTACACCAGTTCATCAATAGCGGTTTCAAGGGCTCCGATTTCAACGATTTCCTGCCACCCACGTTTAAGACCGCTGTGTTTGGCCTGATCATTGGGCTGATCGCGTGTTTTCAGGGAATGCGGACACGGGGAGGTGCCGAGGGCGTGGGCCGTGCGGCGACGAGTTCCGTAGTCTTGTCCTCGTTGTTTGTGATTCTGGCCGATGTCGTGCTGGTGAAATTCATTATCATATTTTTCCCGTGAACATTGATTAAACAGCTCGCGAAACAAGTATGGACACAACCGATCAAATTGCGATGAAGCGAGGAGAAGCCGAGGAAGACGGCAGTGCACCAGTTGTTGCCGTCGAGGACTTGCATAAGTCCTTCGGAAGTCAAAAGGTCTTGAATGGGGTTAGCCTGACCGTGAGGCGCAGCGAGACCCTGGCGGTGCTGGGGCGCAGTGGTTCCGGAAAGAGCGTATTACTGAAGCTCATCATCGGCCTGCAGAAGCCTGACTCGGGATCGGTTCGCATCCACGGTCAAGACATCGCGGGCCTGGCTCTCGACCAGATCGGCGAAATCAGGAAGAAAATGGGTTTTCTGTTTCAGCACGCCGCGCTTTACGATTCGCTGACCGTCGAGCAGAACGTGGCTTTTCCGCTGCAGCACCATCAGAAGGAGATGTCGAGGACTGAGCAGGGCGACCGGGTCAGGCAACTACTGGCGGAAGTGGGCATGGAAGGCGACCTTGAGAAGATGCCTTCGGATATTTCGGGTGGCATGCAAAAACGAGTAGGGCTGGCACGTGCGCTGGCTTTGGAGCCGGATATTCTGCTGCTCGACGAGCCCACCGCTGGTCTCGACCCCATCAGTTCCGCGGAGATCGATGATTTGGTTCTCAAGCTCCAGGAGGAACATCACATGGCATCCATTGTAGTGACTCACGATCTGCACAGCGCGAAGACGATTGCGGACCGTCTGGCCCTGCTCAATGAGGGAAATGTGGTGATCGAAGGCAACTTTGAAGAACTTCAGAAAAGTGAGGTCGAGTTTGTTAGGGAATTTCTAAAGCATTCGTAGGAGGACACATGTCGAGAGCGGCGCGGTTAGGAGCTTTCATCGTTGCGACACTGGCCATTCTGGTGGTCGGTGTCTTCATCATCGGGAGCAAGCAGTATCTTTTCAGCTCCACGTACCAATTAAAGGCGCAATTCGACAATGTGGTGGGGTTGGATGCTGGAGGCGATGTGCGGGTGGGCGGCGTTCACAGTGGAACTGTGCGCAACATCGTGTTACCCCACAAGCCTGGCGAAAAGGTCACGGTAGTTATGGATCTCGGCAAGTCGACGCACGAGATCATCAAGCAAGACTCCGTGGCCTCAATCGAAACCGAGGGGTTGTTGGGCAACCAGTATCTGGCGATCTCGTTTGGATCCGCTGGGACAGCCGACGTGCGGGATGGCGATATCATCGCCAGCCAGCCGCCACTCGAAATGTCAGACCTGCTCAAAAAGACGAACGGCATTCTGGATAGCAGCCAGCAAGCCATCCAGAACGCCACTCGGGCGACGGCGAATCTAGACTCGATAAGCGCCAAGATCGATGGGGGTCAGGGAACCGCAGGAGCGCTGGTTAATGACAAACAGCTCTATAACAACCTCGAACAGACGACGAGCACCATGCGTGACACGATGGTCCAGGCGCAAGCAGGCGTTACCGACTTCCAGGAGAATATGGAAGCCCTGAAGCACAACTTCTTCTTGCGCGGGTATTTCAAGAGCCGCGGCTACGAAGATTCCGCCGAGCTAGCAGAAAATGAGATCGAACGGCTGCCGCAAGGCACACCGATAAAGGAGTTTACATACCCAGCGAAGCAGCTTTTCGATAAGCACGATTCGGCCAAGCTGAAGAACCAGAAATCTCTAAACGCCGGCGGCGAGTTTCTGGCTACTAACCAGTTCGGGTTTGCGGTGGTCGTGGCATCCGCTGGCATGGAAGGCGATACCCAGAAGGACTTGGTGCTAACGGAAGCCCGAGCCATGGTCGTGCGTGAGTATCTGGTCGAGAATTTCGGATTTGATGACACTCAGCTCAAAACTCTGGGAATGGGCAAGCAGATGGACGCGAATTCTGACGCGGGCTGGGGTACGGTGCAGATTTTAGTCTATCCAGCTGGGACCGAAATGCCGCCTAACAAGCAAACGCATGCCGGTGTCTTATCCAAAACAACCTCAAACCAACCGGTTCAGGCCTCTGGGGCCGCAACATCGAAACCACAGTAGTGGTTGGCGACCGTTGTCACCGAGACTTTGATGCCGAGCTTGCCCAGCTCCCCGTGAATCCGCGGCGCACCCCAGCGTGGGTTGGCGGCACTCATTCGTCGATATTTTGGTCTGAACGAGAATCTGATGAAGTGCGCATTCTAT
>DATCCF010000156.1:0-10613 GCA_036511435.1 Terriglobales bacterium | reverse complement strand
TGTACTCAGGATCGCGATCTGCACCTCGGGCGAACCGGTGTCGGTCGCGTGAGTGCGGTGTTGGTCAATCACAGCGGCTTTTTTCTCTGGGGCTAACACTGAATCAGCTGCGCTCCTACTCTTTAATCGTATGTTGTTACGTCGTCTAGGATAACATGCAGCGGCGGGAACGGCAAAAAAGGGCATCCAGTTTGCCGACGAAATCCTGTGGACAGGTTGTTGTCCGCCCCGACCACGCTCAGGAGCAAGAACCTGCTTTTAGATGCGATTTGAGCCACTCCTCAAAACTCTTAAACGAGCGAAATAATGGCAAGCTCGAGATTTTCCCGTATCGAGCCGTGGCGGCCGGGCTTCGATTGACGATTGTAGTTTTCTTCGGGTCGCAAGCGGTAATGAACAGTGTCCAAGCGGCGGTGTCCGCCGGTGGAAGGCTGTAGCCAATCACAATTACTTCTTCAGCGGCCCGTATTGCCTCAGAAGCCACCCTCCACATTCTGGTGAAAACCTCATTATGCCCGGTGTCCCGACCCTCAAAATCCTTCAGGAAACTTGGGTGAAGCAGAATTTGGTCTTGCTCCGTCGGACGCTCCGGCATAGAAGCGTCCACGGCAAGAATGCCAAACCCTTGCAGAAGCAGCGGATCGAGGGAAATTTCAGCAAGCTGAGCCGGAGCGAGCGCCTCTTGCGGAAAAGCACCTGCACTACCGCTGAATTCATAGCCTGAGCGGAAGGGCGCTTTCTTATACCAGCCAATTGCGCCGTGCAAGTGTATTACTGTAACCTCCGAAGGCGAGGGTGGAAGCTTTACCGGACTCTGGTCGTGCGGTCCTCGCTGAAACAGAAGCTCGGTCCCAGCTGCATATCCGTCGGCGGGTGACCACTTTCCTTGCTCCCGCAGTACCCGCTCAACAGTGGAGTCATAATTGAACGTGATGACGACATCATGCGGTTCCAGTATCTGGCCAAAGGTCTTGAGATTGTCCCAATCCGGAGAGTCGTATCCGGTACGATCCTGTTGATGTTTCTGTAAGAAATATGCCTCGACGGTCGAAAGTAACACTTTCCGATGCCGGCGATATTCTTCGATTTCCGAATCGAAAGCTGTGTGATTGGTTACCTTCGCTTTGCCGGCCTTCCACTCAGAGACCAGACGCTCAAAGAAAAAAGTTTCGGCTAGATCCAGAATTGTAAAGATTTGCTCCATGTTCCCGGCTCGATATGCTTTACCTAACAAGGCATTAGGATTCCCCTTCAGCCATTCCAGCGCGTCGACACAGCGACCGGAATCTCGAATGAAACTGTCAACGGCCTCAAGCAAATCGCGGCCGAGAGGATATATCGGATATGATGCTCCCGCGCCAAGGACATAGGCCCGCATGACGCACTCTCCTGATCAGATTGTAGACCCTTCCGCGGGTTCTATAAGAGCGAACGCCAAGACAACACGCCTTCTACAGGGAAGATGTGCCTGACATCGAGCCATCGGAATTTCCGCGCGCAATCTAGGTTCGGTCGCGCAGAAGTTGAGCTGCCGCCAGAAGTAGAATGCCCAGCGCGCACAGCGCGATGTACGCGGAGGGACCGGGGCGATGTGGATGAGAAACCCAGTAGCCGACTTCTTCGAGGACGACGATTACACCAACCAAGGCAGCGACGACGGAGAGGAGTCTGGCGGCGCCTTTCACTGTTGGCAGTCCTTTAGTAATCGTCGGGTTCCGACGCGGCTTCCGATGCGGCTTCCGCTTGCGCTCGCACCCGGCGGTAGCGAGTCAGGGCAGCCTGCGTTTGCGCCCAGAGGAATGCCTCGGGGGACACGCGTTCCCGCGAGACGGCTCCGCGTTCGATTGGGCCGTCCTTAACGAGGGTGGCCTTGTCGCCGAGCAGGTAGTACAGCCGAAGATTCTGCCCGTTCGAGGACACGAGGTAGGCCGCGCCGTCGGGCAGTGGATAGATAGAGGCCTCTGCTCCGTGCAATTCTACCCCGTCGATCCGGCTCGCTCGATCGTTGGACAATAGAAAGAGTTGTCACTCAAACACGGCCTGCCCTTGGACTGTGCTCACAAGGTAGGCGTTGCCGTTGGCTAGGGGAAACACTTCGTTCTCACCGTCGGGTACCTGGGACAACGGGAGCGGCAGGAGTGGCACCCTGGATTCTTGCTTGCTGGCGGTGGGAGCCTGCTTTCCCGAACAGCCGCAGACAAGCAGCAGCATTGCAACAAGCATGTAGATGTACGCGCGACTCACCGATCAGAGCTCCATTCTAGCGGTGTCCTATGACTAGACGTCCCTCAATTCCAGTGTGGATACGGTCGCATTATAACGCCGTAGACCATCCCAATCCTCGCGCGACTAGGGGATGCACATCGCGCTCAATGGTGGGCTGCAGTTCGTCTTGCGCGACCTCAAGGTCGTAGCTGGATTGGGCGTTCATCCAGAAGCGCGCGCTGGTGTTGAAATAGCGTCCCAGCCGCAGCGCCGTATCGGGAGTGATGCCGCGCCGCTCATGCACAATCTCGCCTATACGCGTCACCGGGACACGCAGATTGAGCGCCAACCGATTCATACTGATGCCCAGCGGCGTCATGAAATCTTCGCGCAGAATTTCGCCCGGGTGAATGGGTGGAAGTTTTTCGGGCTTGGCCATACATCCTCCTAGTGATAGTCCACGATCTCCACATCGTAGGCATCGCCGTCACGCCAAACAAAGCAGATCCGCCATTGGTCGTTGATGCGAATGCTATGCTGACCTACTCGATCGCTCTTTAGCGATTCCAGGTGATTGCCTGGTGGAGACTTCAAATCGCGAAGTTCGGCGGCGATATCCAACTGCCGCAGCTTACGCTGGGCCACGCGCTCGAAAGTCCGAAAGCGTTTGACTCGCTGCCGACCATGAAGCTGCTCGGTCTCAGGCGACCGGAACGACTTGATCACCCTCTCAGCGTATAACGCTTAGCGTTCAATGTAAAGCGTAATCGAAGAACCGGCAGGACATTACGAGAGCAACCGCGCCACTACCGCCTGCACGTGGATCTGCGTAGTGTCCAGCAACGGGATGCCACATGCCTGTTCCCCCTGGAGAATCAATGGCAGTTCGGTCCCGCCCAGAATGACGGCCTGGATCTGATGCTGCTGCTTCATACTTTCGATGATTTCCAGCAGCCTCTCGCGCGTCTCCGGCAGGAACACACCCTTTAGCAACTCGCCTAGGTATTTCTCGTGGATGTAGTCCTGTTCGTCCTCCTGAGGCACGACCAGCGTAATTCCCTTCCTGGAAAAGACGTCCGGATAGAAGCGGGCCTGCATGGTGTAGCGGGTTCCGATCAAGCCAGCTTTGGTAATCCCACGCCGCCCAGCCTCCGCGCACGTCGCCTCGACAATGCTGATCAAAGGGATGGGCGAGCGCTGTTGGACTTCATCGAAAACAATATGCGGGGTATTGCATTGGAAAAGACTACCTTTATGAAAACTCTAGAGACTGCCTTATAGTGGTGAGACTATGCCATCGAGAAAGCGCGCGGTCAGCAAGCCACGCAGCAGCGGCAAATCGAAAAAGTCATCCCATACCGCCAACAAAGTCGAGGTCCTCTCGTCGAAAACCGTCTTCAAAGGACCCGCCTTCAGCGTGAGTTCCGACCGCGTGCGCGAGCCGAGCGGACTTATTGCGCGCCGTGACGTGGTGCGGCACTCCGGCTCGGCCGTAATCCTCGCGGTGGACGATAGCGGTGCCGAACCAAGCGTTCTGCTGGAGCGCCAATACCGTTACGCGGCGGATGATTATCTTTGGGAACTGCCCGCAGGCCGCGTCGATCCTGGGGAAAAAGCCCTGGCTGGCGCGAAGCGCGAACTACTCGAGGAGACCGGATATCGTGCGTCCAACTGGAAGCAGGCTCTGTTCTTCTATCCTAGCCCCGGCTTTCTGGACGAGACCATGACGGTTTACCTCGCCCGTGGGCTGAGGCCCGGCGCTGCGCAGCCCGAAGCGGACGAATCTATCGAGTGCCACCTGACGCCTTTGTCGCAGGCGTTGGAGATGGTGCGGTCGGGCGAGATTTGCGATGGCAAGACGATCGCATCCGTTCTGTGGCTGGCGGAAAGGCTTCGCAGCGGGTCATCTGCGGAGTAAGTTACTCGCCAAGGCGTCCATTATCCCTTCTCTGAGGTTTGCTTGCGGCCAAGGGTACGGACGCTCAAAAGCCCGCTCCAAGTGCGGCTTTAGTCTATATACTCTGTTGACAACACCACCAAGCGGTAGCAAACTTAAAGCACGCTGTTCAACAGGCCAATCCAACTGGCCAGATGTGATCTAGGAAGAACTCCTCCATCGACTTTGGCTTCTGGGCTCAACCTGATTGACGCAATTCAAGACCAGCATCCTCGGGGTGGGGATGCTGATGGGCTCTGCCAGGAGGAAGAAGAAAGTGAGACTGAAAGGGACCGTAAAGTGGTTCAATAACGCGAAAGGCTTTGGCTTCATAGGCCGCGAGGATGGTAGTGCGGACGTGTTCGTGCACTACAGCGCCATCAACATCGAAGGCTACAAGAGCCTGCAGGAAGGCGACCAAGTCGAGTTCGAAATCGTCGATGGTCAGAAAGGCCCTCAAGCAGGCAACGTGACGAGGGTCCAATAGATTCTTCGCGATGTTTCCAGGAAGCCCAGCCCGCCGTGGCTGGATTTTTTGTTGAGCGTGCAAGTCTTGTTCAGCGCGCAATACAATTCTGTTGGGCTGTCTGGTTGACCATAGGACCACGGATTTTTTCGACATGGCGCTGCATGAGTATGTAAAAAAACTCAGATTCTGACTCCGTTGGAATCGCACCGCATATCCTTCACGTTACAATTCCCCTCGGGTGCTCTTGCGTGGACAACAAGGCCATCGCCAATGTCTTTTACGAAACCGCCGATCTTATGGAGATCAACGGCGACGACTCTTTCCGCATCCGCTCCTATCGCCGCGCGGCCGAAGCCCTTGAAGGGCTGCCTCAGCAAGTTTCGGAGCTGATCGGTGAGCCCAAGAAGCTGCTGGAGATTCCTGGCATCGGCAAGGGTATGGCTGCCAACATCCAAGAGTTATGCCGAAGCGGCAAACTTGGTCCGCACCAGGAGTTGCTGGTGAAGTACCGGCCCTCGATGCTGGAGCTGCTGAAGATCCAGGGACTGGGACCGAAAACGATCGCGCTGCTGTGGAGCGCCTTCCAGGTCAGCGATCTCGCCAGCGTGGAGAAGCTGGCGCGCGAAGGCAAACTGCGTACGCTGCCGCGCCTGAGCGAAAAGAGTGAGCAGAAAATCCTGAAAGCGATTGAGGGTTACCGCCGCATTTCCGGGCGCTTCCTGCTCGACGAAGCCGGTCGCACCGCGCAGAAGTTGACCGAGCACCTGCGGCACATCAAGGGGATCGAGAAGATCACGCCTGCCGGTTCGCTGCGTCGCGGACGGGAGACGGTCGGCGATCTCGACGTGCTGATCACCGGACCGTGCTGCGTTGACGATGAGCAGCGCGCTGGATTGATCGAAGAAATCCTGCGCTTTCCCGGCATCGTCGAAGTGCTGGCCAAGGGCGACAACAAAGTCAGTTTCAAATTGCGGAGCGGAATGCAGGTGGACGTGCGCACCTTGCCGCCAGAATCCTATGGCGCGGCAATGCAGTACTTCACCGGCTCGAAGAACCACAACGTCTCGCTGCGCCAGCGCGCGCTCAAGATGGGCTTCACGCTCAACGAGTACGGACTATTTCGCCTCGACGATAACAAGCGCGTCGCCGGCGCCTCCGAAGACGAGATTTACGGCAAGCTCAAGCTCGATTGCATCCCGCCGGAGTTGCGTGAGAACTTCGGAGAGATCGAAGCCGCCGAGAAGCACAATCTCCCGGACTTGATCACCGTCGCCGATCTGCGCGGTGAGGTCCACATGCATACGGTCGAAACCGACGGGAAGTGCACCATTGACGAGATGGCGGCGGCGGCAAAAGAGCGTGGCTACAAGTACATCGCCATCACCGATCACTCGAAAAATCTGGCCTTCGCCAACGGCCTGGACGACAAGCGTGCCGAGCGACACATCGCCCGTATTCACGCCGCCAACGAGCAGACGGATGGCATCACCATCATGGCCGGCATCGAAGTGGATATCCTGGCCGACGGCGCGCTCGATCTCTCCGACTCGGTGCTCGAGCAGATGGATGTTGTGGTCGCCAGCGTACATTCGGCATTTAACCAGGAATCGCAGCAGATGACCGACCGCTTGTTGCGCGCGTTGAGCAACAAGAACGTCTCGATTCTCGGACACCCCACGGGGCGCTTACTGCTGCGGCGGGACGCCTATCCGTTCGACATGGATGCGATCCTCAAGACCGCGCTGAAGAACAGGGTCGCGATGGAGCTGAACGCGTATCCCGACCGGCTCGACTTGAACGACGTGCATCTGCGCATGGCGCGGGAACGCGGAGTGAAGATCGTGATCAACACCGACGCGCACCACACCTCGCACTTCGAAAAGATCAAGTACGGCATCCTTCAGGCACGCCGCGCATGGCTCACCCCGAAGGATGTGCTGAACACCCTACCGGAAAAAGAATTTCGCCAGGCGATGAAGCATCGCTGGCCCAAGAGTTGATAAGGTCAGCTACAACAGAATTGGCGCGATTGAGTGGTGCGGCGCTTTAGCTGGATTACCCAGCTGTTGCCAGTAGCTGAAGGCGGAAAGCTTTGAAGAGGCACGGCTTTAGCCGTGCCGTTACGTGGGCGTGGAGAGTTGGGCTTCAGCCCCTGAGGGAATTCGCACTTCGTCTCGACACCGAAGTCCCTCAGTGGCTAAAGCCACATAATGAAGGGGCCTTACGGCACGGCTGAAGCCATGCCCCTTCAAGCTGAGATCCTCACGAATAATCTAGGTTTAGCGTCGCGTTAGCGCACCACTATTGAAATTCTCATTCCGATGAGCTTGTCATCGCTTTGGAATTGTCATCTCAACGAAATTGTCATCCCGAGCGAGGACTTTAGTCCTAGTCGAGGGACCTGCTTTTCCTCCCGCTCGTTGTGACGGCGGCCAATTGACGGCACGCTCTTGTATCATCATCGGGGGTGATTCATGGCCGATAATCCGACTCCGCCTAAACCGCAATACGACGCCGGGCATGTTCCCATCACAGAGGAATTCGACAGCCCCAAACGTAGCCTGCCGCCCGCCGTGCCGGTTGTCATCGCACTGGTTGTCGTTGCCATCGTGGTCGGCGTGATCGCTTTCGTGGAGCGCTCCAAGCCGGTGGCGCAGGGCGGCATCGACTCCGTGTACGCCAGCCAACCTGCCGGCATGACCAGCACCATGATCGCTCTCCAGGTCACGGTTACCAATGTGGGCGACAAGGCGCTCTACATCAAGTCCATCAGCGCCAACCTGAAAACTGATCAGGGCGATCAGTCCGACGACGCCGCGTCCCCTTCCGATTACGACCGTTACTTCGCCGCCTACCCGGACCTGCGCCAACACGCGACGCAACCGTTGACGGTGGAGGCCAAGATCATGCCGGGCGCCGAGCAAAAGGGTACTGTCCTGGTGGCATTTCCCGTTACCGAGCAGCAGTTCAACGCTCGCAAAGATCTCAACGTGACCATCGTGCCTTACGATCAGAACCCGATTGTGCTGCGGGAGAGAAGCGCCGCGGCGAAGTAGCGTCCTCCTCAAATCCAATGAACTCTGGAACTTTAACCGGCGCCGGTCTCAGCCTGAGCACTGCTGCCGTCTGGGGCGGAGGCGATTTCGCCGGCGGCATCGCCACCAAGCGCGCCAATGTCTTTCGCGTGGTCGCGGGCGCGCATGCATGCGGCTTGCTGCTCATGCTGCTGTTGGTATGGATTACGGCAGAGCCGTTCCCGCCGCGCTCAACGTTATTGTGGGGCGCAGTCGCCGGCATTACTGGAGCCATTGGCGTCGCGGCGCTGTACCAAGCGCTTTCGATCGGACGCATGGGCATCGTCGCGCCAGTCGCCTCCGTGATCACGGGAGTGTTGCCGGTGCTGGCCGGCATATACATCGAGGGAATGCCCGACCGGATTCAGCTTGCGGGCTTCGTGCTGGCCTTGGTCAGCATATGGCTGATAGCACGGCCGGACGGTAAAATCGATACGCATCGCGGTCTGGGGCTGGCTGTACTGGCGGGAGTGATGTTCGGCTTGTTCTTCATCGCTTGTAAACAAGCAGGCCACCATGCAGTGTTCTGGCCGCTGGTCGCGGCGCGCACTGCTTCCACACTACTCATGCTGCTGATCGTGGCTTTTTCAGCCAGCGACAAGCGGCCTCTGCGCCCAGCTCTCGTAGCGATTCTATTTTCGGGAATACTGGATACCTCGGCGAATGCGCTTTTCATCGCCGCCACGCAACACGGCCGGCTCGACGTCACCGCGGTGTTGTCGTCGCTTTATCCTGCCAGCACGGTCATCCTTGCACGGATATTTTTGAAAGAGCGCATGTCAGCCACGCAGAACGCAGGCATCGTGGGCGCGCTGATCTCTGTGGCGCTGATCGCGGCGCGATAGCCTAGCTCACCAACTCCGGCTTGATCCAGGCGAACCGAAAGATCGCTAATGGGTCTTCCGGATAGCTCACCTCGAAGTCGAGGTAGGCGTCCGCGATGATCCAGTAGTAGGTCTTTAGCGTGGAGATGATCGCGTCAATCGACTGATCGAGTTCCCGATGCGTGGATGCCAGGGCTGACAGGGTCCGCTCGTGATGAGCAAAATGCGGGTTCAAGACCTGCTTCAAGTTGGTGGTCGCGCGGTCCAACTCGGCGCGATCGTCGGCAAACTCACGTGCGCTAACTTTGTCGTGCAGGAGATGGGGGTAGTCCTCAAGCTGGGCCAGCACTCGCCGCAAAGACAGATCGACATTGTCCGCATCGAGCAGTCGAAGTACGCGGGCCGCCATGGCGTCGGCGTAAGCGGCCCTCACCATATCGAGGAACGCATTGCGGGCGCCGTGAAGTTGAGGGTTGCGCTCTACAACATCGCGCTCCAGCTTCCAGTAGACGTCGCGGTCGCGGGCCAGGCTTAGGACCTGGTTGCGGATTTCGCGAAGTTCGCTCCTGGCGCGTTCGCGGAACTGTTTTTCGCTCAACATATGCCTAAGTGTACCGAAGCGCACGAACAATCCCCTGTGAGGTGGGTCACAGGAAGCGTTGTTCGCCGCCAACCACGCGAAATTCTCGCACCTCTGTCCCAGGCGAGAGCATCTTCGTCCCGCGTTACAATGAACTCTTTGCGAGGCCATCATCGTGCTTACCTATGAAGAAATTGTTGCGCTTGAACAGAAATACCTGCTGAACACCTATGCCCGCTACCCGCTTGCCATTGGGCGCGGCAAGGGCGTGTATGTTTACGACGTTAAGGGCAGGCGCTATCTCGACTTCCTCGGTGGATTGGGCGTCAACGCTTTGGGCCACGCCCATCCCCGCATCGTGAAGGCAATCCGCGAGCAGGCGGCGAGGGTCATCCACGTCTCCAACCTTTACTACAACGAGTACCAGGGCTTGCTGGCCGAGAAGCTATGCACGGCGTCGGGATTGGATCGCGCCTTCTTCTCCAACAGCGGTACCGAGGCGATCGAAGGCGCATTGAAGCTGGTG
Organism: Terriglobales bacterium; assembly: GCA_036511435.1. Classification (GTDB taxonomy): domain Bacteria; phylum Acidobacteriota; class Terriglobia; order Terriglobales; family Acidobacteriaceae; genus Bog-257. The sequence goes on along the minus strand of DATCCF010000156.1, from coordinate 999 downwards.
CGCGCCGCAGGCCACGCCACGGGCGGCCCGGAAAAGTGCATCGTGATCGCGCTGGAGAACTCCTTCCACGGACGGACCATGGGCGCACTCGCTCTGACCGGTCAGGCAAAGTATCGTCAGGGCTTCGATCCCATGCTGGAGGGCGTGCGCTTCGTGCCGCGCAACGATGTGGAAGCGTTGCGCAATGCGATGGACGATAAGGTCTGCGGCATCGTGCTGGAGCCCATCCAAGGGGAGGGCGGGATTCAGGAATCGTCGTCCGAGTTTTTGCAGGCGTGCCGCCAATTGGCCGACCAGCACCAAGCCGCGCTCATCTTCGACGAGATCCAATGCGGACTCGGGCGTACTGGCCAGCTCTTCGCCTTCCAACATTTCGGCGTTATCCCCGACGTGGTTTGCATTGCCAAGCCCATCGCCGCCGGACTGCCGCTGGGAGCGTTTCTCGCGAACGAACTGTTCGCCCAACACATCACTCCGGGCAAGCATGGAACGACCTTCGGTGGAGGCCCGCTGACCTGCCGCGTCGCGTTGGAGTATCTCGCGATTATCGAGGACGAAAACCTTTTGGAGCAGGTGCGGCGTGTTGGGGAATACTTCTCGCAGAAGCTGCGCGAGCTGGTGGAGAAGTTCGACATCGCGGTGGAAGTGCGCGGCGTGGGTGCGATTCAGGCGCTACAGTTGACCGTCCCCGGCAAGCCGATCCTGGAAGGTGCGCTCGCCAAAGGTCTGCTGATCAATGTGACGCAGGACACTGTGCTGCGCTTTTTGCCGCCATTCCTGCTGCAAGAAAAGCACGTGGACAGCGGAATGCGAATTTTGCGCAAGCTGCTAGCGGACGCGCAAAAGCAGCAGAAGGCCGCGGCTAGAGCGGTTCCGGGGTAGCTGTATCCGATAATAAATACCCACAGTGGCGAAACCAAGCGGTGGCGTTGTGAGGCGTAACGGCGGCGATCGCTGTCGCCACGGCCTTCTCCAGCAGATCGACCGCCCGGGTTTTCG
>DATCCF010000155.1:0-4717 GCA_036511435.1 Terriglobales bacterium | reverse complement strand
TCAACACGAAGCGAAGCATGATTGAGCTAATGTTCATCACACAGGCAGTATATATTCGGGTCCCTACAGGCCGCGTTGTAGAACAGGAATTCACTTTGTCCGGCTGGACCAGTTCGAACAGGGTGGCCGGACCAGCTAACCAGGGGCTGCTCGCGCGGATTTCAGCGTGGGTGGCCCTCAGCGCATTCGCTGACGGCTGACAGCTGACGGCTTCTTACGTCACATGCGCGCGATACAGCATGTAGCTGAAACTCTCGCGCAGCGCGGCCATCCAGCGTGCCAAGGCAGTCTTCGGAATTGAGCCGGGACGCGGCGAGATGTATACCGTCATTCCTTCGCGCGTCATCATCTTCTTCGCCCGGTACAGGTGGTACGCGTCGCTGACCAGAAGGCCGCTGCGCATGTTGTTGACATGCATGATTACGGCGACACGCTGGGTGGACTCGTCAGTGTTGTCACCCTGGGTTTCGGCGATCAGATTTACATCTGGGATGCCGCGTGCCTCCAGATAATCGCGGCCAACCTGGCCTTCGCTGTAGTGTGGATCCTTGCCCGCACCGCCGGTGGTGATGATGACGGGGGCCAATCCGCGCTGGAAAAGGCCGTAAGCGTGGTCCAGGCGCGCGCGATACACCGGCGAAGGATGGCCCACGTACTCCGCCGCGCCGAACACCACGATGGCATCGGCGAGACGGGCCTCATCCACGCCGCCTTCGCGCATGATTTGCCAACTGGTATACAGCAGAAACCCCACCGCAACGATGGCGGCTACGGCTACGATCCAGCGGGCAAGTGGAGAGTTGGAGTTTTGTACCGCCGTGGCGCCTACTCCTGGCCGCCCAAAAGCTCGAGAATCTGTTCTTCCGGAATGGCGCCATGCCGCATCACGCGCCAGCTGCCATCGTCGCTAGTCAGGTCGATGATGGTGGAAGGCATGTCGCGCGGGGACTGGCCGCCATCCACGATGATGGACAAGCAATCTCCCAACTGGTCGCGCACCTGCAAGGCTGACGTGCACTCGCTTTCGCCGCTAAGGTTGGCGGAGGTGGCCGTGATCGGCATGCCTCCAGCGCGGATGATGGCCAGCGGAATTTCCGCGGCGGGCACGCGCAAGGCAACATTGCCGGTATTGGCGGTCACCTTGAGCGGCAGTTTGGGGTCGGCCTTCACAATGATGGTCAGCGGCCCGGGCCAGAAGCGGCGTGCCAGCAGGTAGAAAATTTCCGGCACCGGCCATGCCAGCTCGGCGGCCTGATCTACCGATTCGATAAGCAGCGAAAGTGGCTTGTGCCGCGAGCGCGACTTGATCTCGTAAACCCGGTCAACGGCGTGAAGATTAAAGGGATCCGCCGCCAGACCGTAAAACGTGTCGGTCGGCATGCCCAACACCTCGCCGGCGCGGATCTTCTCCGCCACGTACGACACCAGCGAGGCCTCCGGCTCCTGACTGCTGATCTTTACGATTTCGGGATGCACCCAGGCCTCTTTTTCAGTAACTGGAATTGATGGAGCGAAACGTAACATATCGCCCCTTGCAACGACAACTCAGCAGATTACCACGTCGCGGCCACGGCAAGCTGTGATAGCCGGTGTACGATAGACGCCGGTCCCGAGAGCCATGGCCGCCCCCATCAAAATGGACGATCGTTTACGCCGCATCCACAGCGGGCAAAATGCGCGAGTGAAGGAGCTGCGGCGCGCTTTCGGCGAGGCTGCGCCCAATGCGGAGGGCGACGTTGCCGTGGAAGGCATGCACATTGTCGAAGAGGCGATCCGCAGCGGATTGCGGCTCACCACCGTCTTCTTCAGCGAATCGGCGAAAGAACGCGTGCACAAGTTGCTGCCGCAGTTGTCGTCGCACGCCGAGGCGCTGCTGCTGCCGGATGAGGTTTTTGCCAGTGCCGTGCCCAGCGAAACTCCGCAAGGGGTGGCTGCTCTGGTGCGGGTGAAATCGTTTGCCTTGGACGAAGTATTTGCTCCCGCGCCAGCGTTGCTGGTGGCCATCGTCGGCCTGCAGGATCCAGGCAACCTCGGCACCATTGCGCGCTCGGCCGAGGCGTTTGGGGCCACGGGCCTCCTGCTGGGCGAGCGCACCGTCAGCCATTGGAATTGGAAGGCGGTGCGGGCTTCCGCGGGCTCGTTGTTCCGGTTGCCCACAGTGAAAGTGGAACTTGCAAGTGTTTTGGTCGAGATCAAAGCGCGCGGCGTACGCGTACTGGCGACTTCGTCCCACAAAGGCATGGCGATCTCGGAAGCAGACCTGCGCGGTCCAGTGGCCTTCATCGTCGGCAGCGAAGGCGCGGGCGTTCCCAAAGACGTGCTGGCGCAAGCCGACGAGGTGGTTGCGATCCCCCACTCCTCAAAGGTGGAATCGCTGAATGCGGGCATCGCGGCGTCGATCTTGCTGTACGAGGCCACGCGGCAAAGACAAAGACATTGAACCACAGAGGCACAGAGGCACAGAGGCACAGAGGTTTAGAATTCTTTTCAGGCGGCTCTCAGGTTCGTGAGGCGGGTGGAAAGAGGGTCCGTTGAGAACAACATTCGAATCGAGCGTTGTAACGCCTCGACTGACATGCAAAACTGATCTGTCCACAGATGCTGAGCAGCCACTCACACGAGAAATCATTGCGGCGGCAATGGAGGTTCACAGGTCGCTGGGACCTGGGTTGCTGGAGTCCGCTTATCAAGCTTGCCTGTGTCATGAACTGGAACTCCGGAAAATCCCATTTCGGCAGCAGGTCGAGATACCGATCGCATACAAAGGCGTCAAGCTTGACTGCGGTTACCGGCTCGACTTGATCGTCGACGATAAGATCGTCCTCGAGCTAAAGTCCGTTCAAGATGTTCTGCCGGTACACGAGGCGCAGTTGCTGACTTACTTGCATCTGACGGGATTGCGCATCGGGCTATTGATTAACTTCAACGTGGCGGTGCTGAAGAACGGAATTCGCCGACGTGTTCTCTGAATTGAGTTTTCTCTGTGCCTCTGTGCCTCTGTGTCTCTGTGGTAGACGTTTTTGTGAGTCTCTTCCAGCAAATCCCGCCCGACGATGCCGTTGACAAATCGCGGCCGCTGGCCGATCGCATGCGTCCGCGCAGCCTGGATGAGTTTGTCGGACAGGAACACATTCTCGCGCCCGGCAAGCCGCTGCGGGTCCAGATCGAACGCGACGACACTGGCTCCCTGCTTTTCTGGGGCCCTCCTGGCGTTGGCAAAACCACGCTCGCCAAGATCATCGCGCGCATGACCCACGCCGAGTTCGTCGAATTTTCCGCTGTGCTGACCGGCATCAAGGAAATCAAGCAGGTGATGGCCGACGCGGAACGGGCGCGCCAGTACGGCACGCGGACCATCGTCTTCGTGGACGAAGTACACCGCTTCAACAAAGCGCAGCAGGACGCCTTTCTTCCTTACGTAGAAAAAGGCAGCATCCGCCTGATCGGCGCCACCACCGAGAATCCGTCGTTTGAAGTGATTTCGGCGTTGCTGTCGCGCTGCCGCGTTTATGTGCTGCAGCCGTTGGCCGAGGAGCAAATCGTGCTCTTACTGCAGCGCGCACTCGAAGACACTGAGCGCGGTTTGGGCGAGGCGCACCTTGAAGCGGAAGACGACGTCCTGCGCAAGATTGCGGCCTACTCCAGCGGGGACGCCCGCAGCGCCTACAACGTGCTCGAAGTCGCTGCAACGCTGGCGGCCGAACAGCAGAAGCAGGGAGAGAGGCCCCGCATCACCGACGATATCGTCACCGACGCGCTGCAGAAGCGCGTGTTGAGGTACGACAAGGCCGGCGAAGAGCATTACAACCTGATCTCCGCGCTGCACAAAAGCGTGCGCAACAGCGATCCCGATGCGGCGCTTTATTGGTTGGCGCGCATGATCGAGGCGGGCGAGGACTTGCTGTACATCGCGCGGCGTGTGGTGCGCATGGCTTCGGAGGACATCGGTCTCGCCGATCCCAACGCGCTGGCGATCACGCTGGCAGCGCGCGATGCGGTGGATTTCCTCGGTGTACCGGAGTCCAACCTCGCGCTGGCACAGGCAGTGATCTACCTGGCGGTAGCGCCGAAATCGAACGCGCTCTACACGGCGTACGGCGCGGTGCAGGAGGATGTGGAGCGCACCGCGCAGGAGCCGGTGCCGCTGCATTTGCGCAACGCGCCGACTGGACTGATGAAGGCCCTGGATTACGGCAAGGGTTATCAGTACGCGCACGACCTGGAGTCGAAAGTCGCCGACATGCAGTGCCTGCCCGACAATCTAAGAGACCGCGTGTACTACCACCCCACCGACGAAGGTATCGAGAAGCGGATAAAAGCGCGGCTGGAGGAGATCAGGAAGGCAAGAGCAAGTTCACCACAGAGGCACAGAGACACAGAGAAGAAGAAAAGTTAAATCCTTCTGTTAACACGCGAAGAATCAACCTCCGGTGTCATGCTGAGCGGAGACTGCCCTGGTTTTGGGCAGGCGGAGTCGAAGCACCCCTATTGCCACGAGGTGGTTTGGGTTGTAAAGGGGTGTTTCGACTCGCCCGGCCAAAAGCGGGCCGTGCTCGCTGAACATGACAAGCCTGCTTCTAGAGCAGTTTAAGAATTACTGTAGTCGAGCGAGCACGGGTAGAGCGGCGCTTCAGCGCCGCGTTCCCGCTGATCCTTCACCTCCGAGCCGGCTTCAGCCGGCGGCACCTAGACTACACAAATAACTAAACCGCTCTAA
>DATCCF010000154.1:0-6805 GCA_036511435.1 Terriglobales bacterium | reverse complement strand
CCTGGGTACGACGCGTGTGGCCCAACTGATAGCAGCGGACAAGGGTGTGCAGTTGAATGGCGTGCCGGCCTCCCAGCCGAGCGCGCCCGCAGGGGAAACGTCGTGGTGGATCCCGCTGCTGATCATCGTGATCATTTTCGTTGTCGTCCGCGTTCTTTCGCGCTCGGTGCGAGGCAACGGTCGCGGTCCACGATCGGGTGGAGGCGGTGGATCCGCTCTTCCCTGGTTTTTGTTGGGGAGCGCCTTGGGGGGCCGTGGAGGTAGCTGGGGTGGCGGGTTTGGCGGTAGCTCCGGAGGCTACTCGGGCGGCGGCGGTGGATTTGGAGGCTTCGGCGGCTTTGGTGGCGGCCTGAGCGGCGGTGGTGGCGCGGGCGGCAGTTGGTGAACTACCACGCTGGGAGTGACAATCGATGAAGAAACCGGAAAACAAACTACAGGAACTGGTTACCCGATTGCAGCAGGCGTGCGGCGAGAATCTGGTGTCCGTTGTTCTGTATGGTTCCGCGGCCCGCGCAGACTTTCATGAAGAGTTCTCCGACGTGAACGTGCTGGTTGTGTTGCAGCACTTGCAGGCGGCGTCGTTTGCGGCGATCTCAGCGGTCCTGCAGTGGTGGAGTCGGGAAGAGAAGCTGCGCCCGCCGATGATCATGACGCTCGACGAACTGCGCGAATCCGCCGATGTTTTCGCGATCGAGCTGCTCGACATGCAGCGCTCGCACAAGACGCTGTTCGGCCAGGATGTAGTGACAGCACTCGATGTACCGATGAACCTGCACCGCATCGAGGTGGAACACGAACTGCGGACCACACTGTTGCGATTGCGCCACCACTTGCTGCTGAGTCCTGACAACGAAGACGAACTCCGGGCCGTGCTGGCGAAATCGATCACATCCGTTCTAACGCTGTTCCGCCATGCCTTGATCGCGTTGGGAGAAAATCCTCCGGCAGCGAAGCCGCAGTTGCTGGAAAGTGCCGGGGAGGTCTTCGGATTTGAAGTGCAGCCTCTGCGGTCAATCCTGGAGTTGCGGAACGAAGACTCGCATCCGGAGAACTTGCACGAGCTGTACCATGCGTACATGAGCGCAATTCAGCGGGTCGTTCACGAACTGGATGCGCGGGTGCCCAAGCATCAGTTGCAGAAATTGCCGTAGGAGGGCTCTGAAAAAGTCAGCATTCTGTGTTCCCGGGACTTATGAGGGTTGTGTGAACCAAACTTGGCATTTGCCGGTGGACTAGATGGGCGAAAATCCAGCGCCGTAGCCGGGGTCCCCAGTTCGCACCGCCTTTGCGCGAAATGGGGTGGAAGTAGGCGCGGCACAGTTTAGCCCAGCACGGAGCCGCAGGCGGAGTGCTGGGTGGAGTGGGAAATAGATCCCAGTCCCTTCAGGGACGGCACAGTCCTGAAAGCCGGAACTACCCGAACATGGCTTGCGCGGTGCTTCTCCAGTGAGATGTCCATTTATCTAACAAGGATCGGCGGGGAGAGATTGGCATGAAAAAAGGAATCATCGTATTGGTCGTGATTGTGTTGCTGGTGCTCTGGATCGGCGGCACCTTCGTTGGCCATCGTAACGAGATGGTCCGCAAACGCGAAACCGTGAATGCAGCCTGGGCGCAGGTGGATGTCGTTCTGCAGCGCCGGGCCGACCTCATCCCGAACCTGGTGGAGACGGTGAAAGCGTTTGCCACCCACGAGGAAAAGGTTTTCGGCGACATTGCGGCAGCGCGTGCCGCGATGGCGGGAGCGAAGACGCCGCAGGAGAAGATCGCCGCCAATGGTCAGCTCGATTCCGCTCTTAGCCGCCTGTTGGTCGTCGTGGAGAATTATCCGCAACTGCGCTCCAATGAAAACTTTCTGCGCTTGCAGGACGAGCTAGCGGGGACGGAAAACCGGATCGCCATCGAACGCCGCCGTTACAACGAGACCGTGCAGGACTACAACACGTATATCAGCTTGTTCCCGAACAATATTGTCGCAAGTCTTTCGGGGTTCACCCGCAACGATGCCTACTTCAAGACAGAAGAGGGAGCACGGCAGGCGCCAAAAGTGAATTTTGGCGGGGCGCCTACGCAGCAACCCGCTCCAGCACCGGCGAAATAGAGTCACTGTAATTCAGGAAGGGCGGGCGTTTCAGGTCCGCGTTCAGCTCCTCAATGTTGTCATCACGAGTGAGCTTCAGCCCGCGAGGGATCTGCTTGTGCGTGGTTATGGAAAAAGCAGATTCCTCGCGCCAAAATCGGGCGCTCGTAATGACAATTCATCAATCACGCCTTTCGCCCACCAATGTGTCACCTTAATTCGCGATCCTCAATCACGGGCGTTAAATAACTTGCTGCTCGCGGACCGCCGCGCCATTGTTCGCGGCGGCAACTGCGCAAGCGGCACGTTCGAATGCACGCTCCAGATCGGCGAGCAGGTCGTCCACGTCTTCAATTCCCACGGACAGGCGAACCAGGTCCGTCGCCAACGAGCGCGCCTGACGAACCTCCACCGGAATACTCGCGTGCGACATGCACCCCGGCAGGCTGATTGAGGAATTCACGCTGCCAAAGCTCACGCTGATGCGGAACAACTGCGTCGCCTCCACGACTTGCTTCGACACTTCAAACGAGCCCGTCTCAAAGCTGATGACTGCCCCTGCTCCACGCGTCTGCTTGGTATGCACTTCGTGACCGGGGTGGCTGGCCAGCCCTGGGTAATGCACGCGCTGCACCGCAGGATGCGTGCACAGGAAGTTCGCCACTTTGAGCGCATTCGCCTGCTGGCAGTCGAGGCGCAATTTCAGCGTCTTCACGCCTCGCAGCAGCAGATAACAGTCGAAGGGCCCGAGCGCGGAACCCTCCCCGTTCTGAATAAAGTAGATTTGCTCCGCCAGTTCGGGCCGCTTTACTGCAACTACTCCCGCCGTGACGTCGCTATGGCCGCAGAGATACTTGGTTGCCGAGTGCACGACGATGTCGGCCCCCAGATCAAGTGGATTCTGCAAGTACGGCGACATCGCGCTGCTATCCACGCACAACAACGAGCCGTGCTGGTGCGCCAGGTCGGCTAGCTTCCGGATGTCAACGATCCGCAGCAGTGGGTTCGTCGGGGTCTCGATGTAAAGCAGTCGAGTTTTTGGAGTGATCTGCGCCGCAAAGGTCTCGATGTCGCACGCATCCGCATAGCGGACCGTCACGCCGGTGCGGTCCAGTATCCTGGAGAACAGCCGGTAGGTTCCGCCATACAAGTCATCTCCGGCGAGAATTTCGTCTCCCACCGAAAGTAGTCGCGCGACCGCACTGATCGCCGCCAAACCACTGGAGAAACAGAAGGCGCGATCGGCATTCTCCAAGCGGGCCAAGAGGTCCTCGAGCACGGTGCGGGTTGGATTCCCGCTGCGCGAGTAATCGTAGCGACCGAAGGTGTCCGCTTCCTCCTGTTCGAAAGTTGCGGTCTGGTAGATCGGCGTAGCGATTGGCCGGAACGGATCTTCCGGACAGGCGTTGAAAGTAAGAAGTCGGCTGGCGAATTTCATGAGGCCTTCCCGGCAACCAAAAGTTCATCGGCAACACCCAGTTGCTGGGCGCGGTAGATATCGCAGACATCGGCCATCACCGACACCGCAGTGGGCCATCGTCCGGCACCTTTGCCTCGCACCTTCACCACGTCGCCGTTCTGCGATTCGATTTCCAGACAGTTCTCTTCGTTGATGGTTTGAGCGAAGGCATGAGTGTGCTCGAACAGTTGGGGAGCGATGCGAGCTCGCAACCCGAATTTATCCAGGGTCAACGACGCCACCAAGCGAACGGAGCGCCCCGAGCGCGCAGCATCTTGAACAGCCTCGCAGTCGAACTGCTCAATGCCGGTGCGCTCGATGTCGGCCGGATTAAGCCACGCGCCAAAGGCGGTCTTTGCCAGCAGCGCGAGTTTGTGCGCTGCATCGCTGCCATCGAGGTCGGAAGTTGGATCCTGCTCGGCGAAACCCAGTCGCTGCGCCTCACCGAGTGCATCTTCGCGACTCAGACCCTCAGCGAGACGGTCGAGGATGAAATTGGTGGTCCCATTCACCACGCCATGCAGCGTGCGGATGCCGCTGGTTTCAGCAATGCGGCTCACTTGCTCGAGCATCGGCACCCCACCTCCGACGGCTGCTGAGTACAACAATTGCACGCCAGCGAGATCAGCAATTCGGCAAAGCTGCTTGCCATGGCGGCTCACCACCAGTTTGTTTGCGGTAATGACGTGCTTGCCCGACTTCAGCGCCGCCTCAATCAAATCCCTCGCCGGCGACAGTCCGCCGATCAACTCGATGATTACGTCACAGTCGGAGCTAACAACCTCCCACGGGTCATGCGAAAGCAATGCCGAGGGAATTTCGTCCTCGCGCTCCATGCGGCGAACTGCGACCCGCCTGACGTCGAACGTCTCCGGATGAGCTGCCAGTGTGCGATAGACGCCCAGCCCCACTGTGCCCGCCCCAAGCAGCCCGACGCGTAATGGCGCCGCAGACGGGTATTGGTCAGCGAACGATATGGGAAGGCCGCAGATGAGAGTTGGTGAGTCGGAATTCAGGGTTGCCACTTCGATGGTCAGTCCGTGCTGCTCGGCAAACTCGATCGCTCTCGGCTGCACCACGCCATTACCGGCGCGCACCGCCTGCGCCCAACTGACCGTGCTATAGCGGCGCGGGACGTTGACGGTGTCGGCGGGATCGTGTTCGAAGATGCCGTTCACATCTTTGACCAGCCGGCAGCGCTCGGCCCCTAAATGGTGGGCAACGAAGACGGCAGTCAAATCGGAGCCGCCACGGCCCAAGAGGGAAAGGGTTCCATCTTCCTGGCGTCCGACGAACCCGGGCACCACGGCTACCGATGCATCTTCCAAAACGCTCAGCACCCGGGGAACGTCGATGCCACAAGGCTGCGCGTTCAATACCGGGCCACGGGTCCGTAGGCCGAGCCGGACTTCATCTACGACCACGGAGTGAACTCCCGCGCGTTCGAGCGCCAGCGTTAGCAGTGCTGCTGAAGTAGCTTTGCCGGTCGCGACCAGCGTTGCCACGGCTTCATCGCTTAGACCGGGGCCGTACGTCCGCGCGCGCGCCAGTAGAGCATCGGTCGTCGATCCGATCGCCGAAACTACCGCAACAACCCGGTGCCCATCGCGTGTCCAGCGATAAATCTCCTGTACGGCCTTGGAAAGATCGGCTTCGCAACACAGCACTGAGCTGCCAAACTTCAGAACAGTTATCGGGTAACGATGCATGACGCCCTCCCAGCTTTTTCGGTTGCGACTGCCAGGGCCTGCTCCAGATCGGCAATGATGTCTTCCGGGGATTCGAGGCCAACCGAGAGCCTGATCAGCCCATCGGTAATGCCAATCTTGTTGCGCGTTTCCACTGGCACATCGGCGTGCGTCATGGAGGCCGGATGGGTGATAAGCGTCTCGACCGCGCCTAGGTTCTCGGCGAGCGAACAGAGCCGCACGGAGTTCATCAGCTCCACGGCGGCCTCGGCGCCGGCTGTGATCTCGAAGGCAAGCATGCCCCCGTGTGCCACATGCTGGCGCTCTGCTAGCGCCTTCTGCGGAAACGAGGCGAGTCCGGGATAATGCACGCGCTCAACCGCGGGATGCGATTCCAGCCATTGAGCGACGATGGCAGCGTTCTCGGAATGCAGCTTGAGCCGCAATGGCAAGGTCTTGATCCCGCGCAGCGTCAGCCAGGCATCTTGCGGCGACTGAATGCAACCCGTGGTTTTGCGTATCAAACGGAAGCGTTCCAGCAGTTGTTCATCATGCGTCGCCAGCGAACCGCCTACGGTCGCGTTGTGGCCTTCGATGTACTTCGTAGTCGACAGCACGCTGATGTCGGCGCCAAGCTGGAACACAGGTTGCAGCACCGGCGTCAGGAAAGTGTTGTCCACCGCGAGAAGCACACCGTGCCGGCGTGCAACCGCTGCAATAGCTGGAATGTCGCACAGCTTGAGCGTCGGATTTCCCGGCGTCTCGACGAAGATCAACTTCGTTTGCGCTGTGATGGCTTGCTCGACCAACTCGGCTCGGGATGCATCCACCAGCGTGTGCTCGATGCCCAGTCCACTTAGGAGTTGTTGGCACAGGCGCACCGTGCCGCCATAAACCACTTCGGAAATCACCACGTGGTCCCCGGACTTGAGCAGGGACAGGAACAGGGTTGTGATTGCCGCCATGCCGGTGGCAAAGCACACCGTCGCAGGTGTCCCTTCGAGCGCAGCCAAGGCGCGTTCCAGCGCGTCCACGGTTGGGTTGGCTGCGCGCGAGTAGGTAAAGCCCTTGTGAACGCCAACCGCTTGCTGCACGAAAGTCGTGGATTGATAGATAGGCTGGAGAATGGCGCCGGTGGTCGGATCAGGTCCCAGTCCGCCATGGATTGCAATGGTAGGTATGTCGTAATTGCCGTGAGACACGGTGAATCTCCCTTCGATGTCTGAGCGAAAAACAGGCTAAAAACAAAATCGCCGCCGGTGTAAGCCCCAGGCGGCCGCTCAGTGTAGGGAGATTGTTAGGTGCGCGATCGCACTCCCGACGCAGGCACGGCGCCACCTGGGGCGCACATGGCCATAAACATTCGGGAATCGATCGGCAAATGCATAGTCAAATGTCTGATCACAGCGATCAGTGACGAAAGCATAACATAAGCGAAGTTCCTGTCAAGCAAAACATGACAGCATGGGATACCAGATTAAGGGTGTTCCCCGTTTTTTCCAAGATTCTCCCTGCCCCTGTACGCGGGCCTGAGGTTGATTTATTCATGAGTATGCATAATTACTTGAGGTGTCATCC
>DATCCF010000153.1:0-13829 GCA_036511435.1 Terriglobales bacterium | reverse complement strand
CCCCGCAACCCCGTTTCAATTTGGGAATCCTTGAACAAAAAAGGGACATAGTTCCCGATTTTGGCTTGATATTTCTTAGGGCCGCGCTAAGCTTGCTTGTAGCAGCACGATTCGGTGAGCATTCTGGTTCCCTTGTGCGCTGGTGAGTGGGTAAAGCTACGACAGAAGAGATCGATCTGTCGCCAGCTCACCGCCCCAGTTGTCGAGCCCCGCACGACTCCAACTTCGTCTGGCCCTTGATCGTCTGGCAAGGCAGTTTGGGTGGGCGTATGAGAAAGCCACGCTTTGCTCTCCTCTTTTTCGTGCTCCTGGTCTTTGGTTTCTCTCTGGCTGTTCCCGCCGAAAACTTGCCGGAAACCGCGTATGACGAGTCCGAAGGCCTTCCTTACGGAAGCACCCCTCTGTTCTCGAACGTGATATCCCAAGCGGCTGCTCCGAAAGCGCAGGACGTGCGGAGTGCCGTAGACCTTGGATCTGGCGCTCTATTCCCGTTCACCTCTACGCGCATCAACGGCAAGGATGCTACCGGATCGCCTAACATGCGAGGTGCCTTAGCATTACTCTGTATCCTCCGTTGCTAGCAATTCTATAAGGAAAAGTGCACGCCTCGATAGTCTTTTCTGGATTGTCTCGTGCACTGTGAGTGGGGAAAGCTACGACAGAAGAGATCGATCTGTCGCCGGCTCACCGTCCCCAGTTGTCGAGCCCGTCTATCGACTCCAACTTCGTCTCACCCTCGATCATCAAGCAAAGAAGGTCCCCTATGAACAAGCAACGTGGGCCACTGCTGCTGCTGATCATCTGTGCCGTCTTGGCCGTGAGCGGCGGCTATGCCTCAAGCATTCCGAAACCTGCAATACAACACGCGTCTGCTTTCTATGGCGCGGCCGCGCCGAATATGCCATCTACCATCGACAACTGGCTCGGTGGCACCGGCAATTGGAGCGACGACTTCAATTGGGACACCGGTCTGCCGGGCGGTGACAGTGACGTCTTCATACGTACTGGAAACGATTATGTCTTTTTGGATACCAGCGCCAGCATTGCATCGCTAACCCTGGGAGGCTCATCCGGGAGTTCGTCACTGCAGGTGGACCCTAACCCCCTCACCATTGCCGGAGCGCTCACCGTGAACCAGACGGGCACCCTAGTCCTAGCCGGAGGTACGGTGACTGCCCATGGCGACGCGCTCAACAACGGAACAATAATCGACCCTTTCGGCGGCAGTGGGAGCCAGTTGATCGTTGACGGCAGGCTCACGAATAATGGATCTATTCAGCTCATGTTTGGCGATAGTGCCACCCTGGGAAGCGCCCTTAACAATGGCGCAATATTGGCAGTCGGGGCCGGACTCACAGTTAACACCAGTTTCGATAACCCTGGCACTGTCACCCTCACGGACGGCGCAAATCTCGAGGTGCTTGGCAATGCTAGCAACTCCGGTACGCTCTCACTCGAGACTTCCCCTTTTATGGGGGGAAGCGGCACGGCGACCATACACGGTACCTTCACCAACACTGGAGGTGTATATCTGCATTCCGGAGCTCAGCTCGAGGTGCAAGGCACGCTGATTAACAATGGATTCGTTGACTTAGACGCGTCGAATTTGATCGCCGGTGGTGACCTAAACAACTCCGGCACCATTTCCACCGATCTTACCGATAGCGGAGGGAGCACGCTAACCATCGCCGGCATGCTGACCAACACCGGGTCGTTTCTGCTGAACGGCAGCCCTGGGCCTCCGGTTGGCGATACCGCCACGATCGGGAGCATCGTCAATCGCGGAACCATCGACTTGGAGAACGCCTCGACGCTGACCGTTAGTGGTGACGTGAGCAACGCCGGGACTATATCCACCTCCACCAACGCCAACGGCTCCTTAGGCGGGAACAGTATAACCATTGACGGTACGCTCAACAACACCGGGTCGTTTCTGTTGAATGGCGACTCGCAGGACTACGATCATGGCGATACCGCCATGATCGGACGCCTCATCAACAGCGGAACGATCACGTTGTTGAATGCATCTACGCTTCAAGTCAATGGCGACATGCAGAACGCCGGGATTATTTCCAATTACGCCGAGGGCTCTGGCAACGGGGGAGATATAAGCATCCTTGGCGCTTTAAATAACACTGGGTCGCTTCTGGCAAATTCGGTGCACGTAAGCGTAGGCGGGAACCTCGCCAACAGCGGACGCATCGAAGGAGAGTTCTTGTCGCTCACAGCCGGGAGTATGGTCAACAGCGGACGAGTGTATATGGATCTAGACGCGAATCTGGTTGTCTATGGCGACGTGGATAACAGCGGGTCAATAGGTCTTTATATTGGCAGCACGACCATCTACGGCACGCTGCGGAATACCGGAGGGTTCGGTCTCCGCGACTCCGGAGCAACCATCTTTGGAAGCGTCGTCAATAGCGGTTCGATTAACCTAGCAGATGCTTCTGTGGTGACTGGTAGCCTCGCTAACAGCGGAACTGTGTCTATGACGGCTTCAAGCCTGAAGGTCCTTGGCGACGCTAGTAACTCCGGGCAACTTTCGCTCTACATATCCCCTTTGGGGGACGGGGGCCGACTGACCATAGATGGCACCCTAAGCAATGATCATGGTGGAGTTCTTTCTATGGAGGGCGCAAGCGCCAGGATCGGAAGCGTCGTCAACCACGGATCTATTGATCTGGACTACGCGACACTCCAGGTTAATCGCAACGTAGACAATTTCGGACAAATCACCACCATTTACCCCGGCTACGGCGGGAACACGCTGATGGTCGGCGGCACGCTGACCAACGAGCAAGTGGGCCTTTTCGCTCTCAACGGCCATGATGTTGCGAATATTGGCTCGGTGATGAACCGGGGAACTGTTTACATCGCCAGCGCTGCCACCCTGAACGTGACCGGCGGCTCGCACGCGACGGGAACCGCACTTGCCGGCTACGTCCAGACCGCTGGACAGACGACGGTGGACGGCGAGCTGAAGGTAATGGGAAGAGGGATGGTCAATTTCGCTGGTGGTTCCGTGTACGGCAATGGGGGCACGATCACGGGGTCGGTCACTTCCAACGCCGCCATTAACCTCGGCGACAGTCCGCTGACCGTCGGCCAACTCACTTTTGTCGGCAACTACACGCAGGGACCGCTGGGGAGTCTGACTATCGACATTGCTGGGCTCGAACAATACGATCAGCTCAATATCACTGGCCATGCCCAGCTCAACGGCCTGCTGAGTATAGACTTGCTCGACAACTATGTGCCGCAGCTCGGCGATACCTTCGACATCATGAATTTTGCCAACCAGTCGGGAACGTTTTCTCTGGTTATGGGTCTGCCCATCAACGGAGAGGAGCACTTCATTCTGGAGTACAACCCGACCAATCTGACGCTCGACGTGGTGGCGGGGCCGCTGTTGAGCCCGGTTTCCGGCAAAGAAGGTTTGCCTGCCACCGTCCCATTCATTATCCAACCCGACAACGACGGAACGACTCTCATCGCTTCCAACATCGAATCTGGCAGTGCGCCTTACTATGGCGGATCCCCGGCAACGCCGGAGCCTGGCAGCCTATTGCTTCTGGTTTCGGGCTTGTTGTGCGTGGGCTATAGTGTTCGTCGACGCATGACGAAGTAGCAAAACCGGCACGGACCCAATATCAAAGGAAATGGGTTCGTGCCGTTTGTTAGGCACGCCGAGCACAGTATCCGAGCCAGGAAATCAGGAGAAGAGTATGACTCTACCAATGACACCTGAAACCGGAACAAGCAAGCGAAGGATGTTTTGGATTCTGGGATGCGTAGTCTGCTTGTTGATTGGGCTATTCCTTGGGCACGCTGTCACCTATCACAGAATGCGTGCAGCGAACAACTTCTCGACACCTTATCAGGCTGTATTGCTGAGTAACGGTTCCGTATATTACGGCAAGCTGTCGGGCTACGGCCGTGGGCATCCTGTGCTGACCGATGTTTACTACATCCTCACCAAGACGAATCCAGACAACAAGCAGGTCACGAATGTATTGGTGAAGCGGGGTAAGGAACTACATGGCCCTGACCGCATGTACCTGAATGCGAGGCAAATCGTCTTCGTGGAACCTGTCGGCACCGGCTCGAAGGTAGCCCAGTTGATCAACGAAGCGAACCCGTAAGTGGCTGCCGGGTGCCCATCCTAACGTCGTGCTTTTCGACGTTAGGGTGGGATTGTTGACGTTGCTCTCGTTCGTGGAATGGACTACGACCCGTGGATCGATCAGCGAGGGACAGCGCAAACATTAAACCCCACCCAAGCAAAAGCGGCTTGGGTGGGGCACGCGGGCCACCCCTGGTCGCCTGCTGTTAGCGGGTAGTGTAGAAACCATGACGACTGACAGCCGGCAACTGGCTACTGGCTACTGACACTGACTACCGCTCTTCCACCCCACCTGCTTGCCCTTGTTCTGCTCGTCGAGCCACTGTTTGAGCGGTGCGAAATACTCCATCATGGCGCCGGCGTCCGTCTGACGCTCGCCGGTCAGGGTATACAACGCGTCGGGCCATGGCTTGCTCTGGCCCATCTCGAGCATGGCGTTCAGTTTGGTTCCCGCGGCCTTGTTGCCATAAAAAGAGCAGCGATACAGCGGCCCGGTGAAGCCGGCCTCTCGGCACATGGCGCGATAGAACTGGAACTGTAGAATCCGCGCCAGGAAATATCGCGTGTAGGGCACATTGGCCGGCACGTGATATTTCGCGCCGGGATCGAAGTCGGCCTCGCTGCGCGCGACCGGCGGCGCGATGCCCTGATATTTCTCGCGCATCTCCCACCACGCTTTGTTGTAGTCGGCGGGCTTGATCTGGCCACTGAACACCTTCCAGCGCCACTGATCGATGAGCAGTCCGAACGGCAGGAAGGCAACCTTGTCGAGCGCCATGCGCAGCAGGTAGCCGGTATCGTCCGTTTGCGGGATGGTTGCCAGCAGGCCGACCTTGTTGAGGTATTCGGGTGTGATGGCCAGCGCGATAGTGTCGCCGATAGCTTCATGGAAGCCGTCATTGGCGCCGCTCTTGAAGAGCAAGGGCTGCTTCTCGTAGGCGCGCTGGTAGAAGTTGTGTCCCAGTTCGTGGTGCACGGTGACAAAGTCTTCGCCGCGAACCTGGATGCACATCTTCAAGCGGAGATCGTCGAAGTTATCGATGTCCCAGGCGCTGGCGTGGCACACCACGTCGCGGTCGCGCGGCTTCACAAACAGCGAGCGCTCCCAGAATGTTCTGGGCAGCGGCGCAAAGCCCATCGAGGTGAAGAAGCCCTCACCGTATTTCACCATGCCAATGGGGTCGACGTTTTTCGCCTTCAACAAATCGGTGACCTCGTACGGCTGCTTTTGCTGGGGAGGCGCGACCAGCGGAAAGATGTTGCCCCACTCTTGCGCCCAGGGATTGCCCAGCAGGTCAGCGCGGATCATCCCGTTGGCATCCACCGCGGTAGGACCGTACTTCTCGACCAGTTTGCTGCGCACATAGGCGTGTAGCGAATCGTACAGCGGCTTCACCTGCTGCCACAGCCGTTCCACGTCAGCGCTGAACTGGTCGGGCGTCATGTCGTAACCCGCTCGCCACATGGCGCCGAGATCGCTGAAGCCCATCTCCTTGGCGCCCTTGTTGCCAAGTTCAACCCAGCGCGCGTACCGGTCCCGCATGGGTGGAGAGATGGTGTGCCAGCCAACCCAGAGATCCTTCAGCTCTTCGGGATCGGTGCTGCTGGCCATGATGCGCTCGATGGCCGTGATGTCCAGACATTCACCCGCGTGCTTGCCCGTCTTGGGGCAGTACTTCCCCTTACCGTAGTCGGCCTCAAGCGAAGTTCCGATGCGCGTCATCTCGGCGAGTTCTTTGGGATCGTTCGGCGCGGGCGCGGGTACAGCGGCGGCAAGCTTCAACAGCAGCATCTTGCGCGCCAGTTCGGCGGAAAGCTTGAGGTGGTCGTAACGCGTGGCCTGTTTGGCCAGCTCGGTCGTGGCGCCGATCAGCACCTCATTGGCCTCGGCCGCCATCTGCTCGGTATCGTCCGTGATGAAGTTCGCCTGCACCCACGCGGCGCGGCTGGCCTTTACCGTGAGATCGTTGAGCCGGGTCTCGGCATTGCGAATGAACTCCTCCGCCTCGGCGACCGTGGGTGGACCTTGTTGGGCTGTGCTTTGCGAAGGGGTGGCAACGGAACTTGTCTGGGCACTCATAAGGGAACCGAAAATAACAGGGACCAGAAACATTATCGCTGGAACGAGGGGAAAAAAGCGGACGGCTTTGCGCATGTGCAAACCACCTCCGGAATCATTGTAAATGGCGGAAGGCCGCGGTTCGCTCTTCGCTATTCGCGGTTCGCTATTCTAGAACTTCTTCGCCGTGATGCGATCGCAGCCGATGTACGGCCACAGTACTTCGGGAATGAGCACGCTGCCGTCGGCTTGCTGATAGTTCTCGACGATCGCAACCCACGTCCGCCCAATCGCCAGCCCACTGCCATTGAGGGTGTGCACCAGTTCCGTTTTCCTGCCGCCTTCAGGACGATAACGGATGTTCGCGCGTCGCGCCTGGTAGTCCAGAAAATTCGAACACGACGAGATCTCGCGAAACAGTTGCTGGCCTGGTAGCCAGACTTCCAGGTCGTATGTCTTCGCTGACGACGGCCCTAAGTCTGCCGTCGAAAGGTTCATCACGCGATAGTGCAGGCCGAGCTTCTGCAGCACAGCTTCCGCGTTGTGCGTGAGTTTTTCGTGCTCGTCCCACGATTGTTCCGGCTTGGTAAACTTCACCAGTTCCACCTTCTGAAACTGATGCTGGCGGATGATGCCGCGCACATCCTTGCCATAGGATCCAGCCTCGCTGCGGAAGCACGGCGTGTACGCCGCGAGCGAGATCGGCAGCCGTGCGCCGTCCAGGGTTTCGTCGCGATAGAGATTGGTCACGGGAACTTCGGCGGTGGGAATCAGGTAAAGGTCCCGTTGGCGAAGCAGGAGGCTCCACGGGGTGCCGTGTCTTCTTGTGCCAATTCCGCTGGCTAGCTGGATTTCAGCCGTTCTTCCCTCCTTGTCAACCTCCCAAACTCTGAATACACCTTCTTCTTGCGCACGGCGCACGAGGTCACCGGGCTTAGGGATCCATTCCGTATCCGGCTCAAACTTGTCGAGAGGCACTTTGAACAGGTCCGCTTCGAACTTCGGCAACTGCCCGGTACCGTACATCGAGTCGGCGTTGACCAGGAACGGCGGCAGCACTTCGGTGTAGCCATGCTCGCGCGTGTGCAGGTCGAGCATGAAGTTCATCAGCGCCCGCTCCAGCTTCGCTCCCATGTCCCAGTACACGGCAAAGCGCGCGCCAGTGAGCTTGGCCGCGCGCTCCAGGTCGAGTACGCCGAGCTGCTCGCCCAGTTCCCAGTGCGGTTTGGGCGTGAAGTCAAACTGAGGAGGTGTGCCCCAGCGCCGCGCCTCGATGTTGTCGGCTTCGCGCTTGCCGAGGGGCACGCTGTCATCCGGCAGGTTGGGAATTCCGGTCAAGATGTTGCGCAGTCTTGCGTCCGCCGCCTCGGCGACCTTCTCGGCTTCGGAGATCTTCTCGCGCAGCTGCTTGGTCTCGTTGATCAGCGCAGTGGCGTCCAGCTTTTCCTTCTTGAGCTTGGCGATTTTTTCCGTGGCCTTGTTGCGCTGAGCTTTCAGGGTTTCGGCTTTGGTGATCGCGGCGCGGCGATCAAGATCGATGACGCAAAAATCTCCGAGGATAACTTCGGGATTCATGCCGCGCTGGCGTAGTTTTTCTTCGACAAGAGGCAGATGATCGCGTACAAAGCCGAGATCGAGCATAAGAGATCAGGTTACTCGAAGACGCTGCCGATCACCAAGGGGAGATTCCACCACAGAGACCTAATTTTCACCACGGAGAACACAGAGCGCACGGAAAAGCAGAAAAGTCAGTTACCACAGAGGCACAGAGGCACAGAGGCACAGAGGCACAGAGAAAGCAAAACTTGAAAGTCATTCTTAAGGGGCAAAAACAAAAACCCAAAAACTCTGTGCCTCTGTGGTGAAAAACTCTCTCGTGCTTCTCTGTGCTCTCCGTGACCTCCGTGGTAAAAGACTTCTAAAACTCTGTGCCTCTGTGTCTCTGTGGTGAATCAACTCTTTCTAACCGACTCGAAGTCCTGCTGCTTGTTCGCCAATTTCTTGTGCCACTCGGCGGCGGCCTGAACAAACGCGCGGAAGATGGCCCGCGAACCTTCATCGCTGTCATAGGTGCGTTCCGGGTGCCACTGCACTGCCAACACAAATTGATCGGGCGCCGTTCCCTCCACCGCCTCCTTCACGCCGTCCTCGGGACACCATGCCACCAGCCGCAATCCATCGCCCAGCGTTTCGGGCGCTTGATGATGGCTGGAGTTTACTGGCATGACAAGTTCGTTTTCGGCGGGCAGAACGCCCGCATCGCGCAAGATTCCGGCCAGCTTCGACTGCGGATCAAGCTGCACGCGATGTGCTTGAGCGACGCGGCTCCCGGCGTCGTGCTTGATTCCCTCGGGCAATTCCTGGTCGAGTGTGCCGGTCCGCCACACGTTGAGCGATTGCAGTCCGTAACAAATTCCGAAGACCGGCTTGCGCATGTTGTAGGCGTCCTGTAGCAGCAACTCGTCGGCGTTATCGCGAAAGGTGTCGGAAGGCGCAGTCTCGGGATGCCGATGGGCGCCATATTTCTCGGGATCGACATCTGCGGGACTGCCGGGCAGAAGCACGCCATCGCAGCGTTTGACGGCCTGCGCGATCTCTGCGTTGGTAGCACTCGCTGCAATGATGACGGGCTCTCCCCCGGCGGAGCGAACCGCCCACTCATATTGGGGCAGCGCGCGTAACACATAATCCGGTCGCGTCGAGTTGGGGGTTGGAATGGCGATACGCGGTTTCATATCGGTTCTTTTCTCTGGAGCTCCGAGTTCGGCGTCAGCAGCGGTTTGGGCTTGGCTTCGCCGCTCGTTTCCGGCAGAGACGCGGCCTTCGAGCGCGAATAGTACATCTCTGCGATCGCCTGTCGTACTTGCATCGTAAGCCTGTCCATGTCACGCACGCGCAGCCCGGTGGTGGGGATCGGTTCCCCGATGATCAACTCCACCACTCCTGGCAACAGATGGAAGCTATTCATGGGCAGCACGCCGTTCGTTCCCACGATTGCGATCGGCACGATCGGCGTTTGCGCCTTGATGGCAACGTAGGATGCGCCACCCATAAATTCCTGGAGGTGACCCGTGGCGGAGCGCCCGCCTTCGGGAAATACAACCAACGGCGTGCGGTGGCGCAAGGACTCGCTCGCATGGGTCAGGCTCCGCAGCGAAGCGCGCGCATCGCCCGCATCAATCGGAATCTGCCCTGACCGTTTCAGATGCCAGCCTAGAAACGGATAACGGAACAGCTCCTTCTTCGCCATGATACGGAACTGCACCGGCAGGCAGGCGTAGAGCACGGGAATGTCCAACGCCGACAGATGGTTGGCAGCATAGATGGCCGTCTGCGCAGGGCTGACATGGTCGAGTCCTTCGACGCGCACGCGAATCCTGACCGTCTTCAGGATCATGCGCGCCCAGGTGCGCGCGAACCAGTGCTGGATGCGCCCCTCGCGGTCGGACAGCGACGAGAGCAACGAAAGTGTCCCCATCGCTCCCGTGTACAGATAGACCATCGGCGCGAAAAACAAGTACGAGCGCAGACGGCTCAGCAGCGAGCCCCGGTCCGGTTCGCGGCTTGCGATTTGTGGTCCAGTGTTCGTCATCGCGTCATGCCGGAATACCCATCGCGGACATCGCTTCGCCGACCAGGAAGATGGAGCCCGTCACTACGATTAGTCCTTGCGGCTTGCCTACCTCGCGCGCACGGGCGAGCGCGGCAGCGACGGTCTGCTCCTCGTATAGCCGCGTTCCGGTGCGCGAGGCGGCTTGCAGCAGTTCGCTCGTGGTCGCCGCTCGCGGGTTGACAACTTTCGTCACCATCACCTGCTCGGCAATGGGGAACAGTATCTCTGACATTTCCTGCAGCGCCTTGTCGCGCATGGCGGCGAAGACCAAGGTCAACTCGCGCCCGGGAAAACTCTCCGAAAGTGCAGAGCGCAAAGCCCAGGCCCCTGCCGGATTGTGCGCCACATCGAGCACCATCTCGCGTTGATAAGTCGCTGCCGACGGTGGCAGCACCTGGAAACGGCCCGGCCAGTGGGTCTCGCGAATACCCTGCTCGATTTGCTTCGGTGTCACTTTGAACCCGAATTGCGCTAATTCTTCGGCAGTACTGATCGCCAACGCGAGGTTGCGAAGCTGATGCCGTCCGGCCAGCGGCGAGTCCACGTCAATCTCTTCGCCCATCACAATGAGCGGGTAACGGCTGTGCCCGGGCACACGAACCGCGCCTCCGGCGAGATACGTCGCAGCGCCGGGCGACACCGGTGGCACGTATTTCACGGCACTCACGCCTCGGGCATTCTTTTCCAGGAGGGCATGGCCGATCACATCGTTGGCCTGGGGATGTTGCGGCAGCGTGACCACAATTCCATTCTGCCGGATGATGCCGGCCTTCTCGCGAGCGATTTCGGTAATCGTGTCGCCCAGATATTTCTGATGATCGAGCGCGATATCGGCGATGACCGAGATCATGGGTTCGACGACGTTGGTTGCGTCGAGTCGTCCGCCCATGCCGACTTCGAGCACCGCGATCTCGACCCCGACGCTGGCGAAATATTCGAAAGCCATCACCGTCAGCATCTCGAAGAAACTCGGATGCCAGGGCAACTTGCCGGAACGCAGCAGGTCTTGTGCCGTGCGCTCGACGCGATCATGCATCTCGCCGAACTCGGCGTCGGAGATGGCTTCGCCGTTGACGCGAATCCGCTCGTTGATGCGGACCAGGTGTGGCGAGCTGTAGAGCGCGGTCTTGTATCCGGCAACCCGCAACATCGACGACAGGGTCGCGGCAGTCGAACCTTTGCCGTTTGTTCCCGCAATGAGCACGCTTGCGAAACGGCGCTCGGGATCGCCGAGCGCGCCCAGCATCTCGCGCACATAGGCCAGGTCGAACTTGTGCGCAGGCGTACTGGCGAGCTCGTGTCCCAGCGCGTAGAGCTGCTCTACGGTGCTTTGGTAGGTCATGCGGGCAGTTTCAGATTACAACAAAGTAGTGGGGGCGGAGTTAGAGGGGATTCAGCGTTGCTGTTTCTTGGAGAGACAGGTGTCCGGCGTACATTCACTTTAGTACTGGTAAACCCACCAATCACGGGTGCTACACTACCCTGCATATGAACAGCGACAATCGGGACCGCCCCCTACGTGGTCGGAAGGTCGTAAGTTGGATTGGGGTGGGACTCGGCGTGCTCGCTTTCTTTCTTCCCCTTGTCAGCATCCACGCGCCAATCTTCGGAGACATTCAGTGGTCATCCTACAACATCGTCTCCGATGTTTTTGGCTCCAGTAACAAGAGCGATTCGCCATCTTTTTCAAAGATGGTGTCGAGGCAGGAATCGGAGCCTGCGGCCAACGCTTCGTCGACCAACGCTCACGCCAACCCCTCGTCGTCCAGACCCGATCGTGACATCCCGCTCGGGATGCGGTTGGCGGTATTCTTTCCGGTCGCTGTTCTGTGCTGCTACGTCGCTCTAGCCGGTACCGTGGTGCTGCTCCTGTTCTCGTACTCACCCAAGGCAGTCGCTTTCGTCAGTGGTGTGGGCTTGGTTGCGGCGGTCTACAGCCTGATCGCAGTCTTCCTCCTCGACGACGCCCTAAAGACTCAAATGAAGCAGTCGATGGAGGGGATGGAGTCAAACCCTTTTGCGGCTCTCGGCACCGCGCTCGTGGCCAGCATTCACGTCCAACCGGGTGCCGGGGTTTATCTCCTTGTTACGTGCTTCGTCTGTTTGTTCCTTGTACAGTACGTTGCCGCTCTGGATCGCCTCACCTTGCAAGCCGAGTAAGCCCGGTCAGCGGGGCTGTAACGTTAGTTGCCCAGTTGGCAGTGGGTCAATTTACTGGCGCGTAGTGCCAACTTATATATAATTGGCGCATGAATTCAGCGTGGATCAATAAGGTGCCTCGACTCGCTCGTGCTGTAAAGCCGGTCTATCGAAGGCACCGACGGGAAATCGAAGTGAAGAAACACGGGGGGACACATTGGCGCTCGCCGGATTTCATTTGGGAAGCGCTGATACTCAGCTTCTCCACATGGGGCAATGCGCAGGGGAGTGAATTATTCACCAATTCGGAACTGCACGATCACGTGCGCTATGCATACCTTCGTGGGTTGCCCACGGACGAGGCAAGAGAAACCGAACTTAGGGATTGCCTAACGAAAGGGTATGTGCGCTGGGTTGCACGGAAAACCGCCCTCCTGATGGATAACTTTCGGCGAATCGAAAAGGACGGTGGCCCCGAGACGGTCAAGCGGGAACTAAGTTCGCGGGCAGGGAGCGCCGCCAAAGTCGAGTTCCTTCGCTCATTCAGGGGCATCGGCCAGGCGTACGCACGCAACATGATGATGGACGTTTATCACGAGGATTTTCACAACTGCATCAAAATTGACGCCCGACTGAAGAAAGTGATGAATGCCCTGGAACTCACGTTCGATGAACGGAAGTTCTCAGATGCGGAGGAGTTCTTTCTGAAAGCGGCCCGTCGCGCGGGGCTCAACGGCTGGGAGATGGATCGCCTTATTTTCACTTACCTCGACGAGGTGTTGGCGGAACTCCAAGAGTCAAACTGACCCACTACCGCCGAGTGCCTTCTTCACTGCTTCACTCAAAAGCTTGCCATCCACGCGCGCGTCTCCAAACTTGGCCTTGGCGTTCTTCATCACGGCGCCCACGTCTTTCATGGTCGGAGATCCCATCTCTGCAATGGTGGCACGGACGGTGGCAACGATCTCCTCTTCCCCGACTGCCTTCGGCATGTAGCTCGGGACTCCAAGAACCGACCGGATTCCTGGTTCCATGCCGTTCATTTGAAAAAATGAGATTCAAATCACCACCGTCTCGTGGTATTCGCCGTACACGCGGCGCATGGCATCGGAGATTTCGCCGACCGTGGCGTTAGCTTCAACCGCTTCCACAATCGGGGGCATCAAGTTTCCTGTGCTTCGTGCCGTGTCTTCCACCCTCTTGAGTGCGGCCTGCCACTTCGCCTGATCGCGCTTGGCGCGCACTGCGCGCAAACGCTCCACCTGCTTGCGTTCCAGAGACTCATCCATGTGCAGCAGCGGAATCCGCTTTTCTTCTTCCAGCTCGAAGGCGTTCACACCCACGACGATTGCCTCCAGCCGGTCGACGGCCTGCTGATACTCATATGCGGCATTTTGAATTTCCTGCTGAATGAATCCGCGCTCAATTGCTTTCAACGTCCCACCCATGGCGTCGATCTTGTCGAGATATTCGCGCGCCTGAGTTTCTATCTGGTTGGTCAGCGATTCGATGTAGTACGAACCCGCCAGCGGATCGACAGTCTGCGGCGCGCCTGACTCGTACGCGATAATTTGCTGGGTCCGGAGGGCGATGCGCGCCGATTGTTCGGTGGGCAGCGCCAGCGCTTCGTCAAACGAATTGGTGTGCAGCGATTGCGTCCCGCCCATGACTGCTGCCATGGCTTGCAATGCGGTGCGGACGATGTTGTTCTCGGGCTGCTGCGCGGTGAGCGTCGAACCTGCAGTTTGCGTGTGGAAACGCAACATCAGGGACTTTGGATTCTTGGCGCCGAAATGGTCGCGCATGATGCGCGCCCACATGCGGCGGGCGGCGCGAAACTTCGCCACCTCTTCCAGGAAATTGCTGTGCGCATTGAAGAAGAACGACAGCCTCGG
>DATCCF010000152.1:0-10746 GCA_036511435.1 Terriglobales bacterium | reverse complement strand
TCGTGTAACTGCACATCTAGACGATACGTCGGGGCAGCTTGCGTACCTTCCGGTACCTGCACTTCCGGCATGGGGGCCATGACCTTCCTTCCTGGTAACGTTCAACCGAAAGAACCAACTTGTCACTAGTCGCCGTACGCGGCCGCGACTGTTAATTTCTGCGGCGAAGTCACCGGCACGCGCGCCAGGCGTTTTTTGCCGTTCATCAGATCGTTGACGTGCAGCACGAAATTGGCTGCCACGCCGGCGTAGCCATGAACGTGTGGCACTGGATAGAACAGGTTGCGCAGCTCCGGATGCTCGGCAATGTAGCCCTTGATGTCCGCTAAACGCTTTCCTGTGGACTTCAGGGCCTGCTCGAACTCCATGCGGGCTTTGACCTTGGCTTCACCCAGCGCCATCTGTACGCGGCTGTGCGCGTTGATCTCGCCCTCACCCGAAGTCTCGATGGGCAGGAAGATCATCTCCTTGAAGTGGTTGGCCACCCCCGACTGAACGCCGTCCGACTGCGACGACGGCATGCACCCGAACGGTTTCAGTGCCAGCACCATGTGGCAGAGACGGTTCTTGGTGTACCAGACGTTCTTGCCGACCTCGAGATGGCCTTCACCGCCGCGGGCGAACTCGTTGTAGAACGGGTTGGCCATTGCGGCCATTTCTTTCTGGTCAATGAGGTGGTGGGCGATGTCGCCCAGACCTTCCACCACGCGATGGTATTGGCGTGCGTAGACACGCTCGCCTACGCCCCACAACCACTGCTTCCGGCGAAACTTCAACTCGTTCAGCGCCATCTTGTGCAGCTCATGCCACTTTACTTTCTTGTAGGGAGCGTCGAGCGACCGGCGGGCGGCGGCGCGCGCTTTGGCTTGGTACATCATGTACATCACCCAGGTCCCAATAGGCTCGACCAGCACCTGCGCGCCTTCACGCTCTAGGAACTCGAACATGTGGAAGTTGCCATCGCCCTCGGTGATCTGCGCCCAGAACTCGCCGATGATCTTGACCACCGGCTTCACGCGCAGGCGGTCCACCTCGATGGTGGCGAGTTGTTCGCGGACAGCCGCCAGCGCCTCTTTGTACGGGTTGCCGTAAAGCTGCTCGCGAACTTTGAGTAGCGAGTTGACCCAGATCTCCCACTTCTTGCCCTTGTTGGGGCGAATTTTTCTCGCTATCCACTCCGGTAGGTCCTCGTGGTCCTCGAACGGTTTGCGCTCGCGCAGCAGAGTACACAGCGCGTCGATGGACGACTGGAAGACTTCATTCGTCTTGCCCTTTTCCACTTCGTAGGGACGGATGCGGTAGATCATCTCGTTCATGATGTCGCCCAGGTTGAGGGCATTGAACATGCCCATGCCGAAGTCCACCGTGAACTTCAGCCCGGCTTCGCCCGAGGCTGCTTTGACGCCGTCATTCTGCTGGAAGAGCAACACGCGGAAACCATCGAAGCCGGCGTTTTGCAAGGCCAGGCGATACTCCGACTCGTACATGCCGAAGCGGCATGGACCACACGAGCCGGCGGTGAAGAAGACGTGGTTGTTGATGATCTCGTCTTTCGTCATGCCCCGCGCTTCCAGGCTCTGGAGATACTGCACCAGGTTGCCAACGGTGAAGTACGTGGGGTTGCACTGACCATTGTTACCGTATTCCTTGCCTAGCTGAAACGCCGAGACGTTCGGCACGGGCAGAATGTCGCAGCGATATCCGCAGCCTTCGAATACAGCCTGAATCGCGCGCTCGTGCTTCCAGGTCAGGCCACCAAAAAGAATGGTCACCTTGCCGCGCTCTTCCGCGCTGAAGGGCCTTTCGACGGGACGGCGAAAGTGGCGGACCGGGCCACTGTCGAGTCCCATCATGCTGGCCAGGCGCGCACGTTCTTGCGCCAGCTTCCGTTGAATCTCCTCTTCGGATTGAGGACGCGTCAATTCATCTACGGGGAAATCGATGCGAGTCACGGGCATAGTAACCTTCCTCGGTGAGCGGGATGGATTCTCGGTTGCCTGTTGCTGTTTGTATTCTCAGGCTTTGGGAGCGAAAAGGACAGACGGGGAGCGTGAGGATTGCAGAGACGGCCGAAGCGGGTGAAAACTCTCACTGGCAAAAACTATCTTTGCAAAATTAGGATTACTTGCTGCAAACACCGATGAGCGACAAAAAGACTTGCACTGTCGCTCTCCCCAAGTGTCTAGAGATTATGAAATTGAGCCCGCAGATTCAAGCGGAATAAGAAACTTGTTGGCCATTGACTTGCTTGCTCACCGAGCGCGAATGTGGCACCAAGGTCTACTAGCGGAATCGTGGTGCAAGTTTCCGTCGGCGCGCGCGATTTACCCAACGAACGGGGACCGTCGCTCCACAAGGGTTGCAGCCGTGCGATAGCTAAGGAAACTCTGAAGAAGGCGATGTTCGGGTAGAGCCGGCCTTCAGGCCGGCGTCTAAGCTGTTGTAAATACTCCGGGGCTTCAGCCCCGCAAACACAGGATGCTGACTTTTTCAGAGCCTCCCTAAGGAGCTGGGTTGGCAGCCACGAAATAGGCGTGCGGGCCGCGCTCCCGGCGCACAAAGAGTTAAAGACACGGAGGCCAAATTGGTCGCCCACTATAATCGTGGGTTACTCCGATTCTGATACAGCAAACGGTATTGCGACCGCTTCCAGGCGGTCGCCACTGAAGCGAGGTTGGCTTGGCCTACTACGACCTGCGAGATTGGATCTCCGCGCTGGACAAAGCGGGAGAGTTGAAGCGCATTAAGGCGGAAGCTGATCCGGTGCTTGAGATCGCCGAGATCACGGACCGGGTGTCCAAATGGGGACCCCGGGGCAAGCATGGTCCTGGCGGGCCAGCTTTGCTGTTCGAAAACGTCAGAGGTTATCCGGGAGCCCGGCTGCTGATTAATCAATTCGGCTCGGAGCGCCGCATGCAGTTGGCGCTAGATGTGGATTCGCTCGACGAGATCGCCGACCGGATCAAGTACTTCATGGATGTGAAGTCGCCGCAAGGGCTGCTGGATAAAATCAAAATGCTCCCCATGCTGGCGGAGATGGGGAAGTTTTTCCCCAAGGAAGTTTCCAGCGGTCCTTGCAAGGAAGTGATCAAACGCGACAATTGTTCGCTGCTCGATTTCCCCATCCTGCAATGCTGGCCGCAGGACGGCGGACGCTTCATCACGTTGCCTTCGGTGATCACCAAAGACCTCAAGACAGGCAAGCGCAATTCCGGCACGTATCGTATGCAGGTGTACGACGAGCGCAGTGCCGGAATGCATTGGCAGCGCCAGAAGCAAGGAGCCGAACACTATCGCCAGCAGATGCGCAGGGCCGCGGCGGCCGGCGAGGCACATCCCGCCACCGCAGCTTTGGACATGATGGCGCGTTCGGGCGGAGGCTCGCGGGTTGCGGAAGGGAAGCAGGTCGCAGGGAAGATGGATGTGGCGGTCGCGATCGGCACCGATCCGGCAATGATGTTTTCCTCCATCGTGCCCGCGCCGCCGGATATCGAGGAGTACATGATCGCCGGATTTCTGCGGCAGAAGCCAGTTGAGCTAGTGAAATGCGAAACCGTGGACCTGGAGGTGCCTGCAACCTCGGAGATCGTGCTCGAAGGCTACGTTCTGTTGGACGAACTACGGATGGAAGGACCGTTCGGCGACCACACCGGCTTCTACACGCCGCAAGATCTCTATCCTGTGTTCCACGTCACGTGTATCACCCATCGCAAGGACCCGATCTACTCGACGACCATCGTCGGCAAACCTCCGATGGAGGACGCGTGGATGGGCAAAGCGGTAGAGCGGATATTCCTGCCGCTGATGCGAGTCACCATCCCCGAGATAGTGGACGTGAACCTGCCGATCGAAGGCATCTTTCACAACCTGATGATTGTCTCGATCAAGAAATCCTATCCGGGACAGGCGCGCAAGGTGATGAACGGTATATGGTCGATGGGGCAAGCGATGTCCACGAAATGCATTCTGGTGGTGGATGAAGACGTGGACGTGCAGGACATCGGCGACGTGACCCTCAAAGTGCTGAACAATATCGATCCTGAACGCGACATTCAATTCACGCTTGGCCCGGTGGACTCGCTGGACCATGCATCGCGCTTGCCCGACTTTGGCTCGAAAATGGGTGTCGATGCCACCCGCAAATGGCCGAGCGAAGGCTTCACGCGCCCCTGGCCCGACGAGATCCGAATGGACGAAGCCACAAAAGCGAGCGTGACCAAGCGGTGGAAGGAGTTTGGCCTAGAATAAAGCAGTGGTCAGTCGCTAGTGGCCAGTTTAGGAGGCGTAATGAGACACTCGAGGCCAATCTTTTACGAGAAAGTTTTCCGTGGGCCATTCCTGCTGGGACTGTTATGTGTTTTTATCCTGACCGCGATAGTGTCGGCCCGCGCACAGACGTTCACAGTAATTCACAACTTCACTGGTCTGGACGACGGCGAGCAACCTGCTGCCGGGGTCACTATCGACGCGGCAGGGAATCTGTATGGCACGGCCTGGGATGGCGGCCACGGCTACCTCCAGTGTCAGAGCGGGTGTGGGACAGTGTACACAGTGAGGCATACCTCCGGCGGCTGGAAGTTCGAGACCATCCATCTCTTCTTAGGAGGAAACGATGGAGCATATCCCGCTACCACGGTCGTCCTCGGACCGGACCATGAACTCTATGGCACGACCTATGCCGGAGGGGGACAGCAGTGCGTTAATCAGGCTTGTGGAACGGTTTTCAAGCTTCGCCCACCGCCAACGGCCTGCACAACAGCCCTTTGTCCTTGGCTTGAAACCGTTCTTTACCGGTTCCAAGGGGGCAGCGACGGTTCCGGGCCGGGATACGGTAGCCTAAGATTCGACGCGGCTGGGAGCCTGTACGGCACGACGATTTGGGGTGGCGGAGGTACGGGTTTTGGTACTGTTTACGAATTAACCCCTTCGGATGGGGGCTGGACGGAAAACGTCATTCACCGGTTCACGGGATCCGATGGTTCGGGTCCGGAAAGTGGTGTGATCTTCGATCAGGCCGGCACCCTCTTTGGTACCACGGTCGACTCTGGCTCGCAAGGTGGCGGCACAGTGTTCGAACTCTCCCCCACATCCGCGGGCTGGGTAGAGAACACTCTCTACTCCTTCGATCCATTTGATCCGAACGGTTATTTCCCAATAGGCGGGTTGCTCTTCGACGATGCTGGAAACCTGTACGGCACAACCAGCACCGAGGACGAGGGGAGGGGAGGGGGTACATTTTTCCAGCTAGCTCCCTCTGGCGGCACCTGGACATTCAACCTGCTGTACAGTTTTGCCGAAGCAAGTGGATACCCCGCCGGGCCAACCGGCAGCCTAGTTATGGATGCGGCCGGTAACCTCTACGGAAGTACACAATATTCCGGTGCATATGGTCATGGTGCCGTCTTTCGGCTCATGCCTTCCCCGACGGGCTGGACATATACCAGCTTGCACGATTTTACGGGTGGCAGCGATGGCGGCGAACCCTACGGCAGCGTAGCATTTGATGCAAGCGGAAACATCTATGGCACAACTACCGCAGGCGGTACCTACAACGCCGGGGTGATTTGGCAGATTACACCGTAGCCCTCCAGATTGGAGAGTGCTCTTAGATAAGATCGCGCGCGTGATGACGAACGCGGAAATTGGCCGTGCCGGGTGCCCCGGGTGCCCCGGGTCTCGCGCGGTTCGAGATCCGGGACTTCGCGTCAAATAACCCGTGCCCTGTGCCCTCCCCAACTTGCTTCCCGCTCTAGTCCTATGTCACAGTTGTCGCCATGCTCATCCGACCCGACAGCTCCGAATACGCCGAGTACCACAAGAACTACATTGCCCGCGTTCCCGAGGGTCCAGTCCTGGATTTCCTCGCCAGGCAGCTTGGAGATTATCGCCAACTCCTGGTAGGCGTATCCGACGAGGCCGCCAGCGCGGCGCCCGCGCCGGGGAAGTGGAGCGCCAAGCAGGTGCTCGGACACCTGTGCGACACCGAGCGGGTCATGACCTATCGCGCTTTGCGCTTCGCGCGCGGCGATGCCAGCGAGTTGCGCGGCTTCGAGCAGGACGATTACGTCCGCGAAGCGCATTCCAATTCGCGCAGTGTGGACGACCTGCTGACCGAGCTCGAGAGTATCCGCAAAGCAACTATTGCTCTGTTCGGTTCGCTGCCTGCTGAGGCCGAGACGCGCACTGGCATTGCCAATGGAAATCCAGTTACGGTCCGCGCGCTGGCGTATATTGCGGCCGGCCACGCGCAACACCACTTCGAGTTGCTGAAAGCCGGTTTCGGTAAGGGGGCCGGAACAGGCCGCTAGCGGTCGCCCGTCGCGGAGGCGCAGCACACTGGCCGGATTGTTATACTGAAAACGATCATGGGAATTGTTAAGAACATCGCGGCAATTGCCAAGGGTATGAGCGTTACCTTCCGGGAAATGTTCAACCCGACGACGGTGGAAAACTATCCTGACGGTCCCGGTCCCACCCGGGGCGCGATGTTTCAGGAGCGCTTCCGCGGAATGCACGTGCTGCAGCGCGACGAGAATGGACTGGAGAAGTGTGTTGCGTGCTTCCTGTGCGCGGCAGCATGTCCCTCGAACTGCATCTACATCGAAGCCGCCGAGAACACGGCTGAGAAACGGGTGAGCGGTGCCGAGCGC
The DNA here is from genome assembly GCA_036511435.1 of Terriglobales bacterium. Classification (GTDB taxonomy): domain Bacteria; phylum Acidobacteriota; class Terriglobia; order Terriglobales; family Acidobacteriaceae; genus Bog-257. The sequence goes on along the minus strand of DATCCF010000152.1, from coordinate 4,096 downwards.
TACGCCAAGGTTTACAACATCGATTACAACCGCTGTATCTTTTGCGGCTATTGCGTGGAGGCCTGTCCCACCGACGCCATCACGCACGGTCATGGCTTCGAGCTGGCGACCTACAATGCCAGTAGCCTGGTTTACCGGAAAGAGCAGTTGCTGGCGGGAACGCCGGCGCACGAAGGCGCTAATGCCGTCTTCAGCCAGTACGAGAACGCCAGACTGGTTCCGAACAAGTAACCAGTTCGCGCAGACGTTTCCGGCCCCGGCGGGATAATGTGCGCTCCTGTTTTCCTGTTATCCCCAAAGATCACGAGGGCTTGAGCTGGTCCAGGATCCCGGAGACGGGAATTCGGATCCACTCATGTAGGCGCCCAGAATGATCCTGATCTCCTCATCGTGCTGCGGGAGGAACTGAGCACTCGATCCGACCCTTAAGTAATTCTCGAGGAAAATAGTGCTAACCCATTGATACCAGGTCTTTGCCCACATTTCCAACTGGGGGTGCGCTTCCCGGCTGGGAACAATACCGGGAACATCGCCGAACAACGCGGCGTGGGAAACATAATGGAACGAGCGCAACATGGTCGCCACATCCCGCAGCGCGGAACGCTTAATGCGCCGCTCGCTCAACGGCCGATACGGATCACCCTCGAAATTGGTGATGACCCAATCGCTGCCCGAGTACAGTACGTTGCCCAATTGATAGTCGCCGTGCTGCCGAATCCGGTTACCTGACAGCCGTTTGTCACGTAGTAGCACTAGCCGATTGCGGATCTCGCCTTCGCGATTAAGCGCCTCTGAAATATCGGCCTGCGCGTCCTCTGGGAGCAGGCGGAGACAGCTCCGTAACGTGTCGAACGAACGATTCAATTCACCTACGATCCCGTGGTAAATGCCTTGCCGGTAAAACGTGGTAAATGGCTCCGGAGCAAAGTCTGGAACATCGGGGCGGCTGCTGAGGGCGATGTGCATCTCCGCCGTCCGGTGCGCCAGCACCCGAATGCTGTCCAGGTAGTTGCCTAGCAACTCAGCAATGATCTGGGGAACCGGCGAATTCACTGCCGCCAGAGGATCTCCGAAGGTCAGATCGCGTACTCGCGGATCGTCGTGAGGGAGGGCCAAGGCGTGCTCGAAAAACAGTCCCAGGTGGTCCACGGTGTAATCCCACCCGTTGGTTGAGTTGCGGATGAAACTGCTGAGTGTGCCCAGGCTCATCTCGTGGACGGCTTCGGTGTGATAGTGGCGGTATTCCAGCGATCCAAGGGCCTGCGGAATTGCCTTGAACTCGGTCTGCTGGGTCAGGAACTCGGGCACCTCACGTCCAGGATTGATCCCTTCTTCGAGCTTGCGATACAGCTTCAGCACAAAATTGTCACCGTAATTGATGACCGTGTAGCACGATTCCGTGGGTTGCGGGTGCGGCTCCAGGTTGGAGCGGACCGACGTCCATGCCTTGCGGAAGGCACGAGTATGAGCGCCAACCAACTCGCCCGAATCTCCCCTGATGCGTCGCCGGCGGACGATCGCGCGCAACAGCGAATCGCTGAAAGCGCGATCCAGCGTTGCACCGTACAGTATCGCTGGCGTCTCCGGGCCCATGCCTGCGAGCCGAGCCAGCACTGCGTCGGGCCGGTCGCGCAGCAGGGCATCCGCTTTTTCTCCAGTCGCGATCGACAAAGCCACGAGGTAGGTCTCAGGCTCGGCATCCCCATAGGTCACATCGAGGAAGAGAAGATGCGCGGAAGTGTCAGGTAACGAGAGGATGTTGTGGACCACGATCCCGGTAATGTAACGGTTCTTGCCGGGAAACCAAGGCCGGCTTTGCAGTACCTTGGGAATGATGTGCTCCAAGGTGCGTAACGTCATGTCGGAGAAAACATTGTCGGCCGATTCCACCTGCACCACCGGCAATTGCTGTGGCGCCGTGCTGATATTCAGCGATTCCTGCGTCGCCTCTCGCGGCTGCAGATGGAACCAGTAGAAGGCATGCGGCCCGAGAGACAGCAGGTAAGAGTGCTCGCCGATACCGGGGAACTTGGTGCGACCGAAGACTTCTACCGGCACGGAGCCCTAAAAGCTTGCGAGATCAAGCTCTACGCATTGAGTAAATCGCGAGAGATTAGCGACCACCAGAATCTTTTCGTCCTCGAACTGACGGATGAACGCCAGCACCTTGCGGTTACTGGGATACAGAAATTCCAGGCTGCCGCTTCCGAAGGCGCGAAACTGCTTGCGTTGTTAAATGAGACGCTTCGTCCACCACAGCAACGAATGAGGATTGTTCTGCTGTGCCTCGACGTTGACGGTTTCGTAGTGATACTCGGGATCGATGTTGACCGGCAGATACAGGCGTTGGGGATTGGCGCGCGAGAACCCGGCATTGCGGTCCGGGCTCCACTGCATGGGAGTCCGCACTCCGTTACGGTCACCGAGGAAGACATTGTCGCCCATTCCGATTTCGTCGCCGTAATAAATGACAGGTGTGCCGGGCAAGGAGAAGAGCAAGGCATTCATCAGCTCGATTCTGCGGCGGTCGTTTTCCAGCAGGGGCGCCAGCCGGCGGCGAATTCCGAGATTGATCCGCATCTCCCGATCGCGGGCGTAAGTGCGATTCATGTAATCGCGCTCTTCGTCGGTCACCATTTCCAGGGTCAGCTCGTCATGATTACGCAAGAACAGGGCCCATTGGCAGCTCTGGGGAATGGGAGGCGTCAGCTTCAGAATATCGGTGATGGGATAGCGGTCTTCCATGCGCAGGGACATGAAGAGCCGCGGCATCACGGGGAAGTGAAAGGCCATGTGACATTCGTCGCCTTGTCCGAAGTAGGCGACGGCGTCCTCCGGCCATTGGTTGGCCTCCGCCAGCAGCATCCGGTCCTGGTATTTCTCGTCAACATGCTTGCGCAGTTCGCGCAGAGCCTGATGAGTCTCCGGCAGGTTTTCGCAATTGGTACCCTCACGTTCGAACAAGTACGGGACAGCGTCGAGCCGCAAGCCATCGACGCCAAGATCGAGCCAGAAATCCATCGCATCGAACATGGCCTCGCGCACCTCGGGGTTGTCCCAGTTCAGATCGGGCTGATGCGAGTAGAAGCGGTGCCAGTAGTATGCCTTAGCAACTGGGTCCCAGGACCAGTTCGAACTTTCGAAGTCTTTGAAGATGATGCGCGCGTCACGATACTTTTCGGGGGTGTCGCTCCACACGTAGTAGTTGCGCCAACGGCTGCCGGGGAGTGCCCGGCGGGAGCGCTGAAACCACCCATGCTGGTCCGAGGTGTGATTCAGGACCAACTCGGTAATCACGCGCAGGCCGCGGCGATGCGCCTCGCGCAGGAAGCGCTGGAAATCCTTCAGTGTCCCATACGAGGGATGGACGTCGGTGTAGTTGGCGATGTCATATCCGTCGTCCCGCAACGGTGAGGGACAGAAGGGCAAGAGCCAAATGGCCGTCACCCCAAGATCTTCCAGGTAATCGAGTTTCTGCGTCAGACCACCGAAGTCGCCGATGCCATCGGTCACGCTGTCAAAGAAAGCGCGCACGTGCACCTCGTAGATGATGGCGTCCTTGTACCACGTCACATTAGAGGGCGAATTCATGATGTTCGATTATCTGACGTACTCAGGGTGCGAAGCTTGTGATCGCGACCCATGCAACTTTAACTCACGCGGGGCGGATTCTTTGCCTGAGAGTATTCCCATGATAGTTCGATGCAAGCGGGGGCATGGACGTTTCGATGCCGAGATGATGGCAACCGGCATACAAACCAACCCTGCCCGGAGTCGAAGATCCAACATCCGTCAGTGCACCAAGGCTTCCGCTCGGTCTCGCAACAGACTGCCCTGGCATGGCTTCGCCCGAACGGCGCACCCGGCAGTATGATCGCACTTACGTCCAGTCGATCGACGTATGGCGATTCTCGTTGGGTACGCCGAGGGTTACAACATCGATTTCCGCCATCACCTATAGCAGTTTCACATCTGGTGTATAGGCGATGGGTGGAGCACGCCTTCAGGCGTGCATAACTGCCGTCAGTTCTTGGATCGCGCTTTAGCGCCTGAGGTAATACTTCCGTCACCTCAGCGGCTAAAGCCGTCTCATTTC
>DATCCF010000151.1:0-3588 GCA_036511435.1 Terriglobales bacterium | reverse complement strand
TAGAGCGGTTTAGTTATTTGTGTAGTCTAGGTGCCGCCGGCTGAAGCCGGCTCGGAGGTGAAGGATCAGCGGGAACGCGGCGCTGAAGCGCCGCTCTACCCGTGCTCGCTCGACTACAGTAATTCTTAAACTGCTCTAGGGGTCAGGGGGACGCGCGTGGTAAAAGCCCTTAGGCCCACTTACTCGGCGCCGAACTCACTGCGGAGGAAATCTATGGTTTTGGGATCACGCAACTTGCACACAATGTTTTGATTGGCAAAAACACCCCTAAAGGTTTTGGCTTGTTCGCCCGAGTACTCCTTTACCCATTTCACACCGACCGCCCACTCGGCTAACTCGGGGGAGTTTCTATTCTCGTCGGCGCGGCGAGCCTGAAGAGGGAGTTCAAGAAGGTGCTTGCCGACGGAATCCACTATGAAGTCTTTCGCCGGGACGGCCTCCTTCGTCACCTCTCCATACCCGACGTATCCCAGACCCTTCATGTAGGCGAAGATTTTGTCGCCGACCTTCAAGTGGGTTAGCGGTCTGGAATATTTCTCGCCCTGGCCTGCACCGATATATCCATACTTGCGGTTATCATCCCAGTTTCGATGATCTCCTTCGCCCACGTTTACGAACCAGTAGCCAGACCATGGCGCACGCTTTCGCGACTCAGACCGTTCAATCGTCTCAGATGGATCTCTCAGCCAGGCGCGTCCTACAAACTCGCTCTCTCCGTCGCGGAAAAAGCTAAAGAACACCGCATTAATGCTGACTCCGTGCTCTTCTGAAAGGTAGTTGATAATACGTTCGGACGACTCATCCAACTGAGACGCCACAACAACCATATCGTGGCCGGCATTAACCGGGTCTGGGACTGCCGTCCCGAACGCATCCGCGAAAACCGTGGCTAGGTCGCTCTTTCGATAATCTTGTGCAATTTGGTCCAGTTCGTTATAGCCGAGGTCCTTAGTCCATGCTGCATACTCCAATATCTGAGCAACAGCTTCACGGGGGGTCCGCCCTCTCTTCAACTCTAAGACCACGCAGTTGGCGTCCCGGTTCAAGGCCAGCAGATCGATCCGGCCACCAAAGCTCGTTTGGACCTGCCTGCCGATGATAACGAGGTCCATGCCCAGCATAGATGGGGCATCCGCTATCCAGTCTTCAAGGCGTTGCTCCTGGTCCAAATGAGACGCATCGACATCCTGCAGCTTCGATCCGGCAACTCGCCAAAGCTTCATCTCGAAGGACATTCTGATTCCTTTCCAAACACTGCCGCGCGCCCAACATTACCCGAAACGCTCATGAAGCTTACTACTTGGTTCCCCGATACAGCCCGGCGATCCCAAACGTATACGGAGCCCATGTGACTTCGCGGAAACCGGCGGCGCGCATTCGCTGCAACATCTCGTCGGGAGAGGGAAAGCGCAGCACGGACGCAGGCAGATATGCATAAGGGCCACGCACGCCGGAAATGAGCGTGCCAATGGCCGGCAGCACCCGCCGAAAGTACACCCGATACAATTTGCCAATCAGGCCCTGGGGCTCTCCGAAGTCGAGAATGCCCACTTCGCCCTGGGGCGCGAGCACGCGGTAAATCTCCCCCAGTCCGCGATCGTAGTTGGCAAGATTGCGAAAGCCGAAAGCGGATGTCACCAACTGAAACTGGTCCGAGGGAAACGGCAGATGCAACGCATCTGCCTCGACCCAGCGAATATTCCTGCCCGCGGACTTCTGCTCGGCGCGCACTAGCATGGCGTGCGAGAAGTCGGCCCCGAAGATTTGCGTAGCTGCGCCATTCGCGGGATCCCCAACGAGTGCCGCTTTCGCACTGGTTGGGGCGGTCAGGCGGCGATGCAGCGCAAATGTCATGTCCCCGGTCCCGCAGCACAGATCGAGCACCTGCGCACCAGGACGGTGCAGCACCTCGCGGAAGACGCGGGCGGTGCGGTTCCACCATACCCGGTCGATGTTCATCGAGAGCACGTGATTGAGCAGATCGTAGCGAGGCGCGATCGACGTGAACATAGCGCGCACCGCTGCGGCAGCCGATGCTTCGTCTTGCGCTCCGGCTGGAGCGGCGCCCAGGATGCGCTCAGCCGCGGAGCGATCCGAAGGTTCAATCGGCGACTTGTCGTGATGGGCCAACGCTATGCCTTCGATAGCTTCTTGATTTCTTCGACTGCCTCGATAACGGCTCGTGCCGGCACGATGTTGACCACTTCGACCTTGCCGATGCCGGTCGGCAGAATGAAATGCGGCACGCCGGCAACCGTCTTCTTGTCGGAGAGCAGTCGCTTGGCAATGCCGTCGCTGTTCACCTCAACCCTTGGCAAAGGCGCATAGGCCAAAACCAGCGCAATGATGCGTTGCGCGGTCAGCGCGTCTGTGATGTGCATCCCGGCGCCAATCATGGTGGCGGCAATCATGCCCCAACCCACCGCCTCGCCATGCAGGAACTGCTCGTAATCGGTTTCCGCTTCCAGCGCGTGCCCGATGGTGTGTCCAAAGTTCAGAATACGGCGCTCGCCGCTCTCCCGTTCATCGGCGCTCACTACGTCCGCCTTCACGCGAATGCATTCCGTGATCAGCGTCTCCAACAGCGCGCCGTCACGGCGCAGCAAAGCGTCGCTGTTCGTTTCCATCAACTCGAAGATGGCAGGGTTGCGAATCACGCCGTACTTCATTGCCTCGAACAAGCCCGAACGGTATTCCCGCTCGGGCAGGGTCGCCAGCACATCCGGATCGGCCAGCACAGCGAGCGGCTGATGAAAGGTGCCGAGGAGGTTCTTGCCTGACTTCAGGTTCACTCCGGTCTTGCCGCCGATTGCCGAATCAACCTGCGCGAGCAGAGTCGTCGGTATCTGCACGACGGGAATTCCGCGCATGAAGACCGACGCTAGAAACCCTGCGACATCGCCCACCACTCCACCGCCTAGCGCCAGAATCACCGACTGGCGGTCAGCGCCGCGGCTCACCAGCTTCGAGGCAAGTTTTTCCAGTTGCGAGAGGGTCTTCGAATGCTCGCCATCCGGCATCTCTATCAGTTCGACTTTGCGGCCGGCTTCGCTGAAACTCTTGCGCAACACGCCGCCCCAATGCTTGTGCACGGGCGGCTGTGTGACCGCGAAAAGGCGCGAGTCCGGAGGCACAGTATCGCTCAGTGCGGCTGCCGCCGAGCGCAACAAGCCACGCTCGACCAGCACTTCGTAGGATCGGGATGGGGTGTGAACCGGGATGCGAGTCAAGCGTCTAGTGTAATGGATGAGAGTTGCTGTCGCACTCGCAATGGTCCGCGTTATGTGTTTGGGTGAGTGCCGTGCCCGAGGCACTCGGGTGTCTTGATTCTTGCCTACCCACCGTTGAAACGGTGGGCTTTCTTATTCCGTCCCGCGGGAGCGGGACTGGGTCTTCATTGGAGTTGACTCTCCGCGGTGTACAGATCCCCAATCGGTGAGCTAAACAGTTTGCTGAAAAAGTCGCAAAGCAGATCCCTCGCGGGCTGAAGCCCGCTCGTGATGACAAAATAAAGAGCTTAACGGCGCACCTGAAGGTGCGCCCCTTCAAAGCACCACATTCGAGTTTTCCAGCAAACCGTAAAGACAA
>DATCCF010000150.1:0-4591 GCA_036511435.1 Terriglobales bacterium | reverse complement strand
AGACCTACATTGACCGGCGCGGATTTCAAGGCACCTCTCATCTGCCTACTCAGAGCCCGCACTGGAACTGGAATGTTCTTATCTTCTCCATCAAGCTGCATGACGACCGCGATGGCGTCGTGCTCACGGCACGGCTTGTCGAAAAGAAGTAGCGCGCGCGTGGGACTTTCTCTTTAGATGTATCGGCAGTGTATTGGCGACGGTGGAGCACGCCATCACAGGCTGCGGAAAATTCTGAAGACAGAAATCTTTGAAAGGGCACGGCTTCAGCCGTGCCGTTACGTGTGCGTGGAGAGTTGGGCTTTAGCCCCTGAGGGAACTCGCACTTCGTCTCAACACCGAAGTCCCTCAGTGGCTAAAGCCACGATCAATAACCAGCACTTACGGCACGGCTGAAGCCGTGCCCTTTCAAAGCGTGAGATGCTCATGAATAATTCAGGTTAAGCGCCGCACCACCCGAGCAGTGTTCAGATTTTCCCGTAGCCTGTCCAAGCGTGCATTGAATGCCTCTCGCGCCGACCAGCCATCGCCAATCTGTGACGCTGTCCAACGCTTTTTCATCGTCACAATCCCATCAGCGTCGCTCCGGCGGCAATGCACTCGCAATGGTCTCAGCGAGAGCCTTCATCAACGAATCACGATCAGGATAGCTCCGCGGATCGATCGGCACGTGAAATACCACGGTTGCCGTTCCTGGTCGCAATGCAAAGCGGGTCTTCGGCCACAACTCGAATGTTCCCAAAATCGTCACCGGAACCACGAACACGCCCGAATCGATCGCCAAGTGGAATGGCCCCTTCTTGAATGGGAGCAGGCGGCCATCGCTGGACCGCGTGCCTTCCGGGAAGATCAGCATGTGCAGTCCCTGACGCAAGACTGCGATGGCCGCATTCACACTCTCGATAGCGGACTCCCGATCGCTCCGGTCTACCGGCACCAGGCTTGTCATTTTCATGCCGGTACCGAGGATGGGAACTCGGAAGACCTCCTTCTTCACCAACACGGAACAGCGCCCTGGAATCGTGGGGAGCAGGACTGGTGGATCCAGGTTCGAAGAGTGGTTCGCCATGAAAATGTAGTTGCGCCCCGCCTCCAACCTCTCCATCCCGCGAACTTCGATCTTCACTCCGGCCAGGCGAACGCCAAAGATCGCGAGCCCTGCCGATATGTTGTAAAGCGGGTTGATGTCGCCGCTGATGAGCGCGTACAGCAACAGAACTGGACCGGCGATGAAAATCGACACCCCCCAGAACGCCAGTAGGACGATGGTGCGGATCAAGGTGTTCCTCCGCTCTCATCGTCGCCGTGCATCCACGCCGCTCGATGAGCCTGCTGCGCTGGGGTGACCGACGGCAAATCCTGAAGTTCATAGCTCTGCTGCTCACGCAGACCCAGTCGCAACTTCACTTCGCGTTGGCCTCTCCGGTTTGCGATATGAAGGTGCACGGTTCTCCCTGGAGGCATCTGTGAGAGTTGGTCATCGAGTGAGGCGTCGGCAGGTTTTCCATCGATGGCAATCACGCGGTCTCCCGCGGCGATCCCGGCCCGGCGGGCATCGCTGTTCGGATCAACCTGAACGACTTCTGGTTGGCCTCCCAGGTTCGCCGTGGTGGTGAACCCCGCCGATCCCACCTGCACAGTCTTGAGGACCACCTGCAAGCCGGCAAACTGGAAGAAGTCGTCGTAGGGGATCTCTTGCACTCCCGATACGTAGTCGCGGAAGAACTCAGCAAAGCTCTTCCCCGTAACCGCCTCCGCCGCCTGCTCGACACCTTGGGAATCGGAAAAGAAGCGTTGCCGCTTGGCGTAGTGTTCGTTCATCCACTGCAACACGTCGCGCAGGGACTTGTTCCCTTGCGTGATCTGGCGAACCCGCAAGTCAAGTAGGATACCGAGGATCTCGCCTTTGTTGTAGTAACTGATGCTGCGCTCCGGCGAGCGATAGTACGCCTGACCTTCAAACCAGGCGTCAAGGCTTGACTCTTCCGCCGATTGCCAACGGTGCGCGGGACGCCGTTGCAATTCTGTGATTTCATTCGATGCGCCTTGCAAATACACCTTCTCATCGATCAGTCCCGCGCGCACCAACAGTATCTCGCTCACCGTGCTGGTCACACCTTCGCTGAACCACAGCGCGCGAGTATCGTTCTCGCGCTGGTAGTCGATCGGCTCCAGAGACTGAGGCCGAATCCGCTTCACGTTCCACAAATGGAAGAACTCGTGCGCGCTCACACTCGCCAGCGGCAGCAGGGACTGGCGTAGCCGGTTCGCGCTCACTTCAATAGCAGTGCCGTAAGCGTGCTCCATCCCTCCGCCACCGGGTCCGTGCGGCAGGTAATAAAGAAATGTGTATTCGTCGTAGGGGCGGTCCTGCATCCAGTCCACAGCCGCGTGCGTGATCCGTGCCAGCACCTCGTCGAGCTTTCCCATATCGTAGTCGGCTGGATTGCCGTCTACCACAACGTGGTACGTCGCTCCGTCCTGTTGAAATGCCGACTGCCGGAAACTTCCGATCTCAGCCGGGCTGTCTACAAGATCGTCGTAGTTGGGGGCCACCCCGACTACCTGTTCGACCTTGCCTGGCTCAGCACCTCGCAGTACATGCAGATCGCGCATGCCCCAAGGGGCCGGAACATCCAGCAAACGAAGGCTCACGGGTTCCCAGCGCAGGGAGGGAGCGTACATCAACACCATTGCCCAATTGAAGAAGCCTCCGTCCGCGCTCAGCGAACTGCCAAAGGGGCCGGGAACATCGAGGCGAATATCGTAGCTGACCACAACGCAACCAGCCGGCCCGGTAATTTTCCACTCGCTGGTCGCAGTGTTGCGGACCTCTGCCACGGCACCGGAACCATCCTGCGCACGGACATCCTCCACGTTCGCGGCAAAGTTGCGCACCTGGTACAACGCATTCCAGACCGGCATCGCAAGCGTGCGCGTTCCTTCACCACTGCGCAGTCTGATGCTCACATGGGCGATGTGTTGCGTTGAATCGGCCAGCGAGACGAAATACTCGGTCGGCTCCGGTTGAGCGCTAGTTGGCGAGGCGCAACTCACCGGCGTCATCGCCCGGACGCGCGCGCTGCCAGGAAACAGGAATCCGCACCCCAGCCAGGCCGCCGCGAGCAATGCAAAGCGTGCTCGGGTCACGCGGGCGTCGAGACCTCATAGAGGGATCGGAGTCTCGCGGGCAGTTTCTCGTAGATCCCAGCGAATCCCCCGTTGGACAGGATGGCGACGACATCTCCCATCCGCAACGCGGGACCGATAGACTCCACAATCGCATCTGCAGTATCGAGCAGACGCGCGGGCTTGCCCAACGCCTGCAACTGCGCAATCACCGCGGCGGCATCCAGCCGCTCATGTTCGGGAATGGCTTCCGACTTGAAAATGGCCGCCACCACAACTTCATCGGCCAAGGAGAGACTCCGCGCCAACTCGTCCTGGAAGACCTTGCGCCGGAGCGTGTTGGAACGGGGTTCGAGAATTGCCCACAAACGCCGTCCCGGATAACGCCTACGCAGCGCCTTCAGCGTCTCCGCAATGGCGGTGGGGTGGTGCGCGAAATCGTCGATGATCGTGACCCCATGGACTTCGGCTTTAACCTCGAGCCGCCGCTTCACACTGCGGAAACTGCGGAGCCCGTCTGCAATGGCGTCCTTTGCAATTCCGTAGTTCGCCGCCAAGGCAACCGCCGCAGTCGCGTTCAGCACGTTGTATTCGCCCGCCAGGGAAAAGGCGAATTCGCCCCAAGGCTCACCGTCTCGCAACACCCGCCAGCTTGTCAGATTGGGCGTGTATTCGACATCGGCCACTCGCCATCTCGATTGCTGCTTGAATCCGTAACGCTCGACCCGGCAGAAAGCGCGGCTCACGCATTCGTCAACATTAGAATGCCCGTCCCATGCGACCAGGAGTCCGCGACGTGGAATCAAGTTCACCAGGCGCGCGAATGCCGTCTTCACTTCATCAAGATTCTTGTAGATATCGGCGTGGTCGAATTCCACCGAGGTAAGGATGACAGCATTGGGAAAGTAGTGCAGAAACTTGGGTCCTTTGTCGAAGAATGCGGTGTCGTATTCGTCGCCTTCCAGGATGAACTCGTTTCCTGAGTCCAGGCCAAACGAGCTGCCAAAATTCTCCGGAATCCCGCCAATCAGAAAACTGGGCGCACGTCCCGCGTGGTGAAACAGCCATGCCAAGAGCGAAGAGGTGGTAGTTTTTCCGTGCGTACCAGCCACTACCAGCCTCTCCCGCCCAATCAAAAATTCGTCGTGCAGCACCTGCGACATGGATTCGAACGGAATCCGCTGATCGAGTAGGCACTCCAGCTCCGGGTTGCCGCGCGATATGGCGTTGCCCACCACCACCAGGTCCGGCTGAGGCTGCAAATTCCGTTCGCTAAATGGCTCGGAGACGGGAATGTTCAGCGACGCCAGAAAATCCGACATTGGGGGATAGGCGGCGTGGTCGGAGCCGGTAACGTGAAAGCCCCGCTGCTTGAGCATCCCGGCGAGCGATGCCATCGCGGTGCCGCAAATCCCAATCAGATGGACATGTTTCTGCTTCATGTGTGTGACACCCGGACGGA
>DATCCF010000149.1:0-2795 GCA_036511435.1 Terriglobales bacterium | reverse complement strand
AGAGCAGTTTAAGAATTACTGTAGTCGAGCGAGCACGGGTAGAGCGGCGCTTCAGCGCCGCGTTCCCGCTGATCCTTCACCTCCGAGCCGGCTTCAGCCGGCGGCACCTAGACTACACAAATAACTAAACCGCTCTAAAGGTGCGCCCCTTCAAAGCATACGGCTTGATGAATAATTCAGGTCAGTGCCGCACTACCCGTTTCTGCCGGGTCTAGTGCGCGACGCCCACCAATTCCTCCTCGGGCTCGACTCTTGCCTCAGCTAATCTCTGCTGCCGAACTGTGCTCGCCGCCCTCCGCGTATGCGGGTGCAACGAGCGGGCATTGCGCAGCAGGAAGAGGAGCGGCAGCATGCCGAGGAAGATCACGCCCATGACCCAGAATGCCTCGACAAACGAGAGCATGGCGGCTTGCTGCTGCACCATGCCATAGACGGCGGCCAGCGATTTCTTGGCCGCGTCCACCGAGCTAAATCCGTGAAGCTGGAACCAGCCCTGCAGCCCGTGCAGCATGTTGCGCGTGTGCGGATCGTATGCCGAGACATGGCTGACCAGTTGGTCCTGGTGCACCTGATTGCGGCGGGCCAGGAAGGTCGTCATGGTGGCGATGCCGAAGCTGCCCCCGATGTTGCGCATCAGGTTGTAGATGCTGGTGGCGTTGCCCATCTTTTCTTTCGCAATGCCGGACATGCTGGTCGCCATGAGTGGGATGAAGAGAAACGCCAAGGCCCCGCCCTGGATCACCTGCGGCCAGAAGATGTCCCAGTAACCGGCATTCAGGTTCAGATGCGAGAGGCTGAACATGGTGTAGGCGCCCACCAGCAGTCCGATGGCGAGCAGCTTGCGCGGATCATAGCGGTTGGTGAGTACCCCGGTAATCGGCATCATGATCAGCGATCCCAGGCCGCGGGGAGACAGCGCCAATCCTGCTTGCAGCGCCGGATAGCCGAGCAGCGTTTGCAGGAAGATCGGCAGCAACATGAGGCTGGCGTACAGTACGAACCCGAGCATCGTCATCAGGAATGTGCCGGCGCTAAAGGTGACGTCTTTCAGAACGCGCAGGTCGACGATCGGGTGACGGGCCTTCAACTCGCGTATCACCATGGCGACCAGTCCGAACACGCAGAGCGCCGTCCACACGCGAATCTGATTGCTGCCGAACCAGTCTTTGCGCTGGCCGGTGTCAAGTACGACCTGCAGCATCCCGAAGCCGAGCGCCAGGAAGCCGATGCCCCACAGGTCAACGCCGCCGGTTTTGTGTTTGCCGATGTAGTGCGGATCGCGAACGAAGGCGCTGATCATCAGCATCGAGAACGCGCCCACCGGCAAGTTGAGGTAGAAGATCCAGCGCCAGGTGTAGTTGTCGGTGATCCAGCCGCCGAGCGTAGGACCGAGAATGGGCGCCAGGATGATGCCCAGCCCGAACGCCGCCATCGCCGTGCCGTGCTTCTTGGGAGGGAAGGTCTCCAACAGGACGGCCTGCGCCAGCGGCTGCAACCCGCCACCAGTGAGGCCTTGCAGCACGCGGAAGAAGATAAGCCAATCCAGACTGGTCGCCATCCCGCAGAGCAGCGAGGTAAGCGTGAATCCGCCGACGCAGGTCAGCAGAATGCGGCGGCGTCCAAAGCGATTGGCCAGCCACCCGGCCATGGGCAGCACAATGGCGTTCGAGACCAGGTACGAGGTCACCACCCACGTACCCTCTTCTACGGTCGCGCCGAGGTTCCCCGCCAGGTGGGGAATGGAAACATTGACCACCGTGGTGTCGAGGATCTCCATGAAGGTCGCCAGCATCACGGCGACAGTCACGATCCAGGGATTCACCGAGGCTGGCGCGGAGTTGGACATGGGCAGTCAAGGCAAGTGTAGGAAAAGCACGGCACGGCAGTCGGTGACGGCGGACACAAAGCGCGATTTCAGGGGTGACCGGCCGGATGGCCTGGCAACCATCGTGAGAGTGCCCCACCCAGAGTCGCGGAAGGAGCCACCGGGGTTTTCTGCCGACTTTTCGTCAATGCTACCGGCTGGGGTCGTAGGCGAAGTCAACCAGGCCGTCGCGATAGTCAATCTTGACCTGCAACATCCGCAGAAGTTGAAACCCAAGAATGCCGGAGACCTCGGTGCCCGTGTTCTTGCTGATCTTGGACAGATCGAAGCTCACGATATCCAGGTTCTTCTGGGCGAAGTGGCTAAATCGCAGCGTTGCTTTGTCAGCACTGTAAACGTTGGCCACGGTCCCACTGAGTCCCTTTACGTGCACACTGGGGTCGGATCTTACCTTGGTGACTTCGCGTCCGGCCCGTGTGGAAAGGAGGTTGGCCGCAGAGCCCGTGTCGATTAGAAACAGCATCGGCTTCGCGTCGTTGACCTCGGTTCGGATCAGGAGTTCATGGCCAAAGTGGAAGACAGGAGTCCAGCTCTTCATCTCCGGAGCGATGTAGCGGTCTTTCGGAAGGCGAGGCGCAGGGGCGACCTTGGCGGCCTTGCTGGCATCGCCGGTTGATTCCGCCTTCTGATCGCCTGGGCCGCGGGCGGTATCGTCGGGGATCGAGCGTGACTCGCCTTCGCTATTGAGGGCCGTGGGTGCGACCGTCTCATCCGGCCGCTTGGGAAGCGGTGACAATCTCAGCTTCTCCGATGGGAAGTCGATGTCAATTAAGCCTGAATTCCGAAGTTCGGGCTTTTGTTTTCTGGTAGACATCTGAGACAACAGGGAGATGAAACCAGATGCAGCGGACAATTCCGTCCCGCGCGAGATCAGGGCCCTGCTGTCGAATGAGCGGCTGATTCTGCGCGA
>DATCCF010000148.1:0-9227 GCA_036511435.1 Terriglobales bacterium | reverse complement strand
GACGTCCTTATCTACCAGAGCGCGAAATCGGAGGACGTGGCGGACGGCAATGGCGTCGATGATGGACTGCCTGTCAGGGAAGAAGCGGTAAACAGCGCCGACCGAGAGCCCGGGTTCGGAGGCAATGCGCCTGGTGGTAACCTCCTCAAGCGGCATTTGGGTGAGCAGCGAGCTGGCCGCGTCGAGAATGCGTGCAACGGTGCGAAGGCTGCGGTCCTGGAGGGGGTTGCGGCGATGCGCGGCGATTGACGCATTGATCAGGGAATCAATGAGGGGTTGGTTGGACATGACCAAGAGTCAGGCGAATGCGAATATTGTATACGGCACGCGAAACAGGGCAGCAGGCATCCCAGCCAAAACCGGGAACAGGTCGTAAACTGCGGCATTAACGAAAATTGGGCTGGCGACGGCAACAGCTTAAGGTGATGAGGTGCGACTCTTCGGGTTTGTGAAACCGGCGCAGACGGTGCGGTTTTCTGCGGTGCAGTCTAGATTAGGCCTATGCCTAGCAACTGCTAGGGATGGAACCTTCACGCGGTTTTCGGTCAACGATTTGCGGAGGCATTTTCGCAAAGGTCGCCGCTGAAGTAATCTAGCGATACCAGGGTTTAACTGGGGGCTTGAAAATGCTGGAGGATGTTCCGCGCGATCCCAATAGACTCTGTTCTTGGTTTGCGGAAGCGGTGCGTGGCGAAATCGCCGAGCTCAACAAGGACGGCAAGAATCCGCAGTATGAGGTTCTTTCTGGTAGATTGCAGAGTCTGTCCCCAGACAACACGGCCGTTTTTGAATTCCGACTGGCAGATGGAACGCTAATTCCAACAGACGCTTCCGGTTACCTGCAAACAGAACAGGATAAATATCCTGCTACGGTCATTGGTCAGCAAGAGAACCTAATCTCCATACAACTCACTGGCGCAACGGAGCCGAACATACCCCGAGGGATTCTAGTTGTCAACGATACAGCATTGCTGGAACGGCTCGCCGATGTCCTAGAGCAAATGGCTGCTGCTAAGGCTTCCGTTGGGCCCGTTGCAATGTCGGTGTTCCACCCCAGTGATGCGGCAGTTGGCATAGATTTCCCACCGGAGGACAGAAAGTTCTCAATTGATGAGGAGCAACGTGCTGTACTTTAGCAGGCCCTCGGGTCGTCGTTAACATACGTCTGGGGCCCTCCAGGAACTGGCAAGACACACTTAATAGCACACCTCATAGCCGCCCTGGTCGGCCGCGGGGAGCGTGTATTGGTTACCAGCCATACTCATGCGGCGGTTGACCAGGCGCTGTACGCCGCTGTCAAAAGCACAACGGAACCGGCCGAAGCTCACGGCGAGGCGTCCATCGATTTCATGCGACACACATCCTGCCCTAATTGTGGTCATTCATGGAATGAACACGGGCAGTCTGGCCGTTGCCCGTCCGACTTAGACGAAATGCGAAAACAGGCCGCTGACAATCGCGGGCCGCTCGCGGACGATCCGCTCATAACTCGGGGAAAGATCCTCCGTATTGGCAAGACTCCGAATCGCAAAATTCCACCAGAGGTGAAGTTTGATGACGTGCTAGCGACGCGGGTCGCGGAGAGGCAAGCTCAACTGGCAGAGGTGCAACAAGAGACTCAGCGCCTCACGAAAAAGCGAGCCGAAGTGCAGGTGGAACTTGCTGAGTGGGACAAGCTAGATGCAATGAATGTGAGGTGGCAGGAGAGCACAAAGGCCGCAGAACAGGACAATAAGAAGCTGTTTCGGTTGGACGCTGATCTCTGGGGTGCTAAGGAAAAGGTAATTCGCTATCAAAACAGACTAGCTGAATTGGAACACGCCTGGTTGTTTCGGGGCTCAAGGACACAAAGCGCTAAGCATCAACTTGTTGTTTCGGAGGTCGCCTATTCGAAAGCAGCAGACGCGCGGGAACAATTAGCTCGCGATTGTCAGACACACAAAGATCAGGCAGCACGTGACGAACTAGAAGTCAAGCAGCAATTTGGCAGGTGCGCGGCATTACGGGCTCGAACTGAGGCCGCTCTCGCGCTTTTGGGTGTTGACGACGGTCTTGCAAAACTGCAGGAACGATCACGGGCGTTAGAACAAGAAATAGCTGACGTGGCAAAGGTCTTGATGTCGGAAGCGTCTGCCGTCTTCTGCACTCTTACAAAGATGTACGTTGGAAAGGACATGGAGCGACAGACGTTTGATGCCGTGATCGTTGACGAGATATCGATGGCCCTACCGCCCCTCATTTTGTTGGCAGCGGCACGAGCTACGTCGCGAATCATATTGGTCGGAGACTTTCTTCAACTGCCGCCTATTGTCCGCAGCGATTCTGAGATTAGTAGCAGTAGGTTGCGACAGGATGTTTTCCACTTAGCCGGAGTAGCAGTGGATAACGAGCCAACGCGCGATTGTCGCGTACTCGCACGCCTGGGCACGCAAAGGAGAATGCTACCTGAGATCGCCGAAGTGGCAAGGCATTTGGCATACGGCTCCCGGATTGTGGACCATGATTCGGTGTTTGATCGGGAAAGCCCAGGCTGGCTTGAATTCCTGCCTGAAGAAACCTTGGTTGTTGTTGACACAGCAGATTTGCACTGCTGGAGTGGCAAACAGCCGGGTAGCCTAAGCCGATTCAATTTCTACTCCGCAAATCTAGCCGCGGAGTTAGCAGCTATGGCCGCTGTCGATCTTCCGAAGCCTGAAGACGGAGAGCCGCACCCCATTGCAATAGTGACACCCTATGCGGCCCAACGTCGGCTCCTAAACAAGCATGTCATTGCTATGGGCCTTGAAAAATGGGTCGCTGCGGGCACGGTGCACACCTTTCAGGGAAACGAAGCCGACTTTGTCATTTTCGACTCTGTGCTGGACGAGCCCTACTACTCCGCCCGCGTCTGTGATCCGCGCAATTACGGCGACGTGGTTCGTGAACTAAACGTAGCGGTGACGCGTGCGAGGTCTAAGTTTGTGTTTATCGGCTCTTCGGAGTGGCTGAACAGGCACGCTTCGCCCGGCAGCGCGTTGGGAAAGCTGTGGGTTTTCCTGCAACAGAACGCAGGGTTCGTGCCAGCGGCGGACCTTGTTGAAGAGGGTTTTAGTCAACGGGTACAGGGTGTGTTGTCGCCTGATGTATGGCAGTTACCCGCTGACGGCGATGGGCCCGTCCACCAGTTGCTGGATGAGGTGAGCTTTTTCGATTATTTCGCATCCGATGTTGCGGCAGCATCAGAGAGCATCTTCGGTCTGGTTCCTTACTTTGGGCAGTATCGCTGGCCTAGAATTCAACCGATAATCAGTGCCGCGCTTGAGCGTGGCGTCGAGGTAACGCTGGTCACTCCACCTCTATCCGAAGCGGAAAATCGCCAATATGTTGAGGCCGTTATCAGCAACCTCCGGAAATTGGGCGCTGTGGTTATTTCGGCTTCGGGCTTGCATGGAAAGGATGTCATCATCGACCAACGTATTTGTTATACGGGAAGCTTGAACTGGGCGAGCCACCGAGGTCGGCTTGAGATTATGCACCGCAGCGTCGATGCTCGCCTGGCAACCCTTGTCTTTGAGTATCTTCAAGCCAGATTTATTCGGAATGCCGCAGTATTCGAGGACGGCAGCGCACGACTGTGTCCGTTCTGCCAACGTCTAACTCATGTTGTGAACCAGCGCAGACAGCACGGCCAATGGGACTTCCAGGCACTCAAAGTTGGATGCGCCAATCCGGAATGTCGAAAATATCTTCGCCCCATCGATGAACGCCCTCCGTATAGGACCGTGCCCACATGCGGAGAAGATGGCAAGACAAAATGGCGCAGGGTACGACGGGGTCGAGGTTGGTCATGGCAATGTCCGAAGCACCCAAAGAAGGAGCACGAGAAGGTTGTACCCGGCGACCCTACTTGAATTACTCCCACTTGGGGTCACCTCAGAATATGTTCAGCGTTGCGTCTACTCCAGCTTCTCCGGTTCCAGTGCGATGCCCTTCTCGCCGGCGGCCTTCCTCTCCCAGTACTTGCGGACCCAGGCTTCCCAGCTTTTGCCGGCGGCGGTGTCGCGTCCGGTAAAGGCCAGGGCGGCGATGTTGGAGTAAAGAATGGAAATCTTCTCGCGCGAATTCTGCGGAATGAGGCGCACGACCGAGGCGTCGAGCGTCGGACCGTTGCGCCGGTCGAAGAGATAGCCTTCCACGCGCGATCCGTCTTTGCGCGTGATGGTCACGTCGCCGCGATAGTCGAAGGCTTTCTCCAGCGCGTCGCGCAGCTCGGCTTCGGTGGCCAGCTCCGGAATCCAGCCTTCGACCTTTTCGTGGTCGCGTCCGGCGACGACTTCCAGCGCGTCAACAGTCAAATTGCGCTGCGGTTCGCTCATAGCAACATCTCCGGCGTGTTCACCACAGAGACACAGAGGCACAGAGAAACCCAAGTCAATTCACTCTGCACCCCGGTGATGAACACAGCTTTTTCAAACAATAGGTTCGACATCCACAACTCAATTCCCTCTGTGTCTCTGTGCCTCTGTGGTGAGCAGTCTTCTCAAACGTCAGGACTCGACATTCCCGATTTGCACCAGCGGATCGTAAGCGTGTACCGGAAGCGTCGTCTCGTTCAGCATGGCGAGCGCCTCGTCGTCCTTGTACTTGCTGGAGAACGTCGCGCGTACGGTTCCGAAAAATCCGCGCAGCGAGCCGAAGGTATCGTGCACCGCGGAAGCTTCGTATCCGCTATGCACCATGCAATTGGCGCACTGCGGATTGCCCGACTCGGTTCCGTACTTGTGCCGCTCGGTCTCGCGCATCAACTCTTCGAAGGTGTCGGCGTAGCCGTCCTGTAGCAGGTAACACGGCTTCTGCCAACCGAACATGTTGAAGGTCGGCATGCCCCACGGCGTACACGGGTAGTCACGCTTGCCCATCAGGAATTCCAGGAACAGCGGCGACTGGTTGAACACCCACTTGGCCTTGCGGTTCGCCAGGATCGCACGGAACAGCCGCCGCGTCCGCGCCCGTCCCAGAAAATGCTTCTGGTCGGGGGCCTTGTCGTACGAGTACCCGGGCGAGAGCATCATGCCCTCGACGCCGAGGTCCATCATTTCGTCGAAGAAGTCGCGAACGCTGTTGGGATCGGCGCCGTCGAACAGCGTGGTGTTTGTGGTTACCCGGAAACCGCGTTGCAGGGCTGCCTTCATGCCGTCGATGGCAATGTCGAATCCGCCTTCGCGGCAGACGGAAAAGTCGTGGTGCTCGCGCTCGCCATCCACGTGTACCGAGAACGTCAGGTACTTGCTGGGCTTGAACAGGTCAATCTTCTCTTTGAGCAGCAGGGCGTTGGTGCAGAGGTAAATGTACTTCTTGCGCGCGACCAGGCCGTCCACGATCTCGGCGATCTGCGGATGCATCAGCGGCTCGCCGCCGGGGATGGACACCATCGGCGCGCCGCACTCGTCCACCGCGCGAAAGCATTCCTCGGGCGAGAGGTTTTGCTTCAGCACGTGCGCGGGATACTGGATCTTGCCGCATCCGGCGCAAGCCAGGTTGCAGCGAAACAGCGGCTCCAGCATCAGCACCAGCGGGTAGCGCTTGCGGCCCTTGATCTTCTGCTTCAGGACGTACGTAGCGACCGTCCACATCTGCGAAACCGGAACACCCATGCGGGTAAAACCTCTCTGGCGTATGAGCTGTCAGCCGCTAGCAATTCGCTGTTCGCTGTTCGCCCTTCGCTTTTCGCTTAAGAGCGTGCACAATTTTTTCCGCTGTCATCCTGTGACGAACGAAGCGAGGAGTCGAAGGACCCCTATTCTGCCGACAGCCTAGCCGCAGAACAAGAACGCGAACTCTCTTTCGCTTTTACACGATTTGTGCCATTATGTCAATGGCGATGTTCGTAGCCTGGTTTCGCACTAACGACGATGCCCCTTAAGAATCAACTCGATGCACCTCATGTTGGGGGTGAAGTCTCAACCTCGGCTCGCCGGCTCCCAGTCCAGGAGCGCAGCCAGCAGACCGTGCAGCGGGTGCTCGACGCCGCTAGTTCCCTGCTGGAACAAGTGCCACTGGAGGACGTGACCACCACGCGGATTGCTACGGAGGCTGGCCTCTCCATTGGCGCGCTGTACCGTTTCTTTCCGGACAAGCAGACCATCATCGACGCGATCGCGGTGCGACATGTCGAGCAGTTTCGCGCATCGCTCGAAGACTCGGTGATGAAGGTGCTGGAGCGCGAACTCGCTAACCTGGAGACCTTCGACCCCGCCAAGGTCCTCGACAGCGTGGTGGACGCGTACATCGTTTACCTGGACGCGCATCCCGACTTCCGGACAATCTCGTTTGGCCGCTACATCAGCGCCGCGACCAAAGAACGCCAGGCGTCGCCCAGTGTAGGACTTCCCGCGCTGCTGAAGAATTTCATGCTGGAACGGCTGGGCATTCCCAACACGCCGGAGCTCGACCTGATGTTGCGCATCGTCAGCGAGGCGGGGGAGCGGCTTATCGCGTATGCGTACGAGCAGCCGACCCGCGAAGATCGCGATCGCGTGATCTCCGAGATGAAGCGCATGTTGTCGAGTTATCTCTTCCCTTCTGACGCGGCGGGAGCCGTTTAAGCGTTAATGTCCCACAGACGGAGCAGCAAGGTGAGGTGTCATCCTGAGTGTTACATGGGCCTGCGGCCCACCCATAGGAATGAAAAACCTTTTCCACTGTCATCCCTCAACCTCTGTCATCCTGAGCGAGCGCAGCGAGTCGAAGGACCCCTATGCTGCCCACTCACTTTCCACCGGCACGTTTTTCGACGGAGCGGAGGTTCGCGCGGGTTCCGCGAACCGGAGTCGAAGTGCCTGCCCCGAGCGAAGCCGAGGGGACCCCTATTCCCGAAGGATCACAATGTAGCCGCGTGGCACGGCAATAAATTTGGGATTGTCGGCGACCATAGGG
Source organism: Terriglobales bacterium (assembly GCA_036511435.1). Lineage (GTDB taxonomy): Bacteria > Acidobacteriota > Terriglobia > Terriglobales > Acidobacteriaceae > Bog-257. Next base: position 2,312 of record DATCCF010000148.1, on the reverse strand, counting down.
GTCCCTCGACTCCTCGCTTCGCTCGTTGCTCGGGATGACACCCCAAAAAATTGCGCATTTGCTAAACTGAAAGCGCTGCTCGGGTCTTGTCGTTCGTCGACAACCGGGCCGAAGACCCTACAATTCGATTGCCGTTGATGCGGAGAGGTGCGTGAGTGGTTGAAACGAGCCGCCTCGAAAGCGGCCATACCTTGACGGGTATCGGGGGTTCGAATCCCTCCCTCTCCGCCAGAAATTTGTAAGTTACTGTAAATACAACATTTAACTACAGTACAAATTTATTGTTAGCCATCATGTTAGCCTTTTTTGCTATAATTGGGCGAAGTTTTTTCACCTACCATGCCCAAAACGCAGAAGGCAGTGCGCCTGATGAAGCGGGTCAAGCTGCACGACCAGTGGCGCTGGTGCCGCCTGGCTCTGGATCCGAAACGCCAACCCAGACGCGACATTGTGCTCGTCAAGGGACGCGAGCAGCGGCACCCGGAAGGTGCTTACGCCTTGTTCTGGAAGGAAAATGGCCGCAACCGCTCCGAGCCCGCCGGCAAGGACTTCGCCCAGGCCATCACCGCATTTCGCCGTCGCCAGACGCGTCTGAACGCTGCCTTGGCCGGTGTGGCCATCCCGGAACCGCAGTTTACAGGCGCTGTTCTCCCGCTGGAACTCGCGGTGGAAGATTTCCTGAGCGAGATGAAAGGCCTGCGCAAGCCGAAGACGGTTGCCGCCTATCGGAATATGCTGCGGTACTTTCTTGAGTCTTGTACGAAGCTCCATGTACATGAGATCGAACGGCGCGACCTACTAAATTTTGTCGGCTTCCTGAGGAACCAGCGAGTGGGCGATCGCCCGCTTGGCGATCGCACCATCTACAACCAGTTCGAGCTGCTGATGACGTTTCTTAAGGCGAACAAGATCACAGGCCTGGTCAGCGCCAAGGATTGGCCCAGATATACGGAAAAGGAAGTCGAGGTCTATGAGCCGGAGGAAGTGACGGCCTTCTTCGCTCATTGCAACCCCGAGCAGCGGGTCGTGTTCCGATTCTTTCTGGGCTCAGGCGCCCGTGAACAGGAAGTCGCCTTCACTGCCTGGACTGACCTTGATCTGCGTAACGGGCTGTGGCATGTCCGGGCGAAGCCGGACAGAGGTTTCAAGCCCAAAGACTATGAAGAGCGGACAGTCCCCCTGCCTGACGTGCTGGTAAACGAGTTGAAGCAGTGGCACAACAAGAACTCGAAAAACTACCTCGCATTTCCTAATGACAGCAACGATCCACAAGGGCACCTGCTGAGGGACCTGAAACAGGTCGCCTTAGAGGCAGGGCTGACTTGCGGGCATTGCACGACTCGGAAAGGCCTGTCCTGCAAGCGCCATCCTGTTTGTCGACGCTGGTACCTGCACAAGTTCCGCGCGACGGCGGCCACCAACTGGTTGCAGAACGGTGTCGACATACGGACAGTGCAGACCTGGCTGGGGCATAGCGACATGGAGTCGACCCTCCGCTATCTGAAGGCCGCCGCTGCCCGGAAGCCGATCGTGAAGGAAAAAGTTAACGCTGCCTTCGCGGGGCTGACTGGGTGTGGGATTTCTCTGTCCCACTCACATAAAGCCCCACGAAAGCAGCATGAGTTAGTTCGTCACCGCCTGCTGGCGCAGCCAGTTGGCGATTTCTAGAGGATCGAAGAAGACAACGCCCCGATGTTTATAGGCCGGGATTGTTCCGGCCTTGACCCAGTCGTAGAGCGTGGATCCGCCAATGCCGAGCAGAGCGGCAAGCTGCCGGGCCCGCATGCCTTTGCCGAACGCGTCCAGTTTCTCGATCAACGTCATTGGGCCAAAAACAAATTCCTGCCTGAATTTCCGTGCAGACCGCCGTGGCCGTTTGACATCTCCAGAGCCTTCCCGCTGGCGGCAACTCCGTTGCCGCTTCGGCAAGATGGTGCGGCAGTTGGTAATCCGGTCGGTTTGTTCCGCAGCCTGGGGTTGAGACTCAAAGCCTTCATGCTGCGGGGTTAGCGATGGTTGAACTGTGGAGTCGGTCATCTGATCGGCCCCGCCTGATTCGAAATCGGAAACCACACAAGGAACTTTCGCTGCGGTTTCCGGGCTAGGCTCAAGCTGCCGCTTCTGCGGAGCAGTCTTGAGACGTTGAAAAGCCAACGGTGATATTGTCATCGTCAGCTTCGCACGGCTTAAATTTGAAGAAAAACTTCATGGTCGTGTTGCGGCTATCCGGCCGGACTCTGCTGCTTCCGGCCAGCGCCGCTCTGCTTTTGCCATTACACCTCTCTTCTTGGTCATGGTTATAGGTTGACACC
>DATCCF010000147.1:0-13552 GCA_036511435.1 Terriglobales bacterium | reverse complement strand
GCCAATGTGCTTGCGGACCTGGCGCTCGCGGTCAAACGACGGCGCCGGCCCGTAGATCGGGTCGGCCACCAGCAGCATCTCGCCAACGTCGTGCAACGGACGCTGTTCGGCATCGCAAATCTTGAACAGTTGCTCGCACTCGCAGAATTCCGCAAGAACGTTGACGATGTAATCCTTCACCTCGGGATCGCGCAGTCCGATGTCGCGGTCGAAGTGTTGGTCGATCAATTCTGTGAACAACTGCTGCAGCGCGTGCGATTCTGGAATCATGGTCTTGGTGTTCGTCTCCTTCGGTTGCCCATCTCACATACAGATGTGATGCGACTTCATAGCGCTTCTCTTTTCAGCGCAAGCATTTCTTTGCATGCACCGTGACTTTGCGGGTTCGCTTCCTGCGTCGCCGCCATGTCCCGCAGCGCTTTGCAACCGATCTTCTTCCCAGGGGGCTGTTGACTTTGAGCATTGTTTATGCGGGTTTGGTTTGCTCATCGCGGGCGAAAATGGTTACATTCCGAAGCGTCTGTTAGCAGAAGGCGTCGTTGGATGCCAAAATTCGAGGCAACCCGCTGCCGTGCCGGATAGGACGTTCTTATGGCACAATGCCGTCTTCTAGGGAGGTGCAGTAATGGAACGGCAGAACATCTCGGGCAATTCTCCTTACGAGCCGATCGTCGGCTTTTCGCGCGCGGTAAGAGTGGGACCCTTCGTCTCGGTTGCCGGTACCGTCGCAACCGGTCCCGACGGCAAGATCGTCGGAGGGGGCGACATGTACGCGCAATCGGTGCAGACGCTGAAGAACATCGGCCGCGCCCTGGAGCAGGCAGGCGCCAGCTTCCGCGATGTGGTGCGCACGCGGACGTTCGTAACCGACATCATCCAGTGGGAGCAGGCCGCCAAAGCGCACGGCGAGATTTTTCGTGACATCCGTCCCGTAGCCACGATGGTGGAAGTTTCATCGCTGATCGACCCCGAAATGCTCGTCGAGATCGAAGTGGACGCAATCGTCGCGTCGGAGATGAAATGAGCAACTAGCAATTAGCATCTGGAAGCCATCTCATAAATCGTCTTGTATCAGGGCAGACGTGCCGCAACGGGTCAACTACGACTTGGGCTTCAGCCCCTGAGGGACCGGTTTTTGCAAGGGCTAAAGCCCTGACCTTTCTTGCGCTTCGTTCGGTACGACTAAAGTCGTGCCCTGATACGCCCCAGAACGATTCATGAGATGAGTTCTAGCAATTAGCAATTAGTAGAGGAGCACAATGAAGAAGTCCATCTGTATCGTCGTTGTCCTGCTGCTCTCATTAACCGCAATCGGCCAATCTAATCCTGCGACTCCCACGCCGCAGGTCACGGTGATTCGCGCCGGAACGCTCATTGACCCACGCGCTGCCGGACCGAAGCGCAACCAGTTGATCGTGATTCGAGGCGACAAGATCGAGAGCGTCGGCGACGCTGCCTCGATGCAGGCTCCTGCCGGCGCGAAGGTCATCGACTTGTCGAACGCCACCGTGCTGCCCGGGCTGATCGAGTCGCACACCCACATCTTTCTCCAGGGAGAAGACCCGGCACTGGGCGGCTACGACATTCAGTTGCTGAAGTTTCCGCTCGCTTACCGTGCGGCGCGGGCGACGGTTTCGGCGCGGCGCGCATTGGAGCAGGGTTTTACTACTATCCGCGACATGGAGACCGAGGGCGCAGGCTACGGCGATGTGGGGATCAAGATGGCGGTGAACCAAGGCTATATTCCCGGACCGCGGATCTTTACCACCACACGCGGCATTTCGACGACTGGCGGCTATCCCCTGGAAGGTTATGCGCCGGAGATCCAGGTCCCCAAGGGAGTCCAGATCATCGACGGTCCGGTGGAGGCGCGTAAGGCGGCGCGCGAGCAAATGGAGCACGGTGCGGACTGGATCAAGGTCTATATGACGCATCGCTCATGGGCCGACAAAGACGGCCACTTGGTCTCGCAGCCCACGCTTACCCTGGAGGAAATCAGGGCCATCGTGGACGAGACCCACAGTTGGGGGCGCAAGGTCGCCTGCCACGCGTACAACGGTGAGGGACTGCACCGCGCGCTGGACGGCGGATGCGACTCCATCGAGCACGGACTGGACCTCGACGATGCCGCCATCGCGCAGATGAAGCGCCAAGGCACGTGGTACTGTCCGACCATCGCGATTTACTACAAGGAGTGGTCACCGGAGAACACGCCCGCAGGCCAGCGCGACCGCGCCCGAGCCGCGGAACATGAACAGTCCTTCAAGAAGGCGCTTCAGGCCGGGATCAAGATCGTCTTCGGCACGGATGTGGGCGGCTTCTCGTGGACTGAGCCGATCGCGCAGGAATTCCCTTACATGGTGAAGTTCGGCATGTCGCCGATGGACGCGATCCGCGCTGCGACGGTCAGTCCGGCAGAGATGCTCAATATGTCGGGACAGATTGGCGTGATCGCGCCCGGAGCCTACGCCGATGTGATCGCCGTGCCGGGCGATCCGCTCAAAGACATTACCGAGCTGGGACGAGTGAAGTTCGTGATGCACAACGGGCAGGTGTTTGGGACGGAGTGAAAACGCTTTTCGCTCTTCGCTCTTCGCCTTTCGCTTTTCGCTATTGGCCATGCGCCGCCAGCTCGGCGCCATATCTCGCAAGCGGAAAGGACCAGCCTTGATGGTTTCACTCTTCCCGAACTACTGGCTCAAAAAGTCGGATAGATCGGCTGCAAAATTGATTTGCAGCCAAGAGCGAAGGGCGAAGAGCGAAAAGCGACGACCGCTACCGTGTCACCTCCAGCCCGATCCCCTGCCCCTCATACACCCGCTGGCCCGCTGGCGGCGTGGTGCGCACAACAACGCGGCTAGGGGGAGCAACAGCCTCAGCGCTCGTGCTATCGCTGGCCGGAAGCGGTTGGCTCGCGATATCTCCCACGTGAAACCCGGCGCCGACGATCTCGTTAATCGCGTCGTCTTCGCTGCGCCCGACGAAGTCCGGCATGACAAAGGAGTGGCGTTCCTCCGGCGCGGCCAGCAGGACACTGATCTTCGGTGCCGATACGTTGACCGCATTGGCCGGCGGACTCTGCGCCACGATCTGATCGGTCGGGCCCCCCGGAATGGTTGCGCTTGCAATGCTTCCCAGCTCCAGGCCGCGGCGGCGGATATTGATCTCGGCGGCGCGCTCGCTGCCTCCGATAAGGTTGGGGATGACCACGCGCTGGGGCCCCATGCTTTCGGCGACGCGTACACGCCAACCTCGTCGCACCTGTACCCCCGGCACCGGCGCTTGTGACATAATCCGGCCTTCCGGAACATCGGAGCTGAAGAAGCGGTCACTGCGCTCCAGCACCAGCCCATGGTCAGCGAGCAACCGCTCCGCCTGGAGAGGAGCCATCCCAACCAGTTTGGGGATGGTGGTCTGGCGGCCGTGTATGGCAAAGCGCATGGCAGTGAGTGCCGACGCCATGAACACTACGATCAGCACCAGCACGCGCACGAGATAGCGGAAGAAGCGGCGCATCAGTGGTCCTCCGTGTCGCTCGCGGCAGGCTCGGGCGTGTCCGCCTTCCGAGCTACAGCGTTGCGCGTTGCCGGGGGCGGGGCGGCGAAATCTTCCGACTCGCGTCCCTGCAGCGCCACTCGCATAAAGTCCATCCAGATCGGCAGCGCGGCGGCCGCGCCCGTTTCCTTGTTGCCCAGGGTTTTCTTCTCGTCGAAACCAACCCATACGCCACAGGTCAGCGAAGGTGAGAAGCCCACGAACCACGCGTCGGTAAAATCGTTGGTAGTTCCCGTCTTTCCGCCCAGCGGATGTTTGAGCTTGCTGGCAGCGTAGCCGGTTCCGTGCAGCACTACTTCACGCAGCATGCTGGTCATGATGCGCGCGGTGCGCGCGCTCACCACGTCCTTCACTTCGGGATAATTCTCCTCCAGCACGCGTCCGTCGTAGTCGGTGACCTTGCGGATGTAGCGAGGGGTCACGCGAACCCCGTCGTTGGGAAAGGTGGTGAACGCGGCAGTCTGTTCGGCCAGTGTAATGTCGGCCGCGCCCAGCGCAACCGGCAGATACGCCGGCATGGGCGAGGTGATGCCGAACTTGCGGGCGTACTCGATGACCGTCTTGATGCCGCCAACGCGCTCGGTCACCTTGAGCGCGGGAATGTTGCGCGACTCTGCAAGCGCGTGGCGAAAGGTGATGACGCCCTCGAACTTGCCGTCGTAGTTGTGTGGCGTGTATGGACCCGATGGGGTATTGAACGTCACCGGCGCATCGAGCACGGTGTCGTCGGGCGTGAGACCCTGATCGATCGCTGCAGTATAGATGTACGGCTTGAACGACGAGCCGACCTGGCGCTCGGCTTGGACAGCGCGATTAAACTTCGACTGTTCGAAGTCGCGCCCGCCGACCATGGCCTTCACGTCGCCGGTAGAGTTATCGAGCGCCAGCAGTGCGCCCTGCACTCCCGATTCCTGTTCCAACGAAATACGGCTGTCGCGGCCATTCAAGGCGATGACTTTTACATAGACCAGATCGCCAGCGGTCAGAAACTGTTGCGGCGAAACATACCGTGTCCACTTGATCTCAAGGGGTCCCAGGCGCGCCTCGTAGCTGCCAAATTTCACGGTTGCCGATTGCGGGTCAACTTCGGTAACCAGGGCGTGAACATAAGTGTCGGGCACGATAGTTCCGTCCCAATCCACGTGATGATAAGTCGCTAGCGAGTCCCCGTTCGCGATCACGTTCAGCAGATTGCCCTTCCACCCATGGCGTCGCTCGTAAGCAGCGAGGCCGTCGCGCACAGCCTGCTGGGCAGCCCTCTGCATCTCCAGGTTCAGAGAGGTGTAAACCCGCAGCCCAGCTTCATGCACCTCCTCCGTTCCGTACTTCTTCTCCAGGTACTGGCGGATTTCTTCGACGAAATACGGGGCTATATCGTTGGGTTCGGTCTGGATGTTAAGCCGCAGCGGCGTGTTCTTGGCGCGTTGAGCTTCTGCCGTGGTGATCTTGCCATCTTCCAGCATGTTGTTGATCACCAGGTTCCGGCGACGCAGCGCACGCTCCGGATTGTTGATGGGCGAATATGCGTTCGGAGCTTTGGGAAGCCCCGCCAATACTGCGGCTTCCTCGAGGGTGAGGTCCTTGGCTTTCTTGCTGAAGTAGAAGTTCGCGCCCGCTTCGAAGCCGTACACGCCGTGGCCGAGGTAAATCTGGTTGGCGTACAAAGTGAAGATCTGCTGCTTGGTGAAGCGCCGCTCAATCTGGATGGCCAGCATCACCTCTTGCATCTTGCGTCGAAAATTGCGGTCGGGCGAAAGAAACAGGTTGCGCGAGAGCTGCATGGTGAGGGTTGAGGCGCCCTGGGCCCGGCTGTCGAGCAGGATATCGCGCCAGGCCGCGCCGAAAACCCGCCAGACATCCACGCCCCAGTGCTGCTCGAATTCCTTGTCCTCGGTCGAGATCAGCGCATCGCGCAACACCTTGGGGAAGTCGTCATAGCTGTCAATGACGCGGCGTTGCAGCGAGAATTGGCCGATGACGCGGTCCTGATCGTCATAAAGTTGGGTGATGGTGCTGGGCCGGAACTGTTCTAATTCCGTTACCTGAGGTAGATCGGTGGAGTAGACGAAGACTAATCCGGAAATGGCTCCCGCCACGGCTGCCACTGCAATTAGCAGAACAAAAAGAGCGTTGCCGACAAACCTACGACCGCCACCGCGCGCTTCCGCTGGGGGCGTGGTAACGACCGAGGGCTCTTCAACGTCGCGCTTCATGGCTGTGGGAGCTACGCTCAGAATAGCATTGAAAAGCACGTGCGACCTTTGGCTGGATTGACACTTCTCCTGATTCGAACCGGTCTGCCCGGTCATCCAACATCTGTAGCCTTGGAGCAGTTTCACTTCTAACGTATAGGTGATGGGTGGAGCACGCCTTTCAGGCGTGCATAACTGTGCCGCCAGCCTGGGAGTGCGCTTTAGCGCCTGAGGTAATGCTTTCCTTTACCTCAGCGGCTAAAGCCGATTCATGTCCGATTCTTGATTGCACCGCTAAAGCGGTGCTCCACCCTAAACACCAGGCCTGAAACTGCTTGCGCGGCGTATAGCGAATCGCGAAATGCCGTAAGCTGAAAGCTGACGGCTGATAGCCGATAGCCGATAGCCATGATCCTCAACGTCCTCAATCTCGGCCTGGTGCCCTACGAAACAGCTCTGCAACTACAGCGGACGCTGATGGAGCTGCGCAAAGCCAACCGTGTCGAAAACACGCTTCTGCTCCTCGAGCATCCTCCCGTGATCACGTTGGGCCGCAATGCGCAAGTGTCCAACGTCCTTGCATCACCCGAGTTCCTTGCCCAACGCGGGGTGGAGTTGTTCGATATCGACCGCGGCGGCGACGTGACCTTCCATGGTCCGGGACAACTGGTGGCCTATCCCATCTTCGATTTGCGCAGCTTTGAGCCCAAGCTTGGGGCGGTGGAATTCGTCCGGCGGTTGGAAGAGGTGCTCATCCGCACCTGTAGCGATTTCGGCATCGCTACGCAGCGAATCAAGGGACTGACTGGGGTTTGGACTTACGCGCTGCGTAACCAGCCAGAGGCCAAGATTGCGGCGCTTGGGGTGCACATCTCGCGAGGCGTCACCACACACGGATTCGCTCTGAACGTCAGCACCGACTTGGATTTCTTTTCGCTCATCGTGCCTTGTGGCATCACCAACAAGCTAGTGACCTCGATGGAGCGAGAGTTGCAGAAGAAGTTGACTTTGGAAGAGGTGGCGACAGCCGTGTCGCGCAACTTCGGACGGGTCTTTCACTCGCAGATGCTGTGGCTGGACTCGCTCGACGACCTGCTGGCGCAGGCCACTGTGGTACCGAAACCTGAACCGGCAGGGTCTCCGGCGAACCAGGACACACCGGTTCGCCGCCCAAAGGAGTTGCGCAATCTGCACGGTGATGGCGGGGAGTTAGCGTAGGATCCGCTTTTCGCCTTTCGCTATTCGCTATTCATTTCAGCCCGCGAGTTTGCACCAAGTAGAATGCGTTTCGACGGACAGGGAGGGGCAATGCAGGTTCCTAGAACGACGACAATCGAGAAATTGGCTAAGGCTTGGCTGAATGTCGATCATTCGGGCACCGAGCGAAGGGCGAAAAGCGAAAAGCGAAAAGCGTTCTTCTGAAACCTATGGCTCACAAGAAGCGATCCAATTCCAGCACTCCGCAGAAAAAGTCGGGCAAGGTCCCACTGGCGCCAGCGTCGAAAGCGCCGAGAACGCCTTCGCCTATCAAGCAGGCTGACGGCTCGCCGAAGCCGACCCAAACAAACATGTCCCCGGCTACTAAGATGGGCGACGATTCCGCCTCGTCCACGCTGCGGTGCTACAACATTCCCGACTACCGCCTTGAGCATCCCGAGTTCCGCATCTTTATGTCGGGCGAGGGATCCAATCTGGAGTACCAGATCGAAGGCGACTTGAGCGCCGCGGCGCCACCGATTCGCGATTCCAAGTACCTGTCAAGCGAGCAGTGCATCGGCCTCTACCGCTGGATGCTGCTGAACCGGCGCATGGAAATAGCGCTGGAAAACCTATACAAGCAAGGCAAGGTGGTGGGCGGCGTTTATTTGGGGCTGGGACAGGAAGGCTGTTCATGTGCTTCGGCACTCGCTCTCGGACCCGATGACTGGCTCGGGCCGATGATCCGCAACCAGGGCGCAATGCTGGTGCGGGGTTTCAGTGCGCGCGACATCATGCGGCAGTACATGGCCAAGGGCGACTCGCCCACGTGGGGGCGCGATGCTTCCTCGCATTTCGGCGATTGGCAGCGACGCAACGTGTGCGCGCCCATTTCCATGCTGGGCGAGTTAATTGGCGTGATGGCCGGCATCTGTCTGGGGGCACGCTTGCAGGGCAAGAATGTCGCGGGCCTCACTTACGTCGGCGATGGTGGCCAGTCCACCGGCGTCACCTATGAGAGCCTGAACTTCGCGGCTGTGCAGAAGCTGGGCTTGGTGCTTGTGGTCGAGAACAACTTGTGGGGCTACTCCACTCCCAGCGATATGCAGTTTTGCGTGAAGGACCTGGCAGAACGGGCCATAGCGTACGGGATTCCAGGAGTGATTGTGGATGGCACCGATCCCTGCCAGGTCTACGACGCAACCTATGAAGCGTGCGAACGCGCCCATCGCGGCGAAGGCCCGACCCTCATCGAAGCCAAGATGATGCGCATGAAGGGACACGCCATCCACGATGCCGCGCAGTACGTGCCGGCCAAGCTGTTCGACTACTGGCGCGATCGCGATCCCATCGCGCGCTTCGACAACTACCTGATCAACGTGAAGCGGTGGCTCACGGCTGAGGACAACCACAAGCTGATTGAAGACGTGGAGCGCGAACTGGAAGCCGATCGCGAAGCGGCCGTCGGTTCGCCTATGCCCGACCCTGAAACCGACAAAACGCATCAAGGCGTTTACTGCGATCCATCGTGTCACCAGATCAAACCCAAATATGGTTCAGTTGCTGCGAAACCGCCTAAGCATGGATCAACCGGGCCGAAGGCAGTCGAGGCAGCGGTGCATTTGAAGTGAATTACGCTGCGCCTTAGAGTCACAAGCGGTACACGTCTTTGCGATGGCCGATGCGCAGTATCAGAACCACTATGACATCTTCGAGGACGTCATACACAACGCGATAGTCTCCAATGCGGATGCGATATGCATGTTCCTCTCCTGTCATTTTTCTTGTTCCCGGTGGGTAAGGGTTATCGGCAAGCGCCTCAATTCTTGCGGCGATCCGAACCCGCGGGCGGACTGGTAATTTCTTCAGAGAGCGGGCAGCGGATTCCACGAAGCGAATGCTGTAGCGTCGGGCCATCGTTCGCTACAGTCCGAGATCCTTCTTCACTTGTTCCCAAGGGACCGTCTTTTCCTTGCGTGCCTTCTTGATCAATCGCACATCCAGCTCGTCTTCATACCGCTCGATCAGTTCCAAATCTTCAATGGGAACAACCGCAGCAACGGGTCTGTTTCTGCGGTGCACGACGGTCCGCTCGCCCGCATATTCGGCCCGCTTAACAATCTCGGCGAACTGGGCACGCGCCGTGCTGCTGGTAAGCTTAGTAGACATATCGTACAAATTGTACATTTTGTACAAGTCGTTTTCAAATGCAACTCGTCCATTCCCAGGCGCTCCTCCCGAAACATCCCTCGATGACTGTAGAATTTTCGACAGAGCGGTTTCGGTTCTTAGCGAAGAACTGGAACGCTTCCCGATCTACTAAACTAGGACAAAGCTGACTTCGATGATTAAGATCTTCCGCAGTGTCTATTCGGCAATTTTCCTCGTTTCTATCTCGATTACGTTCGCGTCCGCCAAGGACTTTAAGACTCATGAACCCGATGCCGTCGCGGGCACGCTGCGCAGCGGCAGTGCTACGCAGCGCAGTCAATTGGCGACCGAACTGAACATCATGGCGCCAAACTTTTCCGATCCGGCGGCCCAATCCAACGCTCCCTGCGTCAGCTTCGATCGCGTGGACGAACGCCGGCTCCGCCTGCGCGCCGATGCCGACAACGCTGTGATCGTGGCCGATTCCGGCGAATGCGATTCCACCTACCTTATCGTGTTCGACAAGGAACGCAAGTCGGAGTGAGGACATGTGCAAACCGTGCGCCTGTCCGCGCGCGCACAGCATCCGGAGGTGAGCTTTGCCGAGGTGGTGCAGCCCGGCATCTCCGAGGTCATGGTCCATCGCGAGACCACGCACGACAGCGGCAGTGCGCAGCAGGAAAACTTCGTGGTCCTGAAGCTGCTGCACAACCGGCTCGTTCCGGTGCTCGACACCGTGGAACGGTATGAACTCGTCATGCCCAACCGCCCAGAGAACGATGCCGACCATGTCGAGCAATCGCAACAATCGACCTTCAGCGTGGTGAAAGCAGACGCGAACGCTGGCCAGCGCATGCGTATCCTGGAAAAAGAAGTGCTGAAGGAGAGGAAAATCAGACTCACTCTGTACCGCTACTGGAGTTGGGATCCTGAATTAGAGCGCTTTCGCTCAACCGCCTACAATGGCAGCGACGTTGCCGCAGGGCCTATCGCGAAGCCACCGGCCAAGAGCGCAGGAGCAGCAGTCCAGCAAAGTAAGGACCAGCAAGAGTAGCGCCCCCCTGTAGGTCGCCGCCGACACAGCAACTGCGCCATAGGAGGACCACCGCTTTACGGCGCGAAGTAGCTGGAGATGTCGAGGATCAGTTGGGTGATCCCGGAACCAGCATAGGCATCGACCTTGCCGTTGGTGCTGGGCACGATTGCCATGTTGTTGGTGATCGATCCATCGAAGGCATTTAGCGTCGAGACCACAGGCTGGTTGGTGCCGTCCGGCCACAGCGTTAGGTAGCCCAGCCCGCCTTGCGGGACCACCGTCGCGTTGAAGACATACGCCTGCGCCAAGCTTGACGTTCCACATCCCGTGTCCACCACATCCACCGGAGGACTCAGGGTTCCGCTGAAGGGCTGACCGCTGCCCACATGGCGGGTGTCGATGACCCGGCAAGGGGTTACACCGTAGAGCGACAGCCCGCCCGGGCCCGCCGCTGCGAAGTAGCCGTTGATATCAATGATCAAGTCCGTGTCGTCGCTGGCATAGGCGGTGATCGCCCCGCCCGTGCCTGCGGGCACGATGGCCGCATTGGCCACGATCGTTCCCGTAACGTTATTGAGCGTGGACACCGGGTCCTGCGGCATCTGGTCCTTCGGCCACAGCTCCAGATAGCCCAACGGATGTCCCAAGGCTGGATAAGGCACCGCCGTAAAATTGAACGAGTAGGCCTGCGGGTTGACGCCGGTGGGTATGCACGGGCTCGACAGCACCGGGAAGTCGCGCTCTACCGTGCCCGACAAGTGCGGCGCACCCAGGCCAGACGGAAAGTTGCTCTTGCGGGTGTCGGCGACCCGGCACGGCGGCAGCGGATAGAAGGCCAGCGTGGAGCCCGAGGTCGGCGCGAAGTAGCCATCGATGTCGAGGATTACGTTGGTGGTGTCGGTGACGTACACGCTGATAGCCCCGCTGGCGCCCGCCGGCCCGATGGCGGCATCGGCCTTGATGCGGCCATCCAGCGAGTTCAACGTCGAAACCACCGGTCGCGACTGTCCGGCGGGCCATATCGTCAGGTAGCCCAAAATTGCTTGCGGAACCACCGTGACGTTGAGCGAATAGGCGGCTGCGGAAGCGGGAATCGCACAATTCATGTTGTCGGGAATGGCAAAGCTCCGGAAAGTCCCACCCTGAATTGGCGGACCACCAAACTCGCCGTTTGGATTGCGCGTGTCCACCAAGCGGCAGGGCGTCACGGCGACGAACTGCTGCTTACTCGACAAGGAAGGACAACCCGAGAAGTTTGCCGAAGCGATCTGCGTACTCCAGTCGAAAGTCTGCGTGACCAGGTAGTACTCAGTGGTGTACCAGAAGGTGCAATTGTCCACGGGATCAATGCGCATGGCGCTGTAATCGCCCCAGCGGTTCGATGTGTCTGGCTGCGAACCCGTTCCATTAACGACCGCAACCTCGCTTTCCAACATGCCGAGTGTATCGCCCGGCGTGCGTCCAGCGATGAAGATGGACGGGAACATATTGGTACTGGACTCGCTGTACCCCACCAGGACATCGTTGTTCTGGTCGCGCGCTATGGAACCCATCCATCGCCAGTTGGTGTCGGGAGCGTAGGTACCCTGCTGCGAGATAGTCAGGTCGGTAGGATTGACGATCGTCCGTGGGGTGGCGAACTCCATCCAGCGGACGCCATTCTGTCCGCCCGAGGCAGTTACGTCAAAGTTCACATACCAGTGCTGCTTCGGAGTCGGAAAGGACGAGGTGTCATTGTAGTAGGCGAAGCGATACATCAAGCGATCGCCAAGTGAGTCCAGTAGATCCGAAATACCCTTCTGCGGAACGCAGGCGCCGCCGTAGGCGCCGTTGCAGGCAGGGGTAAAGCTGGAAATCGATACCAGTTGGGAATTGCCGCTGCCCGTGACGAACGAATTCGCCGGAGTCGCGAAATCAACGTGGAAGGAGTAGACGGACAGATGAGAATTGTCCACATCTCCCAGGCTGCCGATATAGAACTCATCCTGACCTGCGGGCGGGAGGGTTGGCGAGTCCAGATCTCCAGGCAACAAGCTGTCTTCGCCTAGGGCGAACTGGACGCACTGCTGTTCCGCCGTGGAGTCCCCAACCAGCAGCTTTGCGCTGTTGTAGGCGCAGATTTGGGGGCCCACGAAACCATTGCCGCCGGGTCCGAAATTGTTCTGGGCTTGGAAGTAACCGGTGAGCCAAATGCCCCACTTGGGATAGTCGGGAAAGCCGTTGCCAGGGACCCCGAACTGATGGACGTTGTAGGTGCCCAAGGCATCAGAGCTGGTAGAAACAGCGATGCAAACGGCGTACGGAGAAACGAACACGTTCTGGAAAAGCAACCAGCGATGGGCAACCCTGTCCCACTGCGCGATGGGGTCGCCCGAGTTGTTGAGAGCGCACAACGATCCGGGGATGCCCGACGCCCAAAGGGCGGTGCCATCGATGGCTACAGTCAGCGCGTTACCGCTCTTGTCGAATACCGCGTAAGAAACGTTCACCCACTCGATGATCTGGGTATCTCCAACCGCCATGTTCGTGTCGGGAGGAGCGAACCCTATGCTGTAATTGGGGAAGCCATTGCCGATTCCCAGAACATTGGTACCGATCGAGTAATTCACTGGGCCCGCGGTGCGGTTCTGTTCCACGGGGTCGACAAGGGAAGCGGCAGGACGCTTTGGAACGCGATGGACCGGGTTTGCCTCGTGAAATCCGTATTGCGGTTTGGCTGGCAGCTTGGCCAAGGTCCTGAGAGGAGCCGAAACGCCCGAGGCAACAGCATGGTTGACGATCGGCTTCGAAGAGTTGTCCTGCGCGGTAAGCAGTACGCTAAAGAGCAACAGAAGCATGCCCACGACTGTCGTGGATGCGTGGAAAATTTTCCTTGCTATCGTTGTTATCATTCCCATCCTCGTTCTGTACATCGTTCTCTTGATTTCGCTGCTTGCTTCAGCGGCCAAGAGCCGGCTTCATGACCCAATCAATGCGCTGCTCCACGGGGCACAGCACCCTCGAAAGATCGCATTCGCTGTCTAAGGCCGCACCTGCTCGCCGTTGGCCAACATATCCACGACACGGTGCTAAGCCTCTAGTCACTTACGGACCAAGCTGAAACTTTTCTCGATTAGTACCCGTAGTACGGGACTACTCGTCCAGGTCCATTCAGGTTCTCGAGGGCTGTAAACACGCAGGACATCGGCAAGCGGAGCGCTTGCTCGACGATTAGGACCAACCAAAAACACTTTGCCGGGAGTCATGGTGTTTTCTACCAAGTCCGGGGGGATGAGACCATTTAACCTGAATTCCGAAGTTCGGGCTTTTGTTTTCTGGTAGACATCTGAGACAACAGGGAGATGAAACCAGATGCAGCGGACAATTCCGTCCCGCGCGAGATCAGGGCCCTGCTGTCGAATGAGCGGCTGATTCTGCGCGA
>DATCCF010000146.1:0-6668 GCA_036511435.1 Terriglobales bacterium | reverse complement strand
GCGGCGAAACATTTCTTAACAATTTTCCCCGGCTGAAGTATCAAGATTGACCTGCCCTTGGTGCTTGACCATCTTGCGCTGTGCATCACCGAGATCGGCGCGAGCATCTTATCGAGAGTGCCGCGAATTAAGAATGTGCCGCGCGTGTCACCACTTTGATTCCATTCTGGTGTTAGGAAGCTAAGCGCTTATTGCAAGTCCTGTTTGAATTCTTATGCATCTGCAATCTTCTTTAGCAGTGTTAAAAACTCCGGTCGCGATGCTGGTGCTCTGTCTCGGCTTCGGTCTCGTGGCTTATTTTGGTTTGCGCAACTTTTCCAGAATGGTATTTGCGCTATCGCGCAACCGCTCACAGTTATTTTCCGTGGGAGCGGGCATGACGCTACTTGTGGTTGCATTCCAAATGTACGACTGGAGCCGGACCCGACCCGCGGATACGACCGGTGAAGACTTCATAGCAGCATCCATCCCATTCGCGGCAAGCGGTGATGGGATTCTTGCCCATACCGCTCTCGCCGCAGTGAGCACCTACCACAACGACAATGCCCGGACCGGCCAGTACATCAAGGAAACGATACTGACGCCCGCAAACGTGAATCCCGCGCGTTTCGGTAGGCTCTATTCCTATCCGCTGGATGGTTATGTTTACGCGCAGCCGCTGTACATGCCGCAGGTCGCAATTCCCGGAAACGGTGTTCACAACGTCGTAGTTGTGGCGACCCAGCACGACAGCGTTTATGCATTCGATGCTGACTCCAGTTCTGCCACGCCGCTATGGCGAGTCAACTTTCTCAACCCCGATGTTGGCATAACCAGCTTGACACCCGCGGACGTGAACACGAGCGATATCGTGCCGGAGATAGGAATCACCAGCACTCCGGTCATCGACGTGACCAGCAACACAATCTATGTAGTGGCGGCCACCAAGGAGAACGGCGCTTTTTATCACCGCATCCATGCTCTGGATCTGGCTTCGGGCGCGGAAAAATTCGGTGGGCCGCAGCCTATCCAGGCGACGTATCCCGGCACCGCACGAGAAAGCTCAGACGGAGTCCTTGCTTTCGACTCCCGCTTCCACCTGCAAAGGGCCGCACTGCTGCTCGACAAAAGCCGGCTGTATGTTGCGTTTGCATCCTACGGCGATTTTGGCGCTTATCACGGATGGGTCATTACGTACGACGCGGCGACGCTGAAGCAAACCGGAAGTTGGGTTACCACCCCCAACGGGTACCAGGGTGGCATCTGGATGAGCGGCTGCGGAATCTCCGCGGATGCTGACGGCAATCTCTATCTTTCGGTTGCGAATGGCCCCTTCGACGCATTTGGCGAGCAACCCGGTACGGACTTGGGCGACAGCGTCGTAAAGCTGAAGCCGGGGCCGGCTGGTTTGACACTGCTGGATTACTTCACTCCCTTCAATCAGGCAACAATGGCGCGAGATGATTTGGATCTAGGATCGGCCGGCGTCGTTCTGCTGCCTGATCAGCCCGGTCCTGTTCCGCATCTGGCGGTTACCAGCGGCAAGAACGGCCACATCTACCTCCTCAACCGCGACGCTCTCGGCGGCTACCGGGCGGAGGGAAATCGCAATCCGCAGGTGGTGCAGGAAATCTCCGGGCTCCGAGAGCAGATGGGCACACCCGCATATTGGAATGGTTACGTCTATTTTGGATCGGGAGTCAGCCCCTTCAAAGATTCGATACGAGCCTTCACTATCCATGATGGAATGTTGTCCCATCCCGCGGCTTCGCAAACCCAGGCCGTCTACTCCTTGACTCGCAACACCGTGAGCGTTTCGGCGAATGGCGACAAGAATGGAATAGTCTGGGCGGTGCAGACCGATGCGTACTACACATCCAAGCCACCCGGCCCCGCAATCCTGCACGCGTACGACGCCAGAAACCTGGGACGAGAGTTGTACAACTCCAACCAGCGACTGGCTCGCGATAACCCCGGTCCGGCGTCGAAGTTTACCGTCCCCACCATTGCGAATGGCAAAGTATTTGTGGGGACGGCGAATCAACTGAGCGTTTACGGACTGTTATCGGCGGGGGGTAACTAGCCGGGCCCGACCAAGGCTGCGCGGCTCCGTGGAAAGTGTTTTCATACGCCGCAAAAACGTGACAGGTTGCACTCCGCGTGGGGGTCCAAGCTGTCATGATGATGACATTCGAATCGGGACGGAGTTCTGCCATGGCTTCCAGGCGTTTCCCTGTGTTCATAGTGCTGCTGCTCCTTGCCTGCTTGGTCGGGCCGGCACAGACTTCATGGGCGCAAGGCTCCGCGGCGCAACCGGCGCAGCAGCGCAAAACCAGTACCCCCTACACCGGCGATCTCTCCATCTTCGAGTCGCCCGGAAGAGACGAAAAGCTTCACATCAATCGCGTGATGGACATTCTCTCTATCGGGCCGGGCAAGACGGTCGCCGACATTGGTGCTGGCTCGGGATGGTTCACCGTACGAGCTGCAAAACGGGTGACGGAGAGTGGGGTTGTCTACGCAGTGGACATTAATCCGGAGGCGGTCCGTCACATCGCGGACCGGGCCAAGCAGGAACATCTGCGCAATGTGAAGACTGTACTGAGCAAAGCTGACAATCCGGAACTGCCTGCCAATACCATCGACTCTGTGCTCTTGCTGAAAACCTATCACGAGGTGGCGAACCCAATTGTGTTGTTGCGCAACTTGCGAACTTCGCTAAGACCCAACGCGCGCGTGGGCATCATCGATCGCGACGGAAACGGCGAGGACCACGGCGTACAAAAAGAGGTGGTCCTGCGTGAAGCGGAGCAGGCGGGCTATCGCTTGCTCGAAGAACATGATGACCTGGTTAAGGCGGACAAGATGGATTACTTCCTGGTGTTTGAGGCGAAGTAACGCGATTGGAACGGACAGGTCCGCGGCACGGGAATTGCTAATGGCTTCACCCGCTGGACGAACTATCAGGCCGGCGATAGCGTGCGCTTCAAGGAGCGGGTCCGCGACATGGGCGACGGCACGAGCGCCCTGTCAAAGTTGCCCGGCGACGTCCCTCAATAAGCCGCAGTACGACAAAGGGACCCGGAGGCTGCAATACGGATTAATTGCTGAAGAAGTGGCGAAGGTCTAACCCCGGCACACCGCCCATGGTCGCCACAAATCTATTTACTCAGAACGATGTTTGGGAGTAGGCTGTTCCCCACCGGAGAGGATCTCGTGAGTTCCCTTGCCGCCGCATCGCCGAAGGAAGAGGAAGCCTTTGCCGCAGCCCGGCCAGCCGACCGCGAATTAGTTCGCTGGCAACGCCGCCTTCTTCCCTTCATGACCGGTTTTGTCGTCGCCATGGCTGCCGTGTTCTTCATCTTCAGCGGACTGCACCTTTACCAGGTTACCGCCTTTATCGAGACCGAGCACGGCCAGAACATCCGGGCACTGATCGAAAGCGAAATCGCGAAGCCCACGTCCGGCAAGCTCACCTCCGATGACGTCACCCAGCACGCCTTGCTCCTTCTGGAAGCGGACACGCTCGACAAGCGCTATCATCAGGCCGGCGCCCTGCTCATGTCGCGCATCTGGAGCCGGCAGCTCGCGTTCATCACCGGAATGGTGATGGCATTTCTTGGCGCTGTCTTCATTCTCGGCAAGTTGAGTGAATCGGCCTCGCAGATTTCCGGAGGGGGCGCGGAGTGGAAGGTCGCCATCACCAGCGCCTCACCAGGAATTATCCTTAGCCTTCTCGGAACCGTGCTGCTGGTCTCATCGCTATACGTTCGCGCCAGTCTTGACATCACCGATGGCCCTGTCTACGTCAATAGATTGCGACGGCCAGTGGTCAGCTCGGGCAACGCCACAACCGGTTCCGCCAAGACCGACGACCCTTCCGGTCCACTTGACCTGGAGGAGCTACAGAGACTCAACCAGCAGACGGGCGCCGCTCCGGCAAAGAAATAGCAAACTACGCGGGGACTTGTATGAAATTCGTCCGGACCGTAACCCTCCTGTTCATTCTGCTGGGAATTCTCTCGGCCGCGGCCGCACAGGACTTGCCGCAGATCGAAGCTGTTTGGCGGCAGACGATCGACGCACTCAGCCGCGGCGACCACCAGAAAGCCAAAGATCTCTTCGCGGACTTCAACCGAAAAGTGCGCGCCTACGCTCGCGCCTACGGCCCCACCTGGCAAATCGAATACCTCGTCGGATCGCTCAACTGCCAGTTCCCTGAAAGCCGGGCCAGCGGAGCCAAGTTCCTCACGGACATTCTGCAAAACAATCGTGGCCTGAACGATGCTGGGGAACTAGAACTGAAGCGCCAGATCGCGGCCTGCACCGCCCCTGCGCCCACCGTCACTCCCCTAGGCGATACCCATTCTGATCTCCCACGCGACCTGGCTGGCGGCGGCTCCGCACACTTCCAGAGCCCCGGCATTCACGCCGACATGAAAGGCGGCTCCGGCTTCAGAGTTGATAACGAATCCGCGGCCGCCATCAGCCCCATACCGGCTTCCGAACTCATGGCGCGCCGCGTCCCACTCTCAGAGCCGCAAAAGGCGCTGGCCGGAGCCCTCGGCCGCCTGCCCGCCGGTTCGACTGGCGCCGTCGTGCGGGAATTTACCGTGACCACCGCGAGTTCGGACCGGTCGGCCGCGATCGGCATTGGCAAGTGTCTCCAGGCCTATACCCCTCCTCTCAAGGGACAGTTCCACATCGAGCCCTCCACTTACATGGTGACGATCTACGCTGCCGACTCTGCTGGGCAGGTGTACGAATACGCCAGCCGCCTACATGGCCTGCAGTTGCCACAAGGGGTCGTCGCGTACTCTGTTCCCGAAGACATGAGTCTTGCAGGTGTCGGCGAGCCGTATGCCTGCGGCTCCATGGCGCACGAACTCGTACACCTGTTGATCAAGAGTAGTTTTCCTGTGAGCCCCGCGTGGCTCGAAGAAGGACTGGCTTCTGAGGTCGCCGTCGCGACACCGGAATCCAACCGTTTCAAATTCTCTTGGAGTTGGCGTGACGACACGCTGAGCCAAGACTTCAGCCGTCGGCCCAGGGTGGCCGAATTGCTGGAAATGCCTTGGACGAGCTT
This sequence comes from Terriglobales bacterium, assembly GCA_036511435.1. Taxonomy (GTDB): domain Bacteria; phylum Acidobacteriota; class Terriglobia; order Terriglobales; family Acidobacteriaceae; genus Bog-257. The sequence continues at coordinate 1,603 of DATCCF010000146.1, read as the reverse complement.
CAGCGCCGCCCGGTTTGGCGATATACCGCGCGTCGCCGCCGTTCAGGCCATGGCCGCCGTTTTCATACGCTATCTCGATTCGAAGGGACTACTCTCGGAGGTTTATTTCGCGGTGCGCGACCAGCACATCAGTCCCGACTTGTCGCAATACAAGAGCTACCGGGAGATCGTCGAAGAAAAACTGGGCAAGAACGTGGAGCAGATCGACGCCGACTTTGCCGAGTGGTTCCAAAAGCAAGAGTCTTCGCGCTCCGAGTTCAGCAGGAGCTCAGGAACCGCTGGTGAATCAAACGCGCCGCAGGTACCATGCGATGTTGCCAACATCGCCGCGCAGCAGACACAACCTAACTGCGAACCACAAGTCATGAATCAGAGGGCGCCCGATCCACCAGTCAAACCCCGCTGAAGCTGGAACCACATGCAGGGATAGCGTCCTCCGCTGTCCTGAAGTTCAATCCGCCAAATCGGCTGCGACTCCGAGGCCACTCCTCCGCTGCTGGGGTGATTGCGCCCGAATCACGGGCTACACCGAAGTAATCCTGCCTCATTCATGAGCCACTGAGCCGTAGGACGACCTTCAATCCTTCCACCTGACCTTCCAAGTCCCGCGCACGAGAGCAATTTCCCTACCGATGAACAGACCTTGGACAAGTTGCCGTTCAGCCACGCACGTAACTCTCTCTGGGAACGGTGCTACACTCAACGGAATAAGCGTGAGGCTTCGCTTGTCCACCTGTCCACATTTATTCCGGTCCCATCCCAACCTCAGCGATGAAGCGAACCGCAATATCGTGCAGTCGGAAATTGAAGGGGGCGTGTTCCTCAATGACCTGCCACCCGCGACCGTGCTGGAGATTCAAACCCAGCATCACTGTTACCTGGTAGTCCTTCTGAGCGACAACAACGCGCTTATCTCAGGACATCCCCAGTACTGCCCAGAACCAATCCTGGTGGCCATTGCGGGTTCGACCTGGGGAGGTTCCATGCTGAAACGGCGCTTCGTCGGTCGCGGTATGCACCTGGAGTTTTGTCATCCGGAGTACCCGACACCGATTGTCACGTCAACTATCCAGGAAATCCGGGAGCCGCAGGGGGTGCAGGTCCGAGATCAATGCGCTGGCGTGGATCGCTACGGATACAACTTCCGAGGAGATGGGCAAACCGCAAGGGCCCACAGAGTAGGAAATATTGAATGAAACAGGCTGTTGGCCGGTACGTCGTGTCGTTTCAAGCGGAGCCTTTTCACAAAGGGACGCGCTACCACTGGATGATTTGCTGGGCGCAGAATCCCGACGAATTAGTGTCTTGGGGACATGCCCCTACGCAAGAACTGGCTGAAAAAGCAGCACAGAACGAAGTCAAAGACCTGTCTTCGGGGCGGACTCAGGGTGGACGGGTAACCAGCACGAGCAAGTCGGCCACCCATTGACGCTGCTTGGCACTCCCGAGCCGAGTCCGGCAAGCGTCTAGAGCAGTTTAAGAATTACTGTAGTCGAGCGAGCACGGGTAGAGCGGCGCTTCAGCGCCGCGTTCCCGCTGATCCTTCACCTCCGAGCCGGCTTCAGCCGGCGGCACCTAGACTACACAAATAACTAAACCGCTC
>DATCCF010000145.1:0-29234 GCA_036511435.1 Terriglobales bacterium | reverse complement strand
TTGAGATCACGCGCTCGGGGCAGCCGGAAAACATACGCGTGGAACAATCGAGCGGCATTCCGTCGCTCGATCAGTCAGCGATGCGGGCCCTGCAGCGCATCGATACGTTTGGTCCGCTGCCGCCGGAGTACGCAGGCCGTTATGTCGCCGTCGAGTTCTGGTTCGACTATCGGCGGTAAGGTGGATTGGATTGTTCATCTTGATAGTTGAACCTTTGAAGGGGCGCGGCTTCAGAGGCTGCTGAAAAAGTCGGTTTCAGCGGGTGTTTTTGAAGGGGCGCACCTTTAGGTGCGCCGTTAAGCTCTTTATTATTGTCATCACGAGCGGGCTTCAGCCCGCGAGGGATCTGCTTTCCCGACTTTGTCAGCAGCCTCTTCAGCCGCACCGCGAATGCGTGGAAAGTTAGGCTTCAGCCACCGAGGGAACTCGCACTTCCTCTTAACACCGAAGTCCCTCAGTGGCTAAAGCCACCATAAATGGTGGTAGGGTACGGCACGGTTGAAGCCGTGCCCCTTCAAAACAGGTAGGGAACTTTGGGGAATTGGGGAGCATGAAACGATACAGAGCAATTCTGTTGGTGTTGTTCGTCCTCTTTGCCATAGCGGGTATGTCCGCTCAGGACTGGATTCGTACCGGTACCGGACTCGGGGTTGAGAAGGTCCGCCTCGCTGTGCCCGACTTCAAACAGGTCACCACCGATACAGGCACGCAGAATCTGTCAGCGGTCTTTAACGTCACGCTGTGGAACGACTTGCAATCGGCGGGAATCTTCGACATGGTGTCCAAGAGTTTCTATCCAATGTCGGCCCCGGGCGCTCCGCAGGAAGTGCACCTCGGCGACTGGAGCAGCCTGCCTCCGAATGCAAGCATGCTGGCCTTCGGCAATCTCGGAATTCAAGCCGGATCGCTGAATGTGCAAGGCTGGTTATACGACACCAAGAATCCGCAGTCTCCGCAAGTGCTGGGCAAGCAATACCGTGAACAGGCCAACGAATCCAATGCCCGCCTGATCGCCCATCGTTTTGCCGACGAGATCATCCTTCGCCTGGGCGGCGGCATCGCAGGCGTTGCCGAAACCAAGCTGTATTTTGTGAGCAAGCGCAGCGGCTCCAAGGAAATCTGGCAGATGGACTATGACGGTGCCGAGCAGAAGCAGTTAACTCATATGGGAAGCATTGCGCTCTCGCCGCACGTCTCGCCCGACGGCACGCGCGTCGCCTACTCCGGCGTGACTAAGGAAGGCTGGCAGATCCTGATGTACTCCCTGGAACTCGGCCGCGCCGTGAGTTTTCAGCACTTCGGAGGTGACAATTACTCGCCCGCATGGTCCTCCGATGGACAGACCATCGCTTTCTCGTCGTCGCGCAGCGGCAACACGGAAATCTATTCGGTCGGCTCCGCGGGTGGAACCGCTCGTCGCCTCACCGAGAGCAAGGGACCGGATGTCTCGCCCACGTGGAACCCGAAGACCAACGCGCAGATCGCCTGGGTAAGCGGGCGTACCGGGCTACCGCAGATCTACACCATGGCATCTGACGGAACGAACGTGGTTCGCGTCACCGATCAAGGCTATGCCGTATCGCCGTCATGGTCGCCCAATGGCCAGTTCCTGGCGTTCGCGTGGATACGCCATTATGGCCCGGGCGCACCCGGGGCCAGCGACATCTATATCATGGACGTAGCCAGCAAACAATGGGCACAACTAACCCATGAGGAGGGGCGCAACGATTTTCCTTCGTGGTCGCCAGACGGACGGCACATCGTGTTTCAGTCGAGCCGCACTGGCCGCGTTCAGATTTATTCCATGCTGGCCGATGGAAGCGAGGTACGGCAATTGACGACGGCGGGGGAAAACACCCAGCCGAATTGGAGTTTTAAGTAGTTTTTGGGCCCTGCATGCTTATGGGCGCGGAAGGAGCACACTTCGGCCCTGCCATGAACTGATGCGAGTGCTCTCGCTGGAAAGTGGAGGAAGAAAAGTTGAAGCTAACTAGGAGTCAATGGATCCGGATTATCGTTGCGCTGGCCATGGTGCTGGCCGTAAGTGCCTGTGGCAAGAAGAAAGTGGCCCCCGCACTGCCGCCCCCGCCCCCACCGGCCCCGGCGCCTACTGCCTCGTTGACAGCCAATCCCAACACCATTCAAGCCGGCCAGGCGAGCACGTTGACATGGAGGACCGACTACGCTACTGACGTCACCATCGATCAACTGGGCAAGGTCGATCCCAGCGGTTCGCGCGCGGTGACACCGGCTGAGTCAACCACCTATCACTTGGTGGCAAAGAATGATTCCGGCACGCAGGAGGCCACGGCGCGCATCACGGTCACGGCAGCTGCGCCGCCTCCGCCGCAGCAAGCCTCCAACGACAGCGATGCGCAGTTGTTCTCGACGAACATGAAGGATGTGTTCTACGACTACGACAGCTATGACATTTCCGCGCAGTATCAACAGGTACTGCAGGCCGACGCGCGTTTTCTGCAGCAGCACCCGGGGATGAAGTTCACCATCGAGGGCCATTGCGACGAACGCGGTTCGACCGAGTACAACCTGGCGCTCGGCGACAATCGGGCAAACGCCGCCAAGCAGGCATTGGCGCAACTCGGTATCTCTTCCGATCGTGTGCGCACGATTAGCTATGGCAAGGAGAAACCGTTTTGCACGGAAAGCAACGAGTCATGCTGGCAGCAAAACCGGCGCGCCCACTTCGTTTATCAGAAGTAGCGGAGCGATAGCTTGAATGGGCACGGCTGAATAGGCTACTGAAAGAAGCGAGGTTCTGGTAGAGCGGACCTTCAGGTCCGCGTCGAAGTTTTTTTGTCATCACGAGCGGGCTTCAGCCCGTGAGGGATCTGCTTTTTGGACTTTTCAGCAGCCTCTGAAGCCCGGGCCCCGTTCAAATCGCACTGGCTCCTAACGGCAGCGGGCGGTTTGTACCCCGATCACTTTTTCCCGCTGGTGTAGTCTCATCAGCAGAGCAAACTCAGGAGCAGGACAGGACTATGCGACTTCGGAACAATGTGGCTTGGCTGGCAATCGCGGCGTTGATGCTGGCAACGGTAAGCCCGGCGGTCGCCGCGAACAAGGACATGATCCAATTGCAAACCCAGGTTCAGGCGCTGCAGGACCAGGTGGCCCGCATGCAGCAATCCATCGACATGAACATGGGCGTGATGAAAAACCTGATCGAGCAGAGCGCCGACAGCGTCAACAAGATGAATGCGGCAGTTAACGACTTGCAGCAAAAGATGCAAGGTCAAGCCGCCGATACCAACGGCCGCATGGAACAGGTCTCGGGACAGATCCAGTCGCTGCACGACACGGTGGACGAGTTGAAATCTCGCCTGGCCAAGGTCAGCAAACAGCTCGACGACATGCAGCAAGGCGGGCAGAACCTGGCAGCCGGACAGCCCGGAATGACCGCTCCCGCCGGATCGCCCAACCCGGGAGCGGGCACAGACTCCAATCCGGCTGCTTCCCAAGCGCCGGTGGCGGACGTTCTGTACAACAACGCGCTGCGCGATTACAACTCGGGAAAATACGATTTGTCTTCGCAAGAATTCAACGAGTACATCAAGTACTACTCCAACACTGAGCTGGCCGGGAACGCCCAGTTCTATCTCGCCGACATCGAGTATCGTCAGGGAAATTTCGAGGCGGCGGTACGCGACTACGACAAAGTGCTGGAGCAGTATCCCGGCGGGAACAAGGCAGCCGCAGCCCAGCTAAAGAAGGGGTACGCTCTGCTTGAGCTGGGGCAGCGCGATGCTGGCACTCGTGAGTTGAAGAGCCTCATCGCCCGCTATCCCCGCTCCATCGAAGCGTCGCAGGCGCGCGACCGGCTGCGCCGCTTGGGCGTGACCAGCGGCACTACGGTTCACAAACCGGCCACACCGCCGCACTAGCCCGCCTGTTTACGACAATCCGCGGCTGGTGATTTCTTGCGCGGGCGAGCCGCCCGTCATGCCTTGCGCCAGCACCAGATCGCGGACCTCCGCGCGAAGCGATGGCAGATGCCTGCCAAACCATATCGCGGCCGCGATACAGGCCACTCCTCCCGTCGCGACTGTCCAGGGAGCGCCCAGACGATGGGCCAGAGCGCCGGCAGAAAGCGCTCCTAGCGGCGCCATGCCCATAAACATCATGGAGTACACCGACATAACCCTGCCCCGGAGCCGATCGGGAACCATGGCCTGAATCAGCGTGTTGGAGGAAGCCATCTGCACCATTATGCCGAAGCCTACCGGCACCAGCAGCACGGTGGACAGCCAGAATATTTTCGAAAACGAGAACAGAATCAGGCTGACCCCAAATCCTCCCGCAGAAAGAGCGATCAACTTTCCCAGTCCCCTAACACCGACTCGGGCTGCCAGGCTGGCCGCGCCCAGCAACGCTCCCACGCCGGTAGCTCCCATCAGAATACCCAGGCCGCGCGCGCCCCCGCGCAAGATCTTGTCCGCGAAGATCGGCATCAGCACGGCATACGGCATTCCTACAATACTAACGACTCCAAGTAACAGCAGGATGGCGCGGACGGGACCGGTATTTCGCACGAAAGCAAATCCCTCAAGGATGTTCTCCAGCGGCGTTCCCTGGTTGGCAAGATTGGCAGGATGCTGGATACGCATGAGCAGCAGGCCAACAATGACCGCGATATAACTCACCGCATTGGCAAAAAAGCACCAGCCTTCGCCGATGGATGCGACCAATATGCCGGCAATGGCGGGACCGATGATGCGGGCCCCGTTGAACATGGAAGAGTTCAAGGCAATCGCATTCAGCAGGTCTTCCCTGCCGACCATGTCAATCAGAAACGCCTGGCGCGCAGGAATGTCGAACGCATTCACCACGCCGAGTCCCGCGGCGATCGCCATAATTTGCCAGACGTGGATGAGTCCTGACAGCGTCAGTAGTGCAAGCACGGCGGCCAGGACCATGGAAGCGATTTGCGTGCCAATGACCACGCGCCGCCGGTTGTGACGGTCGGCGACGATGCCGCCAATCGGCGCCATGATGAATACCGGAATCTGGCTGGCAAATCCCACCGTTCCCAGCAGCAACGCAGAGCCGGTCATGCGATACACCAGCCAGGACTGGGCCACGGTCTGCATCCAGGTGCCGATCAACGAGATGGCCTGGCCGGCGAAGAACAGTTGGAAATTACGGTGGCGTAGAGCCCGCACTGCCAGCCCCAGCCGGGATTGCCGGGATGCTGGCCGCGCAAACTCCTGCTTCTCCTGTTGCAGGACGGAGCGCAGGGTTTCGGGCTCAGATTGCTGGGATTGCTCCGCCATTGAATCTTTGATGCTCAGCGGGACGCGGATTCTCACACCGCATTCGCGTGGTCCAAAGTGACGGCCACAAATCAGAATACTTCAAGTCGCGCTGACAAAGCCACGCTGCGGAAGCCGGGGTAACAGAGGCTCTCACTGCTTAGCACGGTACTCGATGACTGTGACTCCGCGAAATGTCTTGCGATCACCCGCGTCGTACTGCTTCAGAAGTTCCTGTTCGATCGCCCGCGATTCGGGGTCGTCGGGCTTGGCGCGATACAGCACTAGCCACGCTCGCCGAGCATGGCCGAGCTGCTCCTCCCAATCCGTGCTGGGCGGATTCACGCCCAGCGCTGACGGATGCGGCGCGCCTCCACCCGGCAGCCACTCGCGGTAATTCTCCCCCGCAAGATATCCCACCGACTGGTAGTACAGCACGCGGTCTTCAGGATGGGCTGTGGCGATCAGATAGCTGATAGCGCCGCGCCAATCTTCAGTGACCCGGGTGTACGAAATGACGGTACTGACGAAGGACAGAACACAGATCCCTCCAACGGCAAGAGTTCGCCATAGACGAGGACGAATCTGTCGCGCACCGACCGCTGTCATCAGCACCCAAGCTGGCAGGCAGACGATGAGGAAGCGGTGATAGAAGACCGGTCTCACAATCGACACCAGCAGACTCAGGACGATGGGAGAAAAAAAGGAACTGGCGACCAACCCGTAACGCGAGCGTTGGAGATCGTTGTCGCGCGAGCGCCACACCCTTTTTAGTTTGCCGAGGTAAAGTCCCACGATTACGAGATCGAGCGCGAGCAAGACCGCACCGACAGCTTTGCCGCCGTTGGCCGCAAGGAACACACCGAGGTGATAAAACTCCAGCAGCGAAGGCGGCTGTACCCACGAGATGTGCACGACGTCCTGAGCGTGAATCATCCAAAAGATGGGAATGGCCAGGATTACAAAAATTACACCTGCAAGCGAATACTGCTTCCACGGCCACCCGCCCCGCGGCATTGCCACCAGCGAGACGGCATGCGCCGCCGCAACCAAGACTCCGAAATAATGGAAGTAGCAGGTAAACCCGGCGGCAAGGCCATAGGCAATAGCAAACCTGTAAGACGGGCTTTCAATAAGGCGCATGAAGCGATAGGTAGAGATAATCGCCATGAGCACAAGAAAGCTGTAGGCACGGGCCTCCTGCGAGCCCGCAATGGCGCAGGGATTAAGCGCGAATAGCGCCGCGGCGAGTATCCCTGTGCGGGGGCCGAAAAGGCGCTTGCCCAGGAGATACATAAGAGGAATGGAAAGGACGCCAGGGAGCACGGACAGCAGCCGGACGATAGCTTCGCTATTCCCGAAGTGCAACCACGGCCGCAGCAACACGTAGTACATTGCCATGTTGCCTTCGGCGTGCCAAAGAAAGTGCCAGAAGGCGGCGCTCGGCCGCTGAACGATGGCGACGCTGGCGATCTCGTCGAGCCAGAAACTCTTGTGGCCCAGAGCCACCAGCCGCAAGACCGCACCCAGTGCGACGACCGACCATAACCGGAGCGAGTTGCGAGCTTCGAAAGGACCATCCTCGCTCGCCTCACCGGTAGTCGTTACCCCCTCCCCCGATGCGGACATCCTCCGAATATAGCAGTTTAAATTTATTGAACGACGAGATTGCGCCCAGTGCGGAGCAGCGATGCCCACCACAGGGCGATCACAAATCCGTGAACGCGAGATGTATGTATCTTGAATCTGCGAAGGACCGCAAAAGGGGTCTTATCTGCTTGTAAATGACGCTTTGGTAACTGATACTTTTTCTAGCCTTGCATGCCAACATTTGCCGCGGTTGATATCGGTTCGAACTCGGTCCGGCTGAAGATAGCCAAGGTCGTACGCGGTCGTCTGGAGACGCTCCACGACGATCGCGAGGTCACGCGTCTCGGGGAAAGCGTCTTTGCCAATGGCACGCTCGATCCGCAGGCCATGTCGCACACCCTGCAAGTGCTGCGGCGATTTCACCGTGCTGCGCAAACGTATGCCGCGGACCGCGTGCGAGTGGTGGCGACCAGCGCCTTGCGTGACGCCCGCAACAGCCGCGCCTTCCTGGATTGGGTGCGCAGCGCGACCGGGTGGAAAACCGAGATCATCTCCGGATTGGAAGAGGGCCGCCTGATCCACCTCGGCGTGCTCTCCAATGCTCGCATCGCCAGCAGCCGGGCCCTGATGATCGATCTGGGCGGCGGCAGTTGCGAGTTGACCATCTCCATCTCGGGTCACATTGAGGACATGGTCAGCCTCCCCATCGGGGCGGTGCGCCTCACCCAAACCTTTCTGCATCACGATCCACCCAAGAAGAAAGAACTGCAGCAAATGCGTGGGTTCATCCAACGCGAGGTCTCCCGCATACAGAAACGGATCGCTGACGCGAAATTGCAGGTCTCCATCGCAACCTCGGGCACGCCGGCGGCGCTCTCAGGTTTGTATGCCGCCAAAGTCCGCGGTTACAACGAGAGCAAGCCGCAGACGGTGCCCAAGACCGCAGTCGCAACCTTGCTGAACACATTGAGCCGGCGCAATCTGGCGCAGCGGCGTAGCCTGCCCGGCATCGGACCGCGGCGCGCGGAGATCATCATTGCCGGCACGATGGTCTTCGCGGAACTCATGCAACTGTGCAACCTGCGCAGCTTCCGCTATCTGCCGCTTGGGCTGCGCGACGGGTTGTTAGCGCAGATGATGGCCGATTACAACGGCAGCGCCGTCATGCGCGAACGCGTGGAATCGGAGCGCCACGATGCTTTATTGGCCGCAGCAAAACACTATGGCGCCGATCTGCCATTTGCCCAGCGCATTCGCGACCTTGCGATGCAGTTGTTCCGCCGATTGCAGGCGGTTCACCAGTTGCCGCCGCAGTACGCCGATTGGCTGGAGGCGGCGGCCATGCTGCATGAAGTCGGCGCCTATATCAATCGTTCCGGACGGCGCCGTCACACCTATTACGTCATCGCCCACTCGGAAATCTTCGGATACAATCCCTTGCAGCGACGCATCATCGCTGCCATCACCCGCTATATCGGCAAGTCGCGTCCCGCGCCAAGCGATCGCGTAATGGGCCTTTTGCCTGGCGCCGACCAGGTTCACGTTGCCAAGGCTGTGGCTTTGTTGCGCCTGGCCCGCGCTCTCGATCAAGGACGCCGTGGCGCGGTGCGTGAGCTAAAAGTCCGCGTTCACCAGGACGGTCGGGTGCGGCTGCTGCTGCTGACGCCGAGCCCCTCGGAGGGAATTGAACTGGAATTATGGGCCGTGGAGCAGGAGAAAGACTACTTCCGGACGGTCTTCGGCCGCGAACTGCTGGCTGAAGCCTGCTGAATCGAGCGCACCACTTTAGGCGGCATGCACCACTTCAACACCGCGGGCTTGCGGCCATCCTTTTCGACCTTGGCCACCGCGCCCTTCTTCAGTTCGATGGCGTTCAGCGGGCCCCCATTGGAGAGAAGCTTGTTCAGGAACTCCGTCATGCTGGGATTGTGGCCGACCACCATAATCGCGTCTCTCCGGCTGTGGCGGCGAAGCAGTTCCAGGAATTTCTCATAGCTGGCTTCCGGCCGCAGCGCGGCATCGGTGATGACCTCGTCTTCGTGTCCCAGTTCGTTGGCCACCACCGCTGCGGTCTGGGTCGCACGCCGCAAAGGACTGGAGATGATCGCATCGGGGCTCACGTCGAGCGCCGCAAGCGCACGTCCCACATCGTGGGACTGCTCGATTCCCAGCTTATCAATGGGCCGTTTCTCGTCCTTGGCTGGATTGACCTTCGGTTCCCCAGCATTGGCGTGGCGCAAGAAATAAATATCCATGACGACTATTTTGCCCTAACCGCCCGGCGAGCGCTACGCCGGCGATAAGACCGTAGTGCCGGAATGGCATCCAAGGTGACTTTGCCCTCGGAAAGCGCGATCAGAAATTCCTGAGCGCTAAAGCGGGCGCCGCGCTTGCCGGAGCGCGATGCCGTATCCACAGGCACGTAGGAGGCGTCCGCTTGCAGCAGACGCGCTTGGGTGTTGTCGGCCAAATATGCCCTCCAGGATCTCGCCCCGGATGCGCTGCTTCAACATTGGGTCCTTGATAGGAAACACGGTTTCCACTCGTTCGTAGAGATTTCGCGGCATCCAGTCGGCGCTGCCCAGGGGTCCGGACGGACTTTACTCCGCAGGGAGAGGCACAGTTGGTCGCGCGTCTCACCCATGAGTTCATGCGGGATCAGAGCGCTCAACTGAGCTATGTCCTGGAGGCACTCTCAAGTGAGGGAGCTACCGTTGCCGCCGTAACAACCTCGGACTCCCTGCTGACCGCCCGCGAGAAGGACGTGGGCCGACTGGTTGCGGAAGGAATGGGTAATCGCGAGATTGCCCGGCAGTTGAAGCTGAGCGAGCACACCGTGAAGAACTACCTTTTCCGCATCTTCGAGAAGCTCGGATTCAACAACCGCGTGGAACTGGTGCTTTACGCCATCACCAACCTGAACCACCGTTCCAGCGAGACCTAGAACTAAGTCCACGTTTACAATCCCCGACGATCCCGGCCCATGTGATGTACGAGTTCGTTGGCAATGTGGGCCCTGGCCAAATCCCAACCCAAGGTCATGCATCATTCGTCACAGACAAACCAATGCTCGTAGCGGGATCATGGAGTTGAGGGCAGGCTCATCAGCAAGAGCCGTCGGGCAGAGCCCACGACTTGAGCGGTCAGATGACTTCTTCTGCCCGCTGCACTCGACCTGCACACGGGCCTGCGCCAAATGAACTTTCGAAGCAGGAGGCTACGCTCATGCGGAAAGCGCTCATTCTTCTCGGACTATTGGCGGCAATGCCACTCATGGCGCAGGACAAGGCCACCGTCACCGTGAAGGGCAGCGAAGTGAATAACGGGGTGGTGATTCTCACGGTGCAGCAGGCCGCTACGCCTGAGCAAGCCGCAGAGTCCTTCGTCTTGCATTGTAATAAAGGCATGCCCAACTGCAGTATCCCGGAGGCCGGGACTTATTTGATGGTGCGCCTTCCCAAGAATTGGGGGATGTACGAATGCGCCAACGTCGATCTTTATCCGAGTACGGCTGATCCGGCGAGCAGCCAGAAAATTGGCGAGTACTGCTTGATCCGGAAGTAAAACGCAGCAGAGAGAGACGGCGGTTCGTTATCGGCTCTGCATTTCAGCTTGCTCAGCAGCATCGTTCCACGTGGTGTCCGATACCGGCGGGATGAAACTCATCGCGCGTTCCGTCAGGGCGGCGATCGTCAGGCTGGGATTGACGCCTAGATTGGCTGCGACCACGGACCCGTCGCAGACATACATGTTCTTATATCCAAAAACGCGATTGCGATAATCCACCACGCCGTTCGCAGGCGAGCTGCCGATTACACAACCTCCGAGACAGTGGGCGGTGCCGGGAATATCGAACAGTATTTCAGGCAACATGCTCATCGCCGTGCCTCCGGCCATCTGCGCGAATTTCTCGGCAAACTCGTTGGCCTTGGGAATAAAAGTGGGTACTTTCTGCCCGCGGCTGACCAGAAACTTTCTGAACGGCCAATAGATGTGCCGCTCCCATCGCATGTCAATGTGCCCGTCGAGCGCCTGCATGCAAAGCAGAATTACGGATTCTCGCGCCCAGCCCACGGGCTGGAGAATGCGCAAGGTCTTGAAGGGGTGGCGCAGCAAAGCAACGGCGAGATTCCTGATCCACAGTGCAACCCGCCCCGGGCCAGGACGGCCGCCGGTCAGGATTGTTGCCAGCATGCCCATTGTGTCGGAGCCGGCAGGATACCGAACGGCTTCAATGTGGGTGTGCTCATCGATATACACCCCCGATCCGATGGCGACACCCTTGGACAAGTCTTCGCTGGAGCCGGGCACGCGTATCCCGATGAGTGACTCGGAGTTGGTGCGCACCCGCTTGCCCAACTGATCGCTAATCGCGGGCAGGGAACCCTTTTCTTTCAGATGAAAGAGCAATTCCATGGTACCCAGCGATGACGCCGAAAAGACTAAGGCGCGGCAGGTGAAGCGCCTGGGATGCCGGTTGAAACGGGCGGTGGACTTCACCGTGGAAACTTCATATCCACCGCTGCCATCCGTCCTTCCATTGAGCGGCTTAACGTCCACCACTCTCGTCTCCGCGAAAACTTTGGCGCCATGCTTCTCCGCCAGGTAAAGGTAGTTCTGGTCGAGCGTGTTCTTGGCGCCGTGGCGGCAACCCATCATGCAGCCACCGCAGGCCATGCAGGTCGTCCGCTCCGGCCCTTCTCCGCCGAAATATGGATCAGGAAACGTCTGGCCACCAGGCGCGCCTTCAGGAGATTGGAAGATAGCGACATTCGTCCGGTAGAACGTGTCTCCGATTCCTGTAGCCTCGGCAACCTTCTTCAGCAGATGGTCCGCAGGTCCAAGGATCTTGTTCTCCGTGACCCCGAGCATCCGCGATGCGGTCGCGTAATGCCGCGGCATCTCCGACTTCCACTCCGCTAAACCTTTCCACGACCCGTAGTCCCAAACTTTGTCCGGAGGTTGAAGCAGAGTGCAGGCATACGTAATGGATCCGCCGCCTACCGCACAGCCGTGCAGAATGGTGACATGCCTGAAATAGCGCATGTTGAAGAAGCCTCGCAGCGCAAGATTGGGACTCCAGAACCAGCGATGAATGGACCAACTCGTACGCGGCAGGTTCTCAGGTGTCCATCGGAGGCCCATCTCCATTACCGCAACCCGGTATCCCTTCTCTACTAGCCGGTGAGCGGTAACGCTGCCTCCAAAACCAGAGCCGATGACGATGAAATCGAAATCCCATTCACCGGTGTCAGACGTCATCGCGGGCTCCTCTGCTGCTGGGATCAATGCTCCCGTCATTGTCACGGAGTTCGCCCAGCATCGAATTATCTCACTGTTGAACGACGCTTGTTCACTTCGAGCGAGCTATTCGTGGCGAGCTCGGTTCAAATTGGGACCGAGGTGCGAACAACGTGATGCCGGACGATTAGGATTGCAGTCGTCGTGCTGACCCATCAGGACGCGGCCGAAGCAGCATCGCCGAAAAATGAGTTTCGGCAAGGCGGTCCCTGGAGTTGCTCATAGCGATATCGTTGTTGGCAGACTACAATGGAGCGTTCCGGCGAGGCGCATTTTCTCCACATGTGGCTGCGCCGAATTGTGTCCACTTACTAAGTTCAGCGAGGCGATATGAAGGGCGATCCCAAAGTTATTGCTTTCTTAAACCAAGTCTTAAAGGCAGAGTTGACGGCCATCAATCAGTACTTCCTTCACGCCGAAATGTGCGAGAACTGGGGCTACGAGCGGCTTGCCAAGAAAGTGAAGAAAGAATCCCTCGAAGAAATGGTGCATGCCGAAAAGTGCATGGAGCGAATTCTGTACCTCGACGGTACGCCTAACATGACCGACTACTTCAAAATCAACATTGGAGCTACGGTCGAGGCACAGTTCAAGAACGATCTCCAGCTCGAATACGACGCTGTCAAGCGCCTGAATGACGGCATTAAGGTCTGTACTGCCGCTAACGATGGAGGCTCGCGCGAACTCGCAGAGAAGATCCTCAGCGACGAAGAGCACCACATCGACTGGCTCGAAGCCCAACTACACGCCATCAGCGAGATGGGAATCGCGAACTACCTGGCGCAGCAACTCAAGGATGGCGAGTGAGTAAATAGGCCTGGGCGCCTGGATTTTATGGCCGTCGCTCACCGACGCAAGCAGTATTAGGCGCGCTCAGTATTCCCGAGTGACGGCCCTGCGACGCCTTGGCGCCAGACTTCCCGCGCCTTGCAATACGTTACAATAGGACGACGCTGTGGTTCGGGCGTTTCCGCAAGATGCTTTTCCCGACGGAGAGATGGCCGAGTGGCTGAAGGCGCACGCTTGGAAAGCGTGTATACTCGAAAGGGTATCCAGGGTTCGAATCCCTGTCTCTCCGCCATGAATTTTGTGCGATTCATCTCTTATCCTTAACGGGCGGGCTGTTCAAGAAAGCCAACAAGTGGCTCAGGTCACCCTGGTTCAGAGCGGGCCAGCCCAGACCCAGTTCCTCGGCCTTCGCGTACATGTGGGGTCCGTGAGACCAAAGAGCCAGGGCGAAGTTCACCGGTGTATAGACCTTGCCGACCTTCCTCAGGTTAGGGCCGACTTTTCCCCCAAGCGCGTCGCTTCCGTGACACTGACTGCACTTACGTTCGTCGAATAGCTGCTGTCCGATGATGGGTGAGCCTCCCAGCTCAAAATAGCGCACGCTATAAAGGAATGCGATCAGATCGGCCATCTCCTCTCCTTCAAAAGTGGGGCGCTCGATGCCCTTTGCCTTCATAGCTGCCCACATCTCCGGAGAGTGATTCCACATCCGACCTGCCATCTGGGTCAGAGTGCGGGGCAAAGGGCGATCCGATCCCAGGTCCGGGCCTACGGTTCCGCCTTCGCCGCGAACCGCATGACAGGAGATGCATCCCTTTTTGCTGAATAAAGCCCACCCTCGGCGCGGGTTCGCTGGAAGTACGTCGAACTCCCGCTCCGGCCCCCCTCGGGCGTAGCGCACAAAGGCCAACAAATCGTTCATCTGCTCTCCCTCAAATCGGGGCCAAGCCATGTTGAGTTCGCGCATGTGGGCTTCCATCGCCGGTGCGTGGTTCCACATTGTTTGCGACCAAAAAATTGGCGTAACCACAGGACCTATTTCGCTCAGATTGGGCCCGATGCTGCCTCCCGGGTTCTCGCCGATCGAATGGCAGCGGATGCACCCTTTCTGTGTGAACAGGAGCTCTCCGTGAGCCCGGTCTCCCGATTCGTCGTCGTAGCAGGTGACATAGAGGTAGGCAAATAGGTTTGCCATGTCTTCGGGCGTAAACTGGGGGAAACTTATATTGCTGATCTTTAATTGTTCCCACATGCGTGGCGCGTGATTCCACATCTGGGTAACTAATTCGTTCATGCTGGATCCTGCCGCCCCCCGCAAACCCAGATCGGGGGCTAGCTTCCCTCCAGCGCCGAGAACGGAATGGCACCGACTGCACCCCTTTTGCTGGAAGGTTTGTGCGCCAATTCGTGGGTCCCCGACCAGAAAGGTGTTCCATCGTTCGGGTGAACTGCGCCACTGCCAGACGAGAATGCAGAACAGGAAGAGCAGAGCTACAGTACTTGCAACAATCAGTATTATTTTCTGCCGCCGGGAACTCATGCTTCCTCCTCGATCGCTCTGATTCTTCTTGGCCCCTAGGCCGGATGCGTGTCGGGCTGCGACCCGTTCGTCACCCATTCCCGCTAACCGCTCTATCTAGAGTGCGCAGGCAATAAGCCGGAATTTCCGATTTAGCGAGAATTTCCGACTTAGCGCCGCTCCTCGCTCCCAGATTCTTTCCGGCCGCATTCCCGGACGCTCTCCAGCTACTTACTTCGGGCGCGCAGGTGCGTTAAGGAAACTCACCAGATCGCCGATGTCGGTGGCCTTCAGGGTCGGCCAGGGTATGCCCAATTCCTCAGCGCGATCAATCATGCGGGGGCCATGCCGCCATAGAGCGGCGGTGAAAGAAACCGTGGTGAAAGCTTCGGTGCCCGACCTAAGCCCGGGCCCAATCTGTGTGCCTTCCGCCTTAGGGCCATGGCAAGCTGCGCAGCCGCGCTCGGAAAAGACGCGCTCGCCAACCAGGGGAGAGCCAGTGGGCTCGAAGTACCGCAGGCTCGCAAGGAACGTCCGCAAGTCCGCCATCTCGTTGCCCTGAAGAACGGAGGGAGGAATCCCGTTTTCGCGGCCCAGACGGAGCATCGCTGGGGCATGGTTCCACAGAACGCTGGCAAACTGCCCCGTCGTGAGTGGAAGATCATGCTCTGGCCCCAGCTCCGGACCCAGGCTGCCACCCTGCCCGCGTACCGAATGGCACTGCATGCATCTGCTCTGGAACACACCCCAACCCCGCTCTGCATTGCCGGGTATTTCGCGTGCGTTCGTCGCTGGCTGGGGAGCGTTGAGGCTCACATACGCGATCAGATCATTCATCTCATTACCGGTGAACTGGGGCCATTGCCCTATGGTGCTGGTAATAGGAGCGATCATCGATCCAGCGTGGTTAAGCATGGCGCGCGTCCAGGCGTTCGAGTCGCCGCTGACGGCGATCCCCGAGAGCTCGGGCGCCGCTTTGCCGCCCGTCCCACCCACCGAGTGGCAGCGGACACAACCCTTCTCGTTGAACACCCGCTGGCCGGCGCTTGGGTCTCCGGCGCGGTCAATACTGCTGGCCTGGTACAAGAACGCAAGGATGTCCGCCATTTCTTGTGAGTCCAACTCAGGATAAGGCTTGTTCTTTTGGCGGATCTGCCGCCACATACCGGGTCCATGGTTCCACAATACCGTCACAAGCCACCCCATTGCGGGAGTCCCGGGGTGTTTTCCGGAGAGATCCGGGGCAACGCGCCCACCCGATCCATCGATGGAATGGCAAATGCCGCATTGCTTGTCACCAAAAAACAGCGCGGCGCCTTTCTCCGGTTCACCGATAATGTAGAGGGCGCGGCGCGTGGTGGTTGGCCGGCGCACCTGTATGAACACGGCCACCATCAAGGCCACGGGAATCAGTGCTGCGGGGACCCAAAAGAGAAGCTGTTTGCGTCCGTCCAGTATTGTCATACACAACACTCCTCTCTCACGCCTGGCCCTGGAATTGGGAACGCATCGCGCTTCCGGCCGACCCACGGGGCGGTCCAGGACTGATGAATCGCCGGCTGGAGCGCGTTACTTCTGTTCCAACTTCCTGATATAGAACCCCAGCCCCACGAGCGTGAGGGCGATCATCACCAGCGATAGCCCAAGCCCGACACGCCGGAACCGCCATTCCTGCATCGCCCTCTCCCCAGCAGCGTACGTCTGTCTTGTCGCCGCCAGTCCGGCATCGGTGTCCCGCTTCAACCCGCTGTCGCGGAAGGCGTGCACCGCGACCCGCGCCTTCAACAGTGCATCGCGCGCTTGTGCCTCCTGCAGCTTGGGCTGGCTGACTTCCATGCCCTGCCGTTCGGCTCGGCTGAGTAGCTCGTCCGAGGCATCAATCGCCGATGCCAGGTTCGTCAGTTGAGTATGCATAGCTTCCGCCTGCAGGGAGCCGGTATCCCCCGCGGTGTGACACTTCATGCACACGGCTTTCTCGCCGGTACCGATCATTTCGTCGCTAGGATGCTTGATTGCATGATTACTGTGGCAGGTGACACAACCCGGAAAACCCATCGCGGCGAACGGGTCCTTGTGCGGGCTGGTCTCGAACAACTGCGCCTGGAAGACGTGGCAATTCGAGCAGACATTGGTGACGTTGGCGACCCCTGGGGGTGTCGCTCCGTGGTTGCCATGGCAGGTGGTGCAGGTGGGCGCACTCAGGTCGCCTCGTACCACCATAGCCTCATGGTGCACACTCTGCTCGTAATTTGCGAACTGGTCTGTCTTGATGCCGTAAGGCTTCATGTAATCGGCATCGGCATGACAATGTGAGCACGTGGTTGCGATGTTGATGGGATGCACTTTCGAGCGCGGATCGGACGGGGCGCGCAAGTCATGCACGCCGTGGCAATCGGTACACACCGCGACCTTATTGTCGCCCTTGGCCCACTTCATTCCATGCACGCTGGTCTTGTACTGCTGGAACTGATCGACGCGCAGGCTGGGGTTGTATTTCTTCATCCGCTCGGCATCGGCGTGACACGAGGCGCAAAGTTCGGGAATTTGCTTACGCTCGATCTTGCCCTTCCACCCCGCCGCCCGGCTCATCGCCTTTTCAGGATCATCATTGTTGGCGTCGCCACCATGGCACGCCGCGCATGTGAGTCCCTTCTGCGCGTGGATGTTCTGACCGTAAGTCTCCACGCTGACCCCCAGCGGCTCCGGCAAATTGGAATGGCAATCGAGACAGGAGTTCTTTGTCTGGGCGAAAGCTATCAGCCCGCTGCAAATCAGCCACGCAGCAGCAACAACAACCGCGGCCCCTCGCCTGCATGCCACCACATCGCGAAACTTAATCATGCAGCCTCACTTTGCCACCCAGCCGTCGACGGTCATCACAGCCATGTAACCGAGAAAGACCCAAGTCAACCCGGTGATCCAACGCCGGGTTTTGAACGGCTTTTCACGGTCGAGGAACGGCAACAGCAGAGCCACGGCTCCGACCACACCGAACGCCAGGATGCCTAGCATTTCGCCATCCATGCCCAGAATTTTCGCGGGAATCAACTTCAACGTCTGGAACATGAAGAGGAAGTACCACTCCGGCTTGATGCCTGCTGGCGCCGAGGCAAATGGGTCGGCTTTCACGCCGAGGCCCCAGGGGAACAGCGCCGCCAGCGCGCCCAGCAGACCAAGCGCCACATACCATGCCATCAACTCGCGCAGCGCAAAGTTGGGGAAAAAGCGGATCTCCTTCTTCTCCATGGGACGAGCTTGCCACTGCTCTTCAACCCCGGGCGGCACGCTCATGCCGAACCATTGAATCAGTGCCAGATGTACGCCGATTAGCAAGGTCGCCAGCGCCGGCAATATCGCGACGTGGAACCCGTAGAGCCGCGTCAGGGTGCTACCGGTAATGTCTTCGCCCCCGCGCAGGAACAGCAGAACGGGACGGCCGATGATGGGGATTTGCGCGGGTATCTCGGTGCCCACTTTGGTCGCGAAATACGACAGCGTGTTCCACGGCAGCAGGTATCCGCTAAACCCAAACCCCAGCATCAGGAAGAGCAGCAGTATGCCGCTCACCCACGTCAGCTCGCGCGGCTTTCGGTAAGACCGCAGAAATAGGACGCTGAAAAGGTGGGCGAACGCCATGAAGACCAACAGATTCGCCGACCACGAGTGCACCGACCGGATCAGCCATCCGAACTGCACCTGGGTCATGATGAACTGCACGCTCTCGAAGGCCTCGTCGGCTCCCGGGCGGTAATACAGCAATAACAAAGCACCGGTGAGGACCTGCACCCCAAAAAGGAACAGCGTCATGCCGCCGAGAAAATACCAGTACGAGTAACGGTGTACCGGGACCTTCTTTTTTTGCGCCAGTGCCTTGAGATCGTCCAGAGGGAACCGTTCGTCGAACCATTCGCGAACGCTTGCAACCGGGCCCGCCATCAAGCCTCCTGCTTACGCCGTACGAAGATTTCGTCGCCGCGGACCTGGACCTCGAACGCTTCCAGCGGACGCGGCGGCGGCCCCGAGATGTTGCGACCGTTCAGGTCGTACATGCCGTTGTGGCAGGCGCACCAGATCTCGCGCAGGTCGGGACGATACTGCACTGTGCAGCCCAGGTGGGTGCAGGTCGCCGACATGGCGCGATATTCGCCCGCGGCCGTCTCAACCAGCAACCCGGGACGGGTGCCGAAGCGAAACGTCTTCGCGGTGTTGGGCTTCATCTCCGAGAGACGTGCCGCAAGTACGGCGTCGCCGCCCAGGTCGGGAAGTTTGGGCGGGACCAGGTAGCGCAGAACGGGGTAGAGGAATGAGGCTGCTGAGGCCAGCAGACCCGTTCCCAGCAGAATGTTTACAAAACGGCGGCGCCCCACGTTCGCAACTCTTGGTTGAGGAGCCGTGGCGTTCGTTGACATCGATACCTCCGCTACTTGCCGAGCTCGCGTATGTACTTCACCAGCCCGTCCACCTGTTCAGGCGTCAGACTCTTGTATGCCGGCATCTTGCCTTTGCCGTTGGCGATCGCATTCTTCAGGTCGGCGTCCGACTGCTTCTGAATGTCGGGCGATTTGTAGCTCTTGACGCCGAGTTTCTGTCCCATTGTGCTTCCCGTGCCGTCCGGCCCGTGACACATGGCGCATTTGGACTTGAAGAGAGCCGCGCTATCGGTTGAATCCGCGAAACAATTGACTGAGACTATAAACGCGACGAGCAATAACCAAGGCGACATCCGTTTCATTCATACCCTCCCAAGGTACAGTGACTTGCGACTGATAGAGGCGGCTGAAACCGCGGCGGACTGCCGGCAGACGGAGAACCACGCCGTCGTGGAGTCACCACCTTCTGCCACCGAAGGAAGACGCACGCGAACGGTTTCCCACTGCCGCATCCAAGAGAACGACGGCAGCACCTTCGAACGAACGTTCACCTCTATTGAAGGTGGCGGCAAGGTAACATCCGCGATTTACACGAGGCAGTGATGCCAATCACCATCAGCTGTGACGAGCGGGGATACCAAGGCTCAGAGTGTGTGACTTTTTTTGATTTTATGGCCTTTTGGCGGCCCGTAAGGCTTTTGTTTTCAGTGTCGGTTCTTGAAGACGCGCAAAAAGTCACACACTCTCAGGACAACCGGGCGCTGTCGTCCACATCGAGAACGGCATCCCCTTCCCTTTGAAGAGTTCTTGCACCTCCGCT
The DNA here is from genome assembly GCA_036511435.1 of Terriglobales bacterium. GTDB lineage: Bacteria > Acidobacteriota > Terriglobia > Terriglobales > Acidobacteriaceae > Bog-257. Next base: position 9,575 of record DATCCF010000145.1, on the reverse strand, counting down.
CCGTTTTGTCTCATCCGAATACATTAGGACTTTTGCGCCAAGCTGATGCTGGCAGAACTTTGTGCCGACAACCAGCAGTTGACCCGGTCCTTGCGCTCCACGCATCGGGTCTGCGATGAACACGGCGATGTAGCGACTGCCAGCTTGATCGAAACCTGGATTGACCAGACCGAGCGCCGAACCTAGTTTTTTGTCAGAGACAGTACGCGGCCTATAAAGCAGTCGGAAATATTCAGGGCTTCAGAGGCCCATTCAACTCCAACCTACACACAAAAAGGAGAGTCTCCTATGCCATACGTCAACGTCGGAAAGGAAAACTCCGGCAACATCGATCTCTATTACGAGGACCACGGCTCGGGTAAGCCGGTTGTTCTTATCCATGGGTACCCACTGAGCGGTGCTTCCTGGGAGAAGCAGGTACCGGTCCTTTTGGAAGCAGGTCACCGTGTCATCACCTATGACCGCAGGGGGTTCGGCAAGTCCAGTCAGCCGACAACGGGCTACAACTACGACACCTTCGCCGAGGACCTGCACAAACTGGTGACGCAGCTTGAACTGCGTGATGTCGCGCTGGTCGGTTTCTCGATGGGTGGCGGCGAAGTGGCGCGCTACTTGGGAAAATATGGATCGAAGGGCGTGAGCAGTGCGGTAATCATCTCGGGCGTCCCGCCATTCCTACTGAAGACGGCGGACAACCCGGAGGGTGTGGACGGCAGCGTGTTCGAGGGAATTCAGAAAGCGGTCGCCGCAGACCGTTATGCGTTCTTCACCGAGTTTTTCAAGAATTTCTACAACACGGACCTCTTGCTGGGAAAACGCGTCAGCGAACAGGCTGTGCAGGCCAGTTGGAACGTCGCAGCGGGCGCTTCGGCAACGGCCAGTCTAGCGTGCGTACCAACCTGGCATGAAGACTTCCGCAAGGACTTGAGCCGGATCGATGTGCCCACGTTGGTCATTCACGGCGATGCGGACCGAATTCTGCCGATCACGGCCTCAGGACTCCGAACTGCCAAGCTGATCAAGGGAGCCCGCTTATCGGTGGTGAAAGATGGGCCGCACTGCATAACCTGGACACATGCGGATGAAGTGAACTCTGAATTGGTAAACTTTCTTGGGAACGCTGGGGCGCACCGTGCAGTTTCAGCGTCCCAGAACGAAGCCGTTGTGTAACCAAACAATTCTTCGAACGCTACTTCATAGAGGGTGCCGTCTCAGGCCGGCACCCTCCAACCTTGATTGCGGCCGACAGAAGAATTAGCGGAACGGTTTTGTCGGCTCAACTGACCAACAACTGATCGCGGGTGTGCCGTTCAAGTCCCGAGTGCTGTCGAGTACTTGGTGACGTGGGGATTCTGGGTTCAAGGATTCCCGCGAAACTGATGACAGACACAGGGGTTATAGCTTAGGTAGGCAAGGCGGAATTACCTTGCGTCCAGACGACAGGCTGTTCGACCTCGCCTGGTGCTGGCGCCTGAGAGCCCGAATTCGAATGACAATTTCGTCACGCGAAAGAAAGACGCTTTTCAGCCGCAAGGAGCATCATCATAAGGCAATATTCCAGTGCGTTAAAGAGCGCCCCCCGTTGAGATCCGGAAGAATGACCACTCAATCACGATCGCTGCTAACCCGGAGAATTCTCAAGAGCTTAGTTCTGCTCGGGTGGATGCTGCCCCTCTGCAGTTTCCTTTGGGCGTCCGGGCCCAGCGACACTCGAACCTACTCGATCAATCTCTCGGTGATCGACGAAAAGAACCAGCCTGTTGCCGAGGCGACGGTTGCGGTTCGCTCAACCAGCGGGCCCATTAGCACCTCCACGACAGGCGCCACGGGAAAAGTAACGCTCGCGGTCAACACGGCCGGAAGCTATTCGCTGAGCATTCAAAAGAAAGGTTACCTCCCAACCGAAACCACGTTGGAGATCGGCGAAAGCAACGCCGCTCAGGACGTTGACGTCGTCTTGAGTGAAGCGGCGTTGAGCCAGCAGACTGTCGAAGTTAGAGGCGAAGCTTCGAGTCCGGTCACGGAAACGGCAAGCAGTCAAGCGACGCTGCCTACCGCTCAGGCCAAGAACAGCGCAATTCGCCCCGCAACCCTTGCCGACGCGCTGCCGCTAATACCCGGCATCGTGCGCGCCAAGGATGGCAGCGTGCGCATCGCGGGCTTGGGGGAGGACCACAGTGCATTGCTGGTCAACTCCGTCGATGTCACCGATCCTGCCACCGGAAGCTTCGGCCTCAGCGTGCCCATCGACAGCGTGCAGACCGTGGAAGTCGCCGAGATGCCGTATCTGGCGCAGTATGGGAAGTTCACGGCTGGCGTAGTTTCGGCCGAGACGCGTCGTGGTGGCGATAAATGGGACTACAGCTTGAACGATCCCTTTCCCGATTTCCGCATCCGTAGCGGACACTTGGAGGGGGTCGTCGATGCCTCTCCACGGTTCAATCTGAGCGGGCCTCTGGTCAAGGACAAACTCTATTTCGTTGAGGGCGCGGAGTATCTGTTCAGCAACCAGGAGGTGCGGACGCTGCCCTATCCGGAAAATCTCACCAGGTCAACCGCCTTCAATTCCTTCACCCAGCTTGACGCCATTCTGTCTGCCAAGCAGACACTGACCGCGAGCTTCCATTTCGCGCCCCACAGTTTGCAATATGCCGGCCTCGACTACTTCAACCCCCAGCCGGTGACGCCGGATGCGAACTTCCACGAATCCACAGCGACGCTGACCCATCGCTGGCAGATCGGCGACGGCCTGCTGCAAAGCACCTTCGCCGGTACGGGGGTTTCCAGCGAAGTCTCGCCGCTGGGCAACGCCAACATGGTCCTCACGCCGGTGGGCAACCAGGGAAATTATTTCAGCTACAACTCACGCAGCGCCACCCGCTTTGTGTGGATGGAGCAGTGGACGCCACGCACCTTGCACTTCCACGGCCAACACATGTTCCAGATCGGTTCCGTCATTGGGCACAGTGAAAACGAGGGCCACTTCCTGGGCAATCCAGTGACCTTGCAGGATGCCAACGGCCGACTCCTGCAAACGATTGATTATGTCGGCGGGAAACCCTACCAGGTCGCCGATACGGAACCTGCCGTTTACGCGCAAGATCACTGGATACTAAACTCGCACCTTGCGGTTGATATCGGGGTCCGCCTGGAAGGGCAGACCATTACCTCTACGACGCGAGCGGCGCCGCGTACCGGGTTCGTGTGGTTACCAGGCAGCTCCGGCAAAACCGTGGTCCGGGGTGGCATCGGCATCTTCTATGACTCGGTGCCGCTGGATGTCTACGCCTTCAATAGCTACCCGGATCAAGTCCTCACCACCTACAACGCGCAGGGCTTGCCGGTCGGGCCGCCGGTTCGCTATCTCAACATCACCGGCCAGGCAGCAGAATCGAACTTTCCCTTCATCAATCGGAAGCTAAAGAGCGGGAACTTCGCTCCGTACAGCACGGCGTGGAACGTCGAATTTGAACGGACGGTAAAGCGGTGGTTGGTGCTACGCGCGAAATACCTGCAAAGCCACGAGCAAGACATGATTACGTTGCAGCCCGAGGTCATTCAGAACCAACCTGCCTTCGTGCTGAATTCCTCCGGATGGGCGCAGACTCGGCAGGCTGAGTTCACGGCCCGCATCGGGTCCGCCTCGCCGCGCCAGTTCTTCTTCTCCTACGTGCGGCAGTATGCGTACGGTGACGTAAACGACGCCGGCTCCTACCTGGGAAATTTTCCTTCGCCGGTGATTCAACCCAACCTGGTCGCGAGCTTGCCCAGCGAGATACCCAATCGCTTCTTGCTCTGGGGAAGCTACGGTAACCTGCCGAAGAAAATCACGTTGTCGCCGCACATCGAGTACCGCAACGGATTTCCTTACCAGCCGACGAATCTATATCAGCAGTATGTGCCTGTGATCGGGCCTCAATACCGCTACCCGAATTACTTCTCGCTGGACATGCGCGTGTCCAAAGATGTGCAGGTGAATCTGCAGCACGCGGTGCGGCTCTCTCTGACGGTTCGCAACTTGACCAACCATTTCAATCCGTTGGAAGTGCATTCCAACCTCGCCGATCCCCAGTATGGAAGGTTCTTCGGTAATTACGACCGCAAGTTCCTGGTCGACTTCGACTTCCTGTACTAGAGTGCCAACCATCTATCACCAAATCTGGTGACCCCAGTCACCGACTTTCTTGAGCAATTAGCGAGAGGATGAGTAGGCGGGGGAAATAGTCTTATTCCCGGCTTTATGGAGGTGCGCTTTGGCTACTCAAGTTAGGCTCTCCCGCATAGCAATTAGCAAGATCCTACTGGCAACCGACTTTTCACCCGAGTCGCAGAACGCTCTCAAGTGCGCCATTTCCCTGGCTAAACGTTACGAGTCTAAGCTTTTCCTCGCCCACGCGATCTCAGAGGAAGCTTCCCTTACGGCTGGAGACGCGTGGCCCGCATTGATTGACACGGCGCAACGCAATGCGGAAGACAGCATGGTCCAGCTCGAGCAAACAGCAGACTTGCAATCTCTTCCTCACGAAGTCCTGATGCAAGCCGGTGAGACCTGGGAAGTGCTCTCGCGGCTCGTGTCCGACCAGAACATCGATCTCATTGTCATGGGTACGCATGGCAGCGGCGGGATCGACAAGCTGATGTTGGGGTCGACGGCTGAAAAGGTAGTGCGGCACGCGACTTGTCCCGTGCTCACCGTTGGACCCTGTGTCCGAATGCTGTCCCTGGAACGGTTCGGCAACATTCTTTATGCCACGGATTTTTCTACCGGGTCTCTGCGGGCCCTGACCTATGCGCTGTCGCTCGCAGAAGAAGATCGAGCCGAATTCACCATGCTGCATATCGTCGAAAGCAAACCCGTGTCGGAAGCGGAATTGGTGGATTGGAAGCGCCGGGATTGCGAGCGATTGAGTCAACTGGTCCCGACCGACATCGATCTCCCGTACAAGCCTGAGATCGAAGTTGAAACTGGGGATCCTGCGAAGGAAATTGTACGGCTGGCGGATGCTCGCAACGCAGAACTTATCGTCATGGGTTCTCACTCGGGCGGCGCGGTGTCAACGCACTTACCGTGGACGACGCTGCATCACGTGTTGCAGCACGCACATTGTCCCGTGCTGACGGTCCGTGCAGTTTAGGTTGATGAGCCGACGTTGCCAACGAGCTACCGCAGGGGCCAAAGGTCGTCCCTTGTGATCGTCGGTCTAGGAATTGATCTTGTCGAAAACGGCCGCGTCACGCAGGAACTCGCGCGCGGCGATTGGCGGCAAGAGAACGGAGTCTTCACTAGCGAAGAAATTAGACGCTGTAGCACCGGCAGGAATCCAGCGCTGCTTTATGCGGCCTGCTTCGCAGCGAAAGAGGCCACGCTGAAAGCGCTGGGGGTCGGAGTCAGCGATTTGGCGATGTTTCGCGAAGTGGAGATAGGTCTGGATGAAAACGGCGAGTATGCAGTCATTCTGCATGATCGCTTGAAATCGGAATCGGAACAGTTGGGTGTACGGCACATCCGAGTTTCAATTGCCGCCGCTGCGAAGCAAACTGGCGCAATGGTCATTCTGCAGTCTTGAGCGGCCATAGGCGCGATGATCGGAGATGCCTATGAGCAACCCAACGGGCTGCGAGGAACTCACTGCGCAATCGTATGAGGAACTTACCGCCAACTTCGACTGGTCCATCGCGGAGCGGGAGTTAGGCTACCAGCCCGGCGACGCGATCAACATTGGCTGGATGTGCAGCGACCGCATCTGCCACCTGGGGATGGCGAACAAGGTGGCCCTGTACTGGGAAGATTTCCAGGGCAATCATCGGCAGTTCACGTTCGATGACTTGCGGGTTTTGTCCAACACCGTAGCGCAGTTTGTCCGCGACCTCGGCATCAAGCCCGGCGAACGCGTCTGCCTGTTTATGGACCGTGTGCCCGAGTTGTACATCGGATTTCTCGGCATCCTGAAGACGGGCGCAGTTGCACAGCCGCTGTTCTCGGCGTTCGGCGATGAATCGCTTCTCGTCCGGCTGCAAAACGCCAACACCTCGGCCATCGTTACGCAGAAGAAACACCTGCACAAGGTGCGCAAGATCCGCGAGCAGCTTCCGAACTTGCGGCACATCATCGTAGTGGACGCAGGCGACTCCGCGCTGCAGCCGCGCGAAGTGTCGTTCCACATGGAGCGGGCGCAAAGGGTCGAGGACTTCGCGGTTTATCCGACCACGGCCGAGTCGCCATCGGTTCTGCATTACACCTCGGGCACGACCGGCCAGCCCAAAGGCGCGCAGCACGTGCACTACTCCATCGTTTCGCAGTACCTCACGGCGAAATGGGTGCTCGACCTGCAGCCGGAGGACATCTACTGGTGCAACGCCGATCCGGGCTGGGTCACCGGCACGTCGTATGGCATCATCGGCCCCTGGTCGAACGGCACGACGCAGGTCGTGCTCGATTCCGGCTTCAACGCAGAGCGATGGTACGAGTTCATCGAGAAGCACCGGATTACGGTTTGGTATTCGGCGCCTACGGCGATCCGGTTGCTGATGAAGGAAGGTACCGAGATCGTGCGCCGGCATGACCACTCCAGCCTCCGCCACCTGGCCAGCGTGGGTGAGCCACTCAATGCCGAAGCCGTTCTCTGGTCGCAGGAAGCTTTCGGCATCCCGTTCCACGACACTTTCTGGCAGACCGAAACCGGCTGCATCGTGATCACCAATTTTCCCGGGATGCCGATCAAACCCGGTTCCATGGGGAAACCATTCCCAGGGATCACCGCAGCGGTGCTGAATACCAAGACGTACGAACCCATCACCGAGCCGGGGATTGCGGGATTGATCGCGCTGCGTCCCGGCTGGCCGTCTCAGATCCGCGGTTATTGGAACAACGAGGCGGGATACAAGGCGAAGTTCAAAAACGGCTGGTATCTGTGCGGCGATCGCGCCTCAATCGACGCCAATGGCTACTACTGGTTCATGGGTCGCGACGATGACGTCATCAATACCGGCGGGCATCTCGTTGGGCCCTTCGAGATCGAGTCTGCGCTGCTGGAGCACCCCGCGGTGTACGAGTCGGCCGCCGTCGCCAAGCCCGACCCAGTCAATATGGAAGTGGTGAAAGCATTCGTAACTTTGAAACCGGGCTATCAGGTAACCGACGATCTGGAACTGGAAATCATGAACCACATTCGCAAGCGGCTGTCGCCGCTGGCTATGCCTCAGGCGATTGAGTTTGTGGACTCTCTGCCAAAAACTCGCAGCGGGAAAATCGTCCGGCGCGTTCTGCGCTGTAAAGAGTTCAACGAACCGGTGGGGGACCTCTCCACCATTATGGATGACTAGGCCAATAACCGAGCAAACAGGACACAACGACCATGGATGAAATCACCAAGCTTGTTCGCAATTACGTGATCCGGGAATATCTCGAAGAAGGCGACGACCGCGAAATCACCGAGACCACCCCGCTGATTTCAGGCGGGATTGTGGATTCTTTCTCAATGGTGTCGCTCAAGCGCTTCCTGGAAAAGAAGTGCAACATTCAGATTCCCGACGCCTGTGCTACACCTGACGCCTTCGATACCGTGCAGAGCATTGTTGCGCTGGTACACCGGTTTCAGAAAGCACAAACCGTCACCGTGTGAAGTCGTGGTTGCACCGGACGAACATGTCCGTAACCGAAGCCGCTTGCGTCTGGGGCACTGAATAGGGCGTCTTGGCCGCCGGCACAGCACTCATATCGTAGTTATCGAGGAATATCATGGCTTTCATTGCTGCATTTCGCAATCGTTACCAGACTGAGATCGACGGGATCAAGGCCGCCGGTCTCTTCAAGGAAGAGCGCTACATCCATTCACCGCAGTGGTCGGAAATTGAGGTCGAGTTTCCGGCCGGCTCGAAAATCAAGAAGTGCATAAACATTTGCGCGAACAACTACCTGGGACTGTCCAGCCATCCCGAGGTGATCGCCGCGGCGCACGCCGGATTGGACAGCCGCGGGTATGGTATGTCATCGGTGCGCTTTATTTGTGGCACGCAAGACATTCATCGCGAACTCGAGAACCGGCTCACGGAATTTCTCGGGACCGAGGACACGCTCCTCTTTCCATCCTGCATGGACGCAAACGCCGGCTTCTTCGAGGCTTGCCTGAACGAGCAGGACGTGATGATCGCAGATCGGCTGGTGCACGCCTCCATCGTGGACGGGATGCGCCTCTGCAAGGCCATGCAGGACACGTTCAAGCATTCCGACATGGGGCACCTGGAGGAGAAGCTGCAGGAGCACATGGACAAGCGCTCCCGCATGATCATCACCGATGGCGTCTTTTCCATGGACGGCGATATGGCGAAGCTCGATGAGATCGTTGAACTCGCCGAAAAGTATGACGCCATGGTGTTCCTGGACGACTCGCACGCCAGCGGTCTCATCGGCCGCACCGGTCGCGGGACCCACGAACATTGTGGCGTCTTGGGGAAGATTGACGTGATCACCACTACGCTGGGCAAGGCGCTGGGCGGAGCGTCCGGCGGCTGCGTCAGCGGGCGGCGCGAGTTGGTGGAAATGTGCCGCCAGCGGGCCCGTCCATTTCTCTTCTCCAACTCAGTGGCGCCGGTAATCGTAGCTGGTGCACTGAAGGTGCTGGAGCTAATCACCGCCACCACGGAGCGCCGCGACAAACTGGAGTGGAATGCCAAGTACTGGCGTGGACTGCTGAAGGATGCCGGATTCGACATCAAGGAAGGCGAGAGCCCGATCGTGCCCGTCATGTTGTACGACGCCAAGCTGGCACAGGACTTCGCCCGCGACCTGTTTGACGAAGGCGTGTATGCGGTCGGCTTCTTCTTCCCGGTCGTGCCCAAAGGACAGGCTCGTATTCGCACCCAGTTGTCGGCCGCGCACGAAAAGCGTCACCTGGACATTGCGATCGAGGCCTTCAAGAAGGTCGGCGAGAAGCACGCGGTGCTGGGACTCGGAAAGAAGGAACTGCTCGCACGAGCTGGCGCATAATGCCGGCTTAGTGCAGGCGCGGAGATTGTTAACCGTAACGCGGCGCTCGACAGTCGTGCGCAGACTGACACATTCGGCTGTCGAGCGACCGCCAATCACACAGGAAACACTTCGGTGACGCAAACGGCGCTCATGACATGGAGGTCGCCATGATTTGCGAAGAACTTGAAACGCTTGAGGGACAATTCGACGAGATTGTGACCGCGCTGGAGGACCCAACGTTGACCGACGACCAGCGCAGAGCGCTGGAAAGGTCCTATGCTGAGCTGAGCCACATCATTAAAGAACATCAGGCGTTTGGTCACAAGGGCAGTCCCTGTTTTGAAGAATAGAAGACGCCTCTGAGTGATGCACAAATATGTTGGCAACCAGGAAGGTATTAAGCATTACTCAGCCGAATTTCTTCTGGGCTACGGAAGTATGTTGTCCAATCCGGACTGACTGAAAAACGGCTCTTTAGCAGAATTTGTGGGTAAGTGGGCCGTGGAAAAAGCCGCTTCATGGAAAAGTCCCAGGGCAGGACTTTTCCCCCTCCGCTTGAAAATCCCGCAACAGCTGCGGGATTTTCACTTTTCCCACCGCCCCGGCT
>DATCCF010000144.1:0-9849 GCA_036511435.1 Terriglobales bacterium | reverse complement strand
GCAGGTGCCGCCGCCGAGCCCGCTGCAAGCCAAGGCTTACGAGTTACTGAACTTGTTGCCAGTAGCTGGAAACTGAATTTTGAATTATCTCTCGGCGAATCAGCAGAATACTGTCCGAAACGCTCTGGAACTTCGGACTAGGGCGGAGCCGAATTGAAGTCCCGGACGCGCAGCAACCGCCCGGCCAGCCAGCGTGAAGGAGATTTGCTGCTCAAGGATTGTCTTTTCGTCCACGAGAATAATGACCGGTTCTGGCACGCTGAGCCCGACCGTGCGCGCCATCCGACAGGCCAAGTAGTCATTGGCCAGCACTCTGGTGCATTGTGGGTTGCCCATGAGCTTGGTCACGAATTTCTTGCCGTCATCGGCCAGCATGATTCGCGCTTGCGAACCGCCGCGGACCTGGCAGATGTGTGCGACTGCCTTGGTGGACACGTTGCCGCCTCCGAATGTTTGTCGTGTTTTGGTGCGGAAGGAAATCTTCGCTATGCGCACAGAGCGGGGACACCGGTATCCATGTGCCCCCGCATTTGTTGTGGCGGCGGTGACTAGGCTGCGTGGTGTTGGTCAGAACCGGCGAGTTCTTCGAGGCCGAAGACCACGTGTTGCAAGGTCTTCATGTCCGGTATCTCGCCTAACGGCGGGGCTTGCAGCTTGGCCAGAAGCGCCTCGACGGTCTTCGCGTCGAGCCGTTTGGTGACGGCGTCCAATCGCTCAATGCCGCGTGCTGCGGATTCGAGCATCTGCAGGACGGTTCTCTTCACGGCGGGATCACGGATCAACTTTGGCTGGTTGACGCGGCCGTACTCGCGCAGGATGTTGCGGTACAACACTGTGCCGACCGTCTTTTCCATGCTCAGAATGCGCGCATCGAGGTCGTCGCCGTTGCCTCCGCTCGCGCTGCCTTTGCTGTCTCCGGCTTGAGTGTGGCCATTGCCGGAAACCCTTGGGGAGTTGCTCCCGTTGGCTTGGCTTCGTCCATTTGTGCCGTTGGAAGGTGCGGCGGTGGTGCCGTTGCCATTCCGACTTGATGGCCGCATTCCTTTGCGCCAATTGTCCGGAAGCGCCCAGGCGAACAACGCGGGTGTTCTCACCGGCTGGCGGTTCTGGTCCAGATCAACCCAAACGGCTTGGAGATCGTAGAAATACCGGCCAAGACCAAAGCACGAACACGCCCGCTTGAAGGCCTGCGCATCGGCTGACGTCATGCCGTTATCGTCGTCGGCCCATTCTTCGCCGGTGCCGGAATGCGACCCAATGCCAAGAATCGTGACCGTGCATGTGACCAGGACCTTACCCGAGACGATGCTCTCGCCCTTCTTTACGCGGGTGATATTGGTCATCGTCTCGACCTTGTAGTCACGCGTCCAGCCCTGTGGCGTGAAAAGCGCATTCAGCCGGTCAGTGTAGGCGCGGCAATCGGCGTACGGCACGATCTGACCGCGCCTCTTGTCGTTGGTTGTGTTGGTAACCCGCCACCGGACTTGGTCGGGTGAAAACGGGACTTCAAGCTCCGAAAGGAGCTTGGTCACATCCAGTCCCGAGGACGATGTTGGTGTGTCTTCAGTTGGCATGGCGAGGCACCCTCCTTCAGGTACCTGAGGTTTTGTTGAGGTTCAGTTGTGGTGTCGGGAGATGCGAGCCAAGTATTGGCTGGGGGGTGGGTTGGATGCAACGGGCCTTCACTGGCCGATTTAGAACGGAAGTCTATGGCCCTTGCTGTGGCCATTTACCGCGGTCGCCGGCGCCAACTCGAGACGGACTTCTCAATGCCCACGGAATGAGTCGATGGGATTGACGGGCAAAAGCCGTGACTGAAGGAAAAGCCGGATTACCTACGGGTTGGCGATTTCTCATCGGTAATCGAGGACTGCCTGTAGCGCCGGTCCCGGAACCTGTTCGGATAGATGGACTACTTCCGCTTTGCCGACAACAGGCCCGGAATCTCGTTGACAGCCAGACAGACCAAGCTGTATGCTGCATTGCAGCAATTTTACTGATTGCAATCCGGCCCCTGATTGGCAAAGTAGCTATGACTAAGGCGTCTACTGTTGATTATTCTGCCGCCCTGGTAGGGTTCGGTCGCTTAGCGACTGACGCCATCGCGGGATTGACTGACGTGGTGGAGGCTGTACACCGTCAGATTGCGTTTCCGTCTCGCGGTCCGGGACCGCCGTCGACACAAGGATTCGCGGCCAGCATTGCCACGCTGGTCTACAGCAACATTCGCGGGGTCACCAGATTGGTCGATCGTGGTCTCAGCGTATTGGCGCCGCCAGCGGCACCGGCAAACGAGAGGAAGTTGTCACCGAGACACGAGGCCGTGGTGGCCGCTCTGAACGGTGTCGTCGGGGACTATTTGGCCCGAACGAACAATCCGCTCGCGATTTCCATGTCTCTGCGCCGTCAGGGCCGGCCACTTGAAATCGAAAGGAATGGCCTGCAGGCCACCATACCGCAGCCCACCGGCAAGCTGCTCCTGCTGGCACACGGTCTCTGTCTGAACGACCTGCAATGGAATCGAAAAGGACACGACCACGGAGCGGCACTGGCCTTCGATCTCGGCTACACGCCGTTGTATCTGCACTACAACACCGGTTTGCACGTCTCTGAAAATGGGCGTCTGTTTGCTGACTTGATCGAGACGATTCTCGAACAATGGCCCGCACCGGTGCAGGAACTGGCGATCATCGGCCACAGCATGGGAGGACTGGTGGCCCGGAGTGCCTACTACTACGGTACGGCGACGGGCCATCACTGGCCTCAGTCTCTGCGCCGACTCGTGTTCCTGGGAACGCCACACCACGGTGCGCCGCTTGAACGGTTGGGGAATTGGGTGAACACCGCTTTGGAAATCAGCCCCTATTCTGCGCCATTCGCCCGTCTAGGAAGAATCCGCAGCGCCGGCATCACCGATATGCGCCATGGCAACGTGCTTGAGGATGACTGGAAAGGACGCGACCGTTTCGCGTCAGCACAAGACCTTCGCGCTCCTCTGTCGTTGCCCCTCGGGGTGCAGTGCTACGCCATCGCCGCCAGCAAGCGACAAGCAACGGGGCATCCCAGCCTCGACCTATTGGGAGACGGACTCGTACCGGTGAACAGCGCCTTGGGACGCCATTCGAAGCCCGGAATGAGATTGGAGTTTAGTGACCCCCACGAGTGGATCGGATATGGCATGAACCATTGGGATCTCCTCAGCCATCCAGCGGTCTACGACCAAATCAGAGGCTGGTTCGGCGTGCACTCCTGAAGGCCGCTGAGTACGGCCCTACGAACGACTAAGGTCGATTGTTAGCGGATGACGGGCAACTCGGAAGTTGCCCGTCCGCAGATAGTTGTTGATATCAGGCCAACTCGTACGTTATCCCAACGGTGCGGCTGAAGGAAGAAGCGGACGCAGGACTCAACATCCTAAGTCAGAACGGCATTTCTTGGCCTGTCAAAGTTGTCTCGTCGTCGGTGCTGCCGGCGGGATCCCGATGACCGTTCCCACTGTCCTTTGAATCCAGGAACTCAATCCTGTCGACGTAGACGAGATCCCTGTAGTGCTTGGCACTCGTCTGTTTGTCGTCCCAAGACTCCGTACGCTTCCGGCCTTCGAGATAAACACGGGAACCTTTATGCAGGTTCTCGCCGACGATCTCTGCCCGCCGACCAAAGGTTTTCACAGCAAACCACTCCGTGTGTTCTTGCAGTTCGCCGCCCTTATCCTTCCATCGTTCCGTGGTGGCGATGGAGAACTGTGCGATGGCCGTACCCTGTTGGCTGTACTTCACCTCAGGATCACAGCCGAGATTTCCGATCAGCAGAACCTTCTGCATGGCGTTTAGCCTCCTTATTGAGAATGTGAGATTGATTGCGAGAGTAGTGAGGCGAAGTACTTGACAACCAAACAGCGGCACTGACCCGAGGCATGCGGCCTTGGGCTTCATGGTTGGCCCGCAATGCTGGTCAGGATGGTTCAGGTGGAAGAATCAGGAGAGAATCAGGAAAGACCGGATATTTCGCGAACTGCGGGCGCGCAAAGATCACACCGATCTCGCGGACTGGCATCTAGGCAAAGAATCGCACCCTCTTACCGAATCGTGTTATGCAGCGGCGCGGGCGTGCTTCTTTTTTGGCTTAGGGTCTGGGGCTTCTTCGCCAATCCCTGACAAAACTACGGGCTCTCGGTCTGGAAATTCGGCCACCAGTGAGAGTTGTCCTCCCATCGCCTCGACATAGCCCCGCAAAGTGGAAATCAGGAGGTCGCTGCGCTTTTCGATTTTTGAGACGCCTTCCTGTCCGATGTGCAAGGACCTGGCGATTTTCTGCTGTGTCAGCTTGCGCGCCTTCCGAATCTCGCGGAGCGTCATTTCCTCGGCAATCAGCTGAGCCGCGCGGGCCTCGACCTTCTTGCGCTGCGCGGCGCTGAGCCTCTCAATAATGTCGTTCACGTTCCTGGCCATGAACTACGTCCTTTCCTTCTTTCTTTGACGGTCAAGATGCGCATCAAATCGATCATCGGCTTTGGCAATGAGCTGTCTATAAAACTTCTTTTCGCTCACGCCAGACTTATCTCCCGCCACCAACAGGATGGCTTTGCGTTTCGGATCGAAGGCGAAAGCGACTCGCCACTCGCCGTCAGTCGCACTAAACCGCAGCTCCTTCATATTGGCGTGGCGCGAGCCATTGAGCGTGTCGACGCGGGGCCTTCCCAATTGCGGTCCGAACTGTTGTAAAACCCGCGACAGAGCGAGGACTTCGGTACGCACGTCCTCGTGCAGTTCGTTGAATTCCGGCTCAAACTCGTCGCCGATTTCAACAGTCCATCTCGTCATACGAATATTCCTACTATGCTCTGTAAGGCATAATGCCGTCAAGTGCATTATTCTAGATTAGTGAACGAAAACGGTTGCGGATGTGCTGCTACGAGCACCCGCTTGTACTGCCGCAGGTCATGCAGCGGTAGCAGGTTCCGCTACGTACCATGAGCGAACCGCAGATGTTGCAGGCGGGAGCATCTCCCATCTGGATAAGTTCTCCGAGCGCTCCAGCCGGATCAGTACCATTGGCATCCCTAGCTGGCTGAATGGGCATCGGAAGGGCTTTGAACAATTCGCCCTGATCACCCGTCAAGAACCTCAGTTCGAGCCACCGCGCGATGTAATCCATGAGGGATTTGGCGTAGCCGATCTTCGGATTTCCGGACCAGCCGCTGGGCTCAAAGCGCATGTGGCTGAGTTTTTCGCAAAGCACCCTCAATGGCACGCCGTGCTGCAAGGCAAGCGAGACTACCGTTGCGAAGGCATCCATCAGCCCGGAGATGGTCGAGCCCTGCTTCGCCATCGTGATGAAGATTTCTCCTGGCAGCCCGTCTTCGTAGACTCCGACCGTGAGATATCCCTCCTGCCCGGCGATGGAAAAGTGATGGGTGAGTGCCCGCCGCTCGTCCGGCAAATGCCGCCGAACCGCGCGCGTGGGTTCGGAACATTCTGAACCTGCGCTCTCGTTCACCGCGACTTCACTTTCGTCAATCGGAGTTATCCGATCTGTCGCTGCCATATCGAACCTCATTTCCCGCAAGCCGGGATGGCACATGCTCTGGTCGGCAATCCCCACTGGACCTGCGATTGAAGGCATAAATCATCAGTGGCGTGCCGGTAGCTGCGGCAAGGAACGCGCCGCCTGGATTCAGATGCAGGCCGCCGCCAATGGTCACGAACAGAAACACAAACAGGCAGAAACCCAGAGAGTAGTTCTTCACTTTGGTATGCATCGGTATTCGCTCCTTCCGTTCAGCCGTGTCAGGCTGTGACACTTTCCGCGGCGCACGACTGGTCCTCTTTCTTCTGCGGCGGTCGGACATAGTGGCAATGGGAACAGCCGTCGCAATTGACCGCCCCGGTTATCGCGCGCACCGATTGGCGAAACCGCTTCGGTATCCTGACTTCCTCCCCGGCGCGCGAATAGAACGTCGGGAGAACCGTGCCAGCTTTGTCCTTGTCCTTTTCGGACAAATCCAGATCTAAGCGACCGTGAATTCCCCGAAACAGGAGCCTTGTTTCCAGTGGCGGTCGCTTTCCATCGTTGGTCGCACCCGGTCGATGCTGCGTAATCAGCAGTTCGTATGTGCGTCCCGTGCGTAGCATCTCAACTCGCACCAGGACGGGGGCCACCACAACTGCATGCAAGCAATTTACTCCGATGGCCTCCACGGGATGGAGGTACTCGATTGGCTGGCCTTCTTCTGTGGTGAACGTGACGTATCGCCCAATTTCCCCAACCGCGCCACCCGACTCCACCCCACGCACCACATAGCGTTTCGCAAGATGCTGGTGTTCCAGGCTTACTGGCGAATGGGCAAGAATGCCTCGTTCTTTCAGCACTCGCAGCGCTTGCCGCGTTAACCTCAGCCCCAGCACATCTGAAAATCGCTTCTGCTTCATGACAACAACACTCTCCTTGTCTTAGGCGGAATGCCGTACGCGAATCGGGCAGCCGAGGGCAGCCCGAATCATCTCCTTGGTGCAACCAGCCCAGCATTTGTAAAACCGTGGATCTTCGATCAGGATGGCCAGGTTGTCGCCGCTCCGGTCGTGTCCACAGTCCGCACAAGATGGACAGCGTGCGACGTAATTCCGGCCGAGCTTCCGCACGGTCCCTATGTGCTCCAAAATGCGGAATTCCGCTCGTCCGTTCCCGGGTTTTCGTTCCATTGAAGTGAGCTTCTCCGGCCGCGGCGAGAAATCCGGCTCTGGCCTTTCCTTGCCCGCGATGAACCTTCGCAATTCCTCCTCGGTCACCTTCCTGAGACCGTTGAGGTACTCGATCTGGGCTTCCAAGCTGTAATCGGCACCATAAAACCAAAATCGGCGATTGGCACCACGGTGGATTCCCAGAGGTCCGCGAATTGCGTTGCCAAACTCTCCGGCGCCGATGGCATCGTGCTTGGGAAACACCTCGATGCCGTCCCCCAGGCCTGAGCCCTTCACCGGCACTCCCAACCTCAGGGCAAGATCATGGATGTAGATTCGGCACTCTTTGGCCAGCAAGGGCGTTGCCAGGAAGATCCAAAGATGCCCACCGCGCTTGCTCATTTCCAGCGCCGGTTCCACCCTGTCCCGTGTCAGGTGGTACTGCAGTTTCAGCAAGTCCTCCATGGAGTTCTTGTAGTCGGCGTCGATAGCGACCCATTTACACCGTTGGGTTGACGGGTTGATGGCGTACAGGCCGACCGTGATTTTGCCTTCCAGGTGTTGGCGGGTGGTTTCGTACGTCAGCATCAGGGGTAGGTCTGTTCCCTGTTTGCTCGGCCGGAAGTAGTAGTGCCGCCCAGTTTCCGGGTGCGGCCGCATGGACTGCAGCGTGTATGCGCGGCGGTTCACGAACAGCCTTTGGTAATCCTCGACGACCTGTCGGGTTGCCGTGATTGTCGTTGCCATTTGACTCGTCACCTCCTCCTGGCAATTTCGCGAAGCCACCCGCTCGTGTTCGCCATTTCCCCACCCGGTTTTCGGATGTGGGTGTCGTTAGATAACCCGGAATATTTTTTCTGTCAAACGGCCGTCTCAGGCCGCATTCCGGTCAGTACCACCCACCGCAAACCGGCCCGCCAAAGTCCCGGCCGTTCAATGAGATCGAGGAAGTTACAGTCCTTCAGGAGCATTTCGAGTTGGCTTACGCTGTAGCCGCCGAATTGTTCGTCCTCGAAGTCCACGGCGTACCAGGTTCCTTTCTTGCGGTCTAGGACATAGACCGCCCCAGAATCCGGGTCTCCGGGCACGAGCAAGAACAGCAGGACCGACGCCGGCAACTCGATCCAACGAACGATCTCGACGTTTTCGGCAACCTTTATCAGTGTGGCTATCGCTGTCGGCAGATCGACGCCGGGGTCGAGTTGCACAACGGGTTCAACCATCATTGGTCCAAACATTGCAGTGATCCTTTCCGGGCAGTCCGCCCAATTCGTGTTGTGTCGAAAGCCAAGACGAGACCAATGCGCACACCTCGGCTGACGCAGGAGGCAGCAAGTGCGCTAAGGGTCTTGTTTTGTTGGCTGTACTAGGGTTGAGAGTGGGGTGGAGCAGAAGGAAGATCGCTAAGCAGGACGATGTCTATATAAAGGATGCAAGTCGCACGCTCAGATTGATCACTACCCGGCGATCGCGCCGAAAGGTAATGTCTGAGCCACCAACAATGCCGCTGGTACCACGGTCCGGCATCTCCCACATGCCGGTTTCCATGGACATTGAAGAAAAGGCAATTCCACGGGACGCCGACTTCTCGTCCAAGTGATTTAGCCTCCCAGACAGGACTGACTCCACGCCAGATCCGTATACAGATAAGCGTCTATCCGTACGGATTGTGGCAGGCGAGGTATGATCGACCTAATCCAATTCAAAGTTGCTGCGTATGCGATTCGAAGGAGTGGATTTTCCTAGTGCTGTCTTAGAAGCCCAGGCAAAGGGAGAGCTGGTCATCCTTGCTGGGGCGGGGGTGTCGAAGCCACCACCTTCAAATCTCCCGCTGTTTCCGGCCTTAGCCAATGAGCTTGCGAATGGAACGGTTACGCTCAGAGACGATGAGGATGTTGATCGCTTTCTCGGCAGACTGCCCACGAGCCTTAACATTTATGAACGTACTCGGCTGCGGCTGTCAGACCCGTCCTCCAAACCTAATTCGTTGCATCGCGACCTGCTGAAAGTGTTCTCAGACCACTCGTCAGTACGACTCGTGACGACCAATTTTGATGACCATTTTGCCACTGCGGCCCGTGAAATATTTTCCGGGAAATGCCCTGAGCTCTTCTTTGCTCCAGCGCTGCCGGTTGGGAACGACTTCACGGGTATTGTTCACGTGCACGGGAGCGTGCGAAAAGATCCCCGAAGAATGGTGCTGACCGATAAGGATTTTGGTAGAGCTTATCTTACAGAAGGCTGGGCCCGCCGATTCATACAGGATCTGTTTTTGAGCTTCACAGTCCTATTCGTTGGTTATAGCCACGACGACCCTGTGATGCACTATCTCGCGCGCGGACTCCCCCCATCCGAATTCGGAAGGCGACGATTTGCTCTAGCAAACGACGAGCCCGGCTCGGGAGCTTCGTGGGAAAACCGCGGAATTCATCAAATCCCCTATTCCGGAGCAGAGGAGCATTTGCAGCTTCGAGAGGCCTGCGCAAAGTGGGCCGAGCTAGTGATAGCGACGCCGCTCGAAAAGAGAGAGAGGATCAGAAGGATTGTCTCAAAGCCGCCACAGCCCGCCGGTGAGGAGATTGATCTAATCGAGGCAGCCCTTGCGGACATCGTTCTGCTTCGGTTCTTCAAAGAGCATGCCTCCGGCGTCGAGTGGCTCGAATGGGTGTCGGGCCGAGACGCGTTCAGGCGTCTCTTTAACCCAGATATTCAAGCGACCATCTGTGATCAAGAACTAGCGCATTGGTTTGCGCACAGGTTCTGCGTCTCCCACGCCAATATTGCCCTCGATATCGTCAGAAGGAATGGGCCCGCATTGCCCTGGCCTATATGGAACGAAATAGTGCGGCAAGTGTGGATGGGTATGAAAACTGCCGATTCCGCTGGCTGCTTGGACAAGTGGGTCCCGCTCTTAATTGCAAGTCAACCTTCTCGGGGACTCAACTTTCTTGAATACATTTTCTCAGAATGCCGGCTGCCGGAGGATGCTGCGTCAGCGATTCTCCTGTTCAGCCATCTCGTTCGGCCGGTGGCTAGAGCAGTTTAAGAATTACTGTAGTCGAGCGAGCACGGGTAGAGCGGCGCTTCAGCGCCGCGTTCCCGCTGATCCTTCACCTCCGAGCCGGCTTCAGCCGGCGGCACCTAGACTACACAAATAACTAAACCGCTC
>DATCCF010000143.1:0-5780 GCA_036511435.1 Terriglobales bacterium | reverse complement strand
CCCAGGGACCCGACCAGCATCTGAATCCGTTGTCCAGACGAATAATATCCGGCGCATTCCTTGCAGCCCTGCAAATGTTCATTCACCTGAGCCAATTGGCTGCGCGTTACTGCCCCGTCCAGGTACGACGACATGAGACGCTTCGCAACTGAGCACTTCATGGCATGACCTCAACCTTCTGACCAGCAACTGGGCCGTCCTTGCGGCGTTTTCGATTGCGCCCCACGCCCGGGTGGTCCATTCCGAAAGCCTGCATATGACGCTCCATGCGTTTTCGCAGCGCATCGCGTCCCCGTACCAGCCGTGACTTCACTGTCCCCAGCGAGACATTCAGCACCTCGGCGATTTGCTCGTAAGACAGTTCTTCGATGTCGCGCAAAATCACCGTCGTCCGGTATGGCTCGATAAGGGCTTGCAGTTCGCATTCCACCCGAGCCCGTAATTCCTCGTCATATACGTTTTGTAGTGGAGACTTGCCTTCATCTACCAGCGTGTCCTTCATCGCGAGGCAAGGCTGCTCGTCTCCGCTGCCGCTCGCCGGCTCGATCGACGTCTCCTGGGCCTTATGCCGGAACCACCAGCGGCGATGGTTCGAAGCCTCATGCACCGCAATCCGGTAGATCCAGGTCTTCAAGCTGGAATCGGCATTGAAATTCTTGATCCCGCGAAAGACCTTGATAAATACCTCTTGGGTAGTATCGGCGGCGTCGGACGGATCGTCCAAAATCCGGTATACCAGGCTGTAAACCGGTTGGTTATAGTGCGCGATGAGCCAGTAGAAAGCATCTTCCGATCCAGCCTTCAATTCGGCCACGATCGCTGCTTCCGCAGTGCGGACGTCCAGCACACTTGCGAGGTCACTCAATGTTGTTGCTCCCGCCATCAAGGCGTACCTCAATGATAAATAGATTCGGAGTCCGCAACAACTTTCCGCGACGATCCCGGCGCTACCGCCACCCCGTTCAACAGACCAATTAATCTCGCCGTATCTACACCAGCGCGGCTGGTCCCCGGGGGCAGGACTTGATGAAATAGACCCCAGAGCGGGTCCAAATGTTCCCGTTGATACTCGGGATGAAAACCTTTTGTTGGCCTGTCATCCTGAGCGACGAGTCCGGTCGCCGTGGCGACCGGGCGAGGAGCCGAAGGACCCCTATACTGCCTACCCATTCTCGCCTGGCATGTTTTTCGACGCAGCGAGGAGTCGAGGGGTACCTTTGGCCGCCATTAATCCCAGATTTGTTGCCGTGCGAGGCGGCCACATTGTGATTTCTCGCGACTATAGGGGTCCTTCGACTCGCTGCGCTCGCTCAGGATGACAAAGAGAAAGACAGACCCTTCGACTCCGCGCCCGTACTACTCGCACAATCACCCCAACGAGCGCAAAGGCGGCGCTCGTTGGGGACCCCGAAAAGAAGCGGGTCAAATTCTTTGCGGGCGCGTCGCTCCAGGATGACACTGTCATGATCAAGCTCAACGTCTACGGTTTGGGAGCAGAAGTTCCGGCGCCGGTATTGTCTTTGGATTTTGCATTGGATGCATCGGAAGTCGAACTACCGCTGCCTGAGGCTGCTGGCTTCTTCTTCTTATGCACGGTCTTCTTTGTTGGCTCTGTATCATCCACGACGACTTTCTTGGGAGGTGCTGCCGCCGCAGCCTGTTGGTACGTGCGAACCTGGCTCCGTAACTGATTCAGTTCGGACTGCGTTGACGAAGTCAATTGCTCCAGCGCATCTCCCAGGCTGCGGCGCACGGAATCGATGGTCTCGAGTTGCTGCGCCAAGGCCTGGTAGTCGCCCTTTGGTCCGAAGGCCCCGGTGGCTTCCGTCAGAGACGCGAAGACGTCGTACAAAGCGTTGAGATTGCGATAGAGCTTGAACTCAGCACTCAAGTCCTGAGGCGCCGAGCGTACAGCGTCGATCAATCCAGGCAACGCGGAGGTCAGGTTCCGCTGGGCGGAATCGGCGTTGGCCTGAGCTTGCCGTTTGGACTCTCCGTCCGCCTTCCATTTGTCGATTCGTAGGCGGCCGAGATCGAGCGTGGTCTGCGACGCAGTAGCCTGCAGTCTATCCAAGTCGGGCAACACCGAGACCATCGACGTACTACCGGCGGACGGCGCGTGCACCGGCCCCGCGCCCGGGGCATTTGCTGGCGTCTGCGCCAGGGCCGTAGCGCCTGCCAGAAAAAGGTACAGCACGGACAATCTCGTGTTCATTTTTCCGCTCCCAGACAGGAGAATCTCAGCCGACAGTCGCAGACGAGGTGGAGGAGATAAGCCAGAATTCACAGGCTTAGTTGGATGCTACCGCATGAGATCGTGGCTGTGCCACTTCACAGCGCTGCCGAGGAGTCATCCGGTCCCTCGCGATTGTCAGGTTGCCACTAATTAGGACTCAGTGGCCGTCGGCGGTCGCATTCAGCACGATGTTCAGTGGCTGGATCTGTGCGGGCTTGACGTATTGGTTGACCAGGAAGCGCTGGCCGTCGGCGGTCACGTCATAGCTGAACAAGTCGGTCGACGAGACGATCGAACGGCCACGAATCTGAAACAACGGAACCGGGGTGCCAGTGGAAAGCCCACCTTCCGCAGTGACCGGAACGGCCATAAGCCGCTTGTTCGAGCCAGCGAAACTAACGTAGAAGATTTCCTTGCCGTCGCTGCGCCAGCGCGGCTCCATCCCTCCCCGCGGGACACTTGCAGCTTGCCACCGGTTGCAGGAAGTGGCGCGATGTACACCTCCCAGTCGCCGGATTCGTCGGAGGCATAGGCCAACCACTTGCCGTCGGGTGACACTTGGCCTTCGCGTTGGTTGCCATTGGCAACCAACGCTGGCGTGAGGGTTTGGTCCACCAGGGAAAGCAGTTCCAGCTTCGAACCCCCGGAAGGGCCTAGGTTATTGACGACGATCGCTTTGTCGTCGTGCGTCCACGAAACAGGTATGGCGTCACCAATGTTTCGATCCGGTCCCACGCCGCGCTCCGCTTCCAATCCGCTCGCGTTCTTCAGCCGTACAACCTTACCCGAAGCCGCCGAACGGTACGCTATCGTCTTGCCATCGTGGGACCATGCGGCCGTAGTTTCTTCCGCCGGATCGAAGGTGAAGCGGGTATAGCTGTGGCGCGGAAGATCGTGGACCAGACGTCGATGTTCTTGTCCTTCCCGTCGGCGACATCCACCGCCACCCGCTGCCCGTCAGGTGAGATTGTTGGGTTGGCGATGATTGCGCTTTCCCCGAGGTGTCCCAACTCCTTGCCGCTGCGGTCGTACCATGTCAGTTGCGAAAGGGGCGCGCCGACGCCGAGGTGATACACCACCGTACCGTTCTCGGCGACCGTCAGCGCTGCCCAGTACGTCGAAGGGTTGCGGCCGACCTGAGGGGCGATGACCTGCGGCCCGCCTTTCAGCCGGCCCTCGTTGTCCATCCCCACAGCCATCAGGGAGCGCTTGTCATCTAGGTAGAACAGATGACCTTGCCCGTAGCCGAAGCTGGAGCGGGAGGGCATGACTAGGTCCTTCTTCCCGGCGGAAAGCGAACTCACATAAATCCCGGTGTGGCTGTCGTCGCGCACTTCGTGGAAGTCGCCCGACCAGAAGAGGAACCGCTCTCCATCGGGCAGAAACACCGGCCAGCGATGCGAGGATTCGCCGGTGGCCATCAGCTTGTCCGTTAAAGGTGCGGCATCGGTGCCGTCCGGGTTCACCTTCCACAACGGGCCTGCGGAACTTGGCGTGTAGACGATGATGTTCTTCTTGCCCCAGGTTCCGCCACGTCCGCTTTCCGCCTTGGTGATCACCTCCGGGGCGCCGCCCGAAACCGCTATCTTCTTCAGCTTGCCGTTGGCGAAGAAACCTATGTACTTGGCGTCCGGCGACCAGAAAGGATGACTTGCGGTCTGGGTGCCTTCCAGGCGAATCACGGCAGTCGAGCCTATCCTCTGCACAAAGATGACGCCTTCTCCCGTTTCCTCCTCCGGCGAGACATAAGCCAACATGCTGCCATCTGGCGAGAGCGCCAGATGGGTCACCTCGGCGGAGGTGGGAATGGCAAAGTCCATGCGCCGCGCTGCTGGCGCCGAAGCCGATCGCGCCGCAAAACCAACGATCATTGCCGCCAGCAGCGCAACCGCGGCAATGGCCCACATCCAGGGACCTTTCCGCCGCTCCGCTCCTACCGCAGGCAAGGACGATGCGGACCCGGAGCCGGACAACGCTTCCAGCGCGAACGTCAAGTCGCGCGCCGACTGGAAACGATCCGCCGGATTTTTCTCCAGACAATGGCGCACAATGCGATCCAGGCCGGGAGAGATTTTCACGGTTGTCGGGTCAATTTCCGCCGGATCGGACTTCAGGATTGCGTTCATGGTCTCGACCGACGAGTCGCCACCGAACGCAGGCTTGCCCGAGAGCATTTCGTACAGCACCGCACCGAAGCTGAAGATGTCTGCGCGGTAATCCACGGCCTCGCCGCGGACTTGCTCGGGCGCCATGTAGGGCGCGGTCCCCATCACCACGCCCGGCGTGGTGCGCATAGAAACCGCAGTCATGCCGTCCGCTGCAACCGCATTTGCCGCCGCGGATTGGTCCTTGGCCAGACCAAAATCCAGCAGCTTCACATGGCCGTCTTTCGTCAGGAAGATATTTTCCGGCTTCAAGTCGCGATGAACGATACCGCGCTCATGTGCCGCTGCCAACCCGTGAGCGATCTGGGTCCCGATCTCGACTGCTTTGCGCACCGGAAGCGGGCCACCGTTCAGGCGTTCACGAAGCGTCTCGCCTTCTAGCATTTCCATCACGAGGTAGGAGGTACCGTCCTGCACGCCAACGTCATAAATGGCCAGAATATTGGGATGGTTCAGAGCGGCGATGCTGCGCGCTTCCTGCTCGAAACGACGCATCCGGTCAGGATCGGAAGCGATGGCCTGCGGGAGTACTTTGATCGCGACGGAGCGGTTCAGGCGGGCATCGCGAGCGCGATACACCTCGCCCATGCCGCCTTCCCCAACCGGCGCGAGGACCTCATACGGACCGAGTTTTGTGCCCACTGACAATGGCATGGTGAGTAGGCAAAATTATAGCCGATGCTTCCGCAAGCTACTGGAATAGATACGAGCGAAGCGACCGCGAAGTTTGACTAAGCCATGCTGGTGGGAGAAAATACAGATGGCGCTCCCCTGCGCGGGAGTGTCTTCTTTTCGCAAAGTGGGCCTGTGGCGCAGCTGGGAGCGCGCTTCCATGGCATGGAAGAGGTCGCCGGTTCGATCCCGGCCAGGTCCACCAAATCCCCCAACAGCTTAGATTGGCCCAGTTCTCACGCCCGTGACATTTGGGTCACGAGTTGTGCCCTGACCTTCCGTCTTGGTGCGGGCGGCAAGAACTTCTGCTTCGCTTCCATCCGACGTCTGTATCGCTTCAACATCCGACGTCTGACGTGTCGTGCGATTGCCATGATCGTGGAATCGCAAGGTACCGCCCTTCGCCAGTTGCGTGATGGCGCAACGCGGAGGCACGCGGGAGTTCTGAGGGATCGCTTTTAGCTGCCATCTTGACGCACTGCTGGCCAACGGAACATGAACAACCTACAGAGCATTCGGGCGATTTCGTTTAAAAGGATGTGATCTCTCACGGCAGCGAGCAATTGTGACCAGATTAAGTCGCAATGGGAGCCATACCATGGTATCTGACCAACGCAACAAAGGAGAATCGAATGAAATCCAAGAAGCTATTTGCTGCCGTCCTGGGGTCGCTCATCGTGCTCGCCCTGTCCCTGCCGGTAATGGCA
>DATCCF010000142.1:0-7800 GCA_036511435.1 Terriglobales bacterium | reverse complement strand
GAAGATCAAGCAATGGCTGCGCTCCGCCAAGGCCCGCAGCGTGGAGGCTCTGGAGGACGCCATCGCGGAAGCCCTGGCAGCGATTACTGCCGAGAACGCCTTAGCTTGGTTCTCTCATTGCGGGTATGGTCTACAATAACGCTGAAAATGCTCTAGCCTTTTGCACACAAAGCGCCACATACTGCTTAATCAATTCGCGCTCGACGGCATTCAGGCCGTTGAAAAGCTCTGTTGCACTGATGCTGAATCGCTGTCGTGGGTCGAACGCGCCGCCCAGCATGTTTGAAAGCTCCGTCAAGACGGCTTCAAAGTTGGAGAGCGTACCCCCGGAGACACTTAAGGACTTGAGAAAACTCTTGACCACAGGATCGGAGAAAGCATCGGTTATGGCGGCACGTAGTTCCTGGAACGCTGGACTGTGCCCCAATACATAGGACATCGCGGCTTCATCCAGCTCAAGCTCTCGGTTGACCAGGGGGTCCCAATACGACATCCCGCCGCTTTCGAGCTGAATCTCCAGGTAACTCTTAATCGCCGCACTTATGTTCCCTTCATCCACGTCTCCTTTTTCGGGCAACCACCCGATGTGCATCAGAAAGTCCTCTTTTCCAAGCTTTTGACGAAGTTCCGTCAGGGCAACAATCGTGACGTGTACGAAGACGAACTGTGTTCTGTTGCCCGACTTTAGTTCCGCGCTGAATCTTAGAGCGGTACTGATTCCGCCTTCGGGACTCCAGGCGGGCTCCACGTACCGGATATCGCCCACCTGCCATAGCGAACGCACTATGCTGGTAAGCTCGACACCTTGGGCACGTAGAGCCTCCGCCATTTCCGCCAGCACCAGAGAAGCCTCAGCTTGATGTGATGCATCCGTCA
The DNA here is from genome assembly GCA_036511435.1 of Terriglobales bacterium. Taxonomy (GTDB): domain Bacteria; phylum Acidobacteriota; class Terriglobia; order Terriglobales; family Acidobacteriaceae; genus Bog-257. Next base: position 6,924 of record DATCCF010000142.1, on the reverse strand, counting down.
AAACGACCTCCGCGAAGACCCCTTCTGGAACGGTAAAGAACTGACTGCTCTCGTAGTCAATCACTGTTCCGAGTCCGGCCTCGGTCAGTTGTTGCTTGACCGTTTTCTGCAATTCGGTTTCAGTCATACGATATTTTCGCCCCCACTAACACTTTCCGGGATTCTTGCTGTACCCAATAGAAGTACGCGCTTGCTCGCGTCAAGAGGCTGTTGGCATCGAATCGTGCCCTATCAAGCTGGCCATGGTATTTGGCAGCAAACACATCCGGTTCGTAATCCGATTGTATTCGAGCCAAATACAATTCACGAAAGAATCGACCCACGTACTTTCCTAGCAGCTTATCGATTTCTGTGTGGACCACACCGTGATTCTTCCGGAAGGTTTCGATGTTGACATGTCGACTGAGCAATAGCGCCAAGCTCGCATGAAAAAATGAATAATAGAGACGCGAGAAGCCGTTCCGAATGTCATACTCGCTGCAACTAGCTGAAAAACTAACCGACTGGAAAAGTCCAAGAGCCAATCCACGGTACTGGATTATGCGCCTTTTGGCTTCTTCGGTCAGCATAGCTGAGCGGTGTCGCGCGGGACCTCTGCTAGCTAGCACTGTACCATGCGCTTCGCCGCAGCCCTTGTCTTTGCTATACTAAATCGCCGCTACGATTCTGCTTGGAACCCGTGATGCTCGCCGCATCCGGTCGGGTGTGCGGAAGTGGTGAAATTGGCAGACACACCATCTTGAGGGGGTGGCGCCGAAAGGCATGGGGGTTCAAGTCCCCCCTTCCGCACCAGCACGTGTCCGCGCAGACACGATCTTGTATTGCTTGCCCCTATCAAAGCTGGGATTGGCTGACGCTGAACCCGCCGTCCGCTTCCTGCCATGCAAACAAACGACTGGTTTCTCGCCCGCTCCTGCGGTGGGCTAATTAGTTTCGTCTCGCGGGGCGGGACTCGCAGCTTGCATCGTGATCCCGAGAATAAGGCTGTTCCCGTGACGAACATCAGCCGGCCGCGGTCGAGAACAATCCTCGGAGAATGAATCTTGGTGCCTTGAAAACGCTGTGCGGCTGCCAGTTCGACCCGGCTCTTCCCGGCGTAATAGAATCATCTATGGCTTCCCACATGGCAACTTCTGAAATTGTCAATCAGCCGATGGCGACAAACTCCGGCGACACCGCCGCAGCGGTGATTCAACTTCAGGACCTCCGCCACCAGTACGGAGATCGAACCGCGCTGGCTGGGGTTTCCTTCGAGGTGCGTCCCGCCGAGATCTTCGGGCTACTCGGCCCCAACGGCAGCGGCAAGACCACGACCTTCCGCATTCTCTCGACGTTGATGGTGCCTTCAGGCGGACGTGCCCTGATCATGGGCCACGATGTGGCGCGCGAGCCCGCCCTGGTGCGCCGTTGCATCGGCATCGTATTCCAAGAGAAGAGTATTGACATCAAGTTGTCGGCGGAAGAGAACCTGACGCATGTCGGTCACCTTTACGGACTGCGCGGCCCCGCGCTCAAGAAGCGCGTCAGCGAAATGCTGGCCCGGGTCGGTCTCGCCGACCGCGCCAAAGAAAAAGCGGAGACCTTTTCCGGGGGCATGCAGCGGCGGCTCGAACTCGCCAAGGGACTGTTGCACCATCCTTCGGTGTTGCTGCTCGACGAGCCCACGACTGGCCTCGACCCCGGTGCGCGTCGCGATTTGTGGCAGTATCTCCAGATTTTGCGGGACGAAGAGCGCGTGACCGTGCTCATCACTACGCACTTGATGGAAGAAGCCGAGCGCTGCGACCGGCTTGCCATCTATGCCAATGGGAGCGTGGTCGGGCTTGGTACTCCCGCCGAATTGAAGGGCGAGATCGGCGGCGACGTCATTCTGCTCGACGCAGAGCAGCCCGATTCGCTGGCGCAACGCATTGCGCAGCGCTTCGGATTACATCCCACGGTGCTGGATCATCGGGTGCGGCTGGAGATCGAGGCTGGGCACCGTTTCGTTACCGATGTAGTCGAGGCGTTCCCCGGCGAGATCGAGGGCGTTTCAATCCACAAACCGAGCCTGGAAGATGTATTCATCCGCCGTACCGGCCACCGCTTCTGGACCGAAGAGAACAGCGAGGACGCCAAAGTCGGCGGGAAGTAGAGCGCTTTCAGAATTGGTGCAGTCAGGCGACTACGGGCGGAGCGGCGCTTCAACTGGATTATTCATGAGCATCTCACGCTTTGAAAGGGCACGGCTTCAGCCGTGCCGCAACGTGCTGTGATTTATGGTGGCTTTAGCCACTGAGGGACTTCGGTGTTGAGGCGAAGTACGAATTCCCTCAGCGGCTGAAGCCCAACTCTCCACGCTCACAACGGCATGGCTGAAGCCATGCCCCTTCAAAGCTACCGAAACAGATGAACGATCCAGATTCAGCGCCGCGTTGGCTGCGGGCAAACCAACCGCTTGAGCCTGAGGTGAGAGCGAGCTTGGACGCCAGCCTGAAGGCTGGCTCTACCCAGAACAAGCTCGTCCGCTATCAGTGACCGGGATTTCCCGCGAGTTTTGCCGCGCGCTCCTCAGCCCGATACTCATCCTCAAATCGTCCTTGCCCCTGGTACAGTTTCCCGAGATGAGACCAGGCGTCGGCGGAGTCCGGCGCAAGCTGCACCGCCTCTTCCTGGAAGGATGTGGCTTGCTTGATGTCGCCGAGGGCCTTCCACGCGGCCGCGCGGCCCTGTGCCACATTAAATCTCAGCGAACTCCCCCCCGTTGCTGCGAGGGCGTCGGCGGGAGCGCTGCGCAACGCCTGATCGAGTGCCTGCAAGGTCAACTTCGGCTGTTGGATATGCAGATAAAATTGCGCCAGCTTGAGCTGCGCCAAGTCCGGCCTGGACGACAGTCTGCTTGCTTGTTGCCAGGCGTGGATGGTCTGGGGAATTCGCCCCTCTCGCTGGTACAAGTTGGCCAGTGCGCTCCACGCAACCTCGCTGGGCTCCAGAGAAATAGCCGCCAGGTATTCCTCTTCGGCCTCCGAGCGACTGTTCATGGAGTAGAAAATGTTGCCACGAAGCCAGTGCACGAAGGGGCTGTCCGGAAAAAGCAGAAGTGCGCTGTCGGTCGCCGAGAGAGCTTCGGAACTGCGGCCAAGGACGGCGAGGAGACTTGCGGCGTTGGCCGATTGATTGAAGGAACCGGAGGCAGAATAGTCGAGTGGAGGGGCTGGCAGGGTTGCGGTCGCGCAGTCCACTGGGAAGCGCTGGATCAGGTTTTCCGTCTCTGGTTTGCGACGCACAAAGACTGCGGAAATTTCGTCCAGATAAACGGGCCGCCAGTCACGACTGTCGCAAAAGCCCTTGAGCTGCAGCAACTGAACGCCATCAAAGCGTGCCAGCGGCAGAATGATGGTGTTGATGTTGTAGCGGTCCGCTTCCTGCTGCCAAGTCTCGGAGTCCGGCGAGATTTGGAGCAACTGACCGGCTCTTTGCATCCGTGGCATTCCGAAGAGCGTGTCCCGGCCATCGATATAATCGCGGCGCTTGGAGCCGAGTTTCCAGGCGAGGTAGCTGCCTTCGTCGTAGGTATTGAAGATTTCTCCGGGAAGGTTCTCGCGCTCGATGAACTCTGCCGCGCGTTCCGGGAACCACCAGCCCAATCCGGCCCCAAATGTCGATTCATCCACAACGCGAAAGTAATGACGGTTAGTGACCAAGTCGAAAGAGCGCAGCAAAGCAAGCGCTGCCAGTAAACAAACCGCAGCCCAGGCAGCGGTGGAGCGCATTGATGCCTGCCGAATCTTGGAGCCAAGTTCGACAACCGCCGCAGCCAGCACTGGTCCGCCAACCACGACTACCACGCAGGCGAATACCGCGCCCATTCGGACATGGTGCACAGGCGGGTAGGTTGCGGCTAGCAGCAGGATAGCCGCTCCCAATTGGCGCCTAAGCAAAGCCAGCACCGCAGCAACCACGGCGATAGCTAGCAGCAGATAGATCGCGCCCTGGGTCTCCCGCAGCGAAAGTGCAGTGCTGAAAGCGGTCCAAGTCGTTGGCACACTGCTCCATTCGCCGATGTTCAGTTGCTGCTGCCCCGCAGCTCGCTGTTGCCGCATAAGTGCCCGATAGATACCCCAGCCCCAGGGATTTGCCAACGTTAGGAGCGCCGTACACACGAGCCATCCTGATGCATGCCGGAGTCTTTGCATGGCCGCGCGGCGGCGCGCGTCACCGAAAATCGCCTCCGATAACTCGACGCCCACGTAGGCCAGTATCAGAGCGAGGCCAGCGGCAAAACCGAAGTGCAGATTGACCCACGCGAGCATCAGCAGTGGCAACAACCAAAGGCGCGCGCGGCCAGTTTGATAGTTCTCCCAAAGCAGGGAGAGAAACGCCGCGAAGAGCACGACGGTAAACATGTCGGCGCGCGGCGTGGTGCGCCAAGCTATGAGGGGTACCGCAATTATGGCGATTCCGGCGCTTACAGCGGAGCCTCGGCGCAATAGCAAGGCGATTGTGCCAACACATGCGAGGGCACCAATCCATGAGATCAGGCCATAGCCGCCTAGTAGGTAGGCGGCATACAGCACCAGCCCCGCGCCGACAGGATAAATCCAGGTTTCTCCTTGTGCTGTGTACGAGAAAACATCCGTCGAGAAGACGTGGTGATGTTGGACAACCCAACGTCCGGTCGCCAACTGCCAGCCCAGATCGAAATCTGAAAGCGTGCGCAGGCCGGCTAAGAATGCATAGATGAGGGCAATTGCGGTGAGAATCAGGAACCAGCGCCGGTCGAGCGGAGAAGCGCCCGTCGCCGAGGTGTCTGCCGTGGTCAAGTTCACTGATGCGACGGGTGAAGTCATGCGCTTAGTTGGCAGTCATCGTAGCATAGAGCGTTGCGACTCGATCAGCACCAGTGTGGCTGTATCAAGTGATGGGTGGAGCACACCTTTCACACCCTGCGGAAAAAAGTGATGTTCGGGTAGTGCGAACCTTCAGAGCGTGTGTAAGAACTCGTTCTGAGTTGGCGCGGTGTGATGATTGCGCAAAAATCCAACGCCGTAGGCGCGGCTCAGTTTAGCCCAGCACGCAGCCGCAGGCGTAGTGCTGGGTAAAGTGGGGAATAGATCCGAGTCCCGTAGGGACGACAGGGGTTCTCACACACGCTCTGAAGGCCCGCACTACCCGCACCAACCGATACACCAATCCTGGAACCGCTCTAATTTCCTCTCCACACACCATGAGTGCGTTCCCGTGAGAAAAAATACTCCTGTTAGAATAGTGTGTGTCTTGAAAGCCACTTGATTGTGATTGAACGTCACATCTGATCTCTTTGCAGACCCAGAAAGCAGTTCATGGCAGCTACCCAAACTACGGCCCTTCGTGCAACGGTCGCCCCCAGCAGAGCCGGTTTGCTGCTGCCCTCGTTCTCGTTATGGTGGCGCGAAGTTGTGCGGTTCTACCGGCAGCGTGCGCGTGTGGTGGGCGTCATCGCTTCGCCGCTGCTCTTCTGGCTTGTGATCGGCTCGGGCTTCGGCACCTCCTTTCGCTCCAATGGGGCGGCCGGTGGCCAGCACTATCTCAATTATTTCTTCCCTGGCGCTTTGATCATGATCGTGCTCTTCACTGCCATCTTTACCATGATGTCGGTGATTGAGGACCGCAAAGAAGGTTTCCTGCTTTCCGTCCTGGTAGCGCCTGTAAGCCGCTCTGTCATCGTGCTGGGCAAGGTGCTCGGCGGCGCGACACTGGCGACGGCGCAAGGACTTATTTTTCTGGTCTTCGCTCCGGCGTTGGGCGTGCATTTCACCTTCGCCAGTTTCGGACTCACGGTGCTAGCGATCTTCCTGGTAGCATTTTCCCTGACGGCGCTGGGCTTCATCATCGCGTGGCCCATGGATTCAACCGCGGGGTTTCACGCCGTGATCAACCTGTTTCTCATCCCGCTGTGGCTGCTGTCCGGGTCGCTGTTTCCGCTGTCCGGCGCGTCCATCTGGATTCGTCTACTGATGCGCATCAACCCGTTGACCTACGGCACGGAGGCGTTGCGCTCGCTGCTCTTTCCCGGTTCGGCTTCAACTGGCCTTTCACTCGGCGCCAACTTCGCGGTGCTGGCTCTGTTCACCTTGATCATGTTCGCCTTCTCGTTCCTGGTGGCGAATCGCCATACTACGAAGCCTGCGGCCTGATGCAAGTAAGCCTAACGTTTTATCCGGCCCTGAATGCCATCCTGAATGGCAGCAGCGCCGTTTTGATTGGCTCCGGGCTCTATCTCATCAAGCGCGGCCGGCGCCAAGCCCACAAGCGCGTGATGATCGCGGCGTTCGTCACCTCCACGCTGTTCCTCATCTCGTACCTTTACTACCATCTGGTGCTGCGGGCGGGCATCACCCATTTCCGGGGTCACGGGCTGTCGCGGCCGATATATTTCACCATCCTGATCTCGCATACCATCCTGGCTGTGGTGGTCGTGCCGCTTATCCTCGTCACGCTTGCGCGCGCGCTGAAGGGCAATTTTGCGCGGCACAAAGCCATCGCGCCGTACACCTTTGCCATCTGGATGTACGTTTCGGTAACGGGTGTTGTGATCTACCTGATGCTATATAAGATTTTCGTGCGCTAGAGAAATTAGGGCGTTGATGCGAGAGATTTCGCAGCTGTGCCGCTGCCTGAACAGGCTGCTGAAAAAGTCTAGGCAAATCCGGGAGTGTGCTATTTGGTGGGAGCCCCCGCATTTATGCGGGGGAGGAGCGCTTTAGCGCTCCGGAAAGATTTCGACTTTGATCCTGCGCTTTAGCGCTGGCCTGGGGAAATCCCGCGGCTAGAGCAGTTTAAGAATTACTGTAGTCGAGCGAGCACGGGTAGAGCGGCGCTTCAGCGCCGCGTTCCCGCTGATCCTTCACCTCCGAGCCGGCTTCAGCCGGCGGCACCTAGACTACACAAATAACTAAACCGCTC
>DATCCF010000141.1:0-10615 GCA_036511435.1 Terriglobales bacterium | reverse complement strand
CGACAAGCCGTGCCGTGAGCACGACGCCATCGCGGTCGTCATGCAGCTTGATGGAGAAGATAAGAACATTCCAGTTCCAGTGCGGGCTCTGAGTAGGCAGATGAGAGGTGCCTTGAAATCCGCGCCGGTCAATGTAGGTCTCGCGTGTATCGGCCACGGTGCGCACGATCTCGCGCCATTCGTCTCCCAGTTGCGGAAATTGCTCGAAGAGGTTCTTGCCGACAAACCAAGCCCGTTTGTGGCCATTCATCGCAGCGAAGTAGTCGTTCACGTACTGCCAAGTTCCTTGCCGATCGAGGACCTCCAGGACAATGTCGTCTTCCATGGCCATCGAGATGCGTGAATAGTAAAAATCGCGCGCATCCACTACCACCGGACTGCCGCGTTTCTTGCCCTCGAAGGAACGCAGCGCGGATACCAGGTCATCCACCGAACTGTATCCCTTTAGCAGGTGCATGTCGGCGATGCCGCCGAACTTGCGCTCCAGCGTCGCTGACAAAATGATGATTGGGACCTGGGGACGTTTGCGGCGTAGCGTCTCGGCAACGTCGGTTCCGAATTTGCCTGCCCCCAAGTGGTAATCGAGCACAGCGATATCGATAAGGTGCAGTTTGGCTTCAGCCTCTTCAATGGAGCTCGAGGTCACTACCTCGTAGCCCTTCTGGCGAAGTATGGCAGAGCGGAGCACGAGGTTGTCTTCGCGATCATCCAGCAGCAACACACGAATCGGAGTGAGGGTGGTAACGACCTGAGGACCGGCCGCCTGCGGTAGCACTGGATTGGAGATGTCTTCGCTCATGGCTAAACAGTTAGAAGCAACTCAGGGTGTCCCGGTAACCCCGTGGGTCGTCAATATCGACAAAAGGCCCGTAGACGAGGGCACGGTGGCGCAGGGATCACGATTCGTTTGTTTCCGGAGCGGAGTCGCTTTTCCGGGTAGCCATAATCAAGCGAACCGCTTTCGCAAGTTCTGGGAGTTTATTGAATATGCCGACTGCCCGCAACCATTCTTTGTGATCGAAGGCAGGAGATCCGCTGACCATGGCGCCTGCCGGAATATCTCCATGGGTCCCGCTTTGGGCGGTCACGATGACGCCATCGCCGATATTGCAATGTCCGGCGACGCCGACTTGGCCGGCAAGGACGACATTCTTGCCGACGACCGTGGACCCTGCCAGTCCCACCTGAGCGCATAGGAGCGTGTCCTGTGCAACCGCGGAGCCGTGTCCAACCTGCACCAGATTGTCGATCTTAACGCCGCGTCCAATGCGGGTTTCACCGATGCTGGCGCGGTCCACGCAGGAGTTTGCCTGCACTTCAACATCGCTTTCCAGCACCGCCGGGCCGGACTGGGTGATCTTTTCCCAGCGATCTCCGTCCCGGGCAAAGCCGAAGCCGTCGCATCCGACGATGGCGCCGTTTTGCAAGATGACATTGTCGCCTAGGGTGCAGTATTCCCGTACGACGGCATGCGCATGCGCGAAGAAATGGTTGCCAATGCGTGCGCCGCGATAAATGACAACGTGCGGCAAGAGCACAGCATCGTCGCCAATCTCGACGTCCTCGCCAATCACCACGTAGGCCGCAACGTGAGGGTTCTTGCCAATTCTGGCCGTGGGTGCGATCACGGCTGTGGGATGCACAGCGGCTTCATACAACGCGGACTGGTAAAAGAGGTTGATCGCCCTGGCGAACGCCAGGTAGGGATTCTTGCTGCGCAACATGCCTGTCGAGATGGCAGGGAAGTCCTCGGCAACGATCACGGCGGAGGCGGCAGTGGTCTTGGCGGCGGCAGCGTATTTGGGATTGGCGACAAAGGTAATCTGCCCGTGGCCGGCCTCTTCGATTCCGGCAACGCCCGTGATCTCGGCGTCGGGATTCCCGTTTTCCAGCGTGGCGCCCAGTGCGGACGCGATTTCGGCAAGTCTCATAGTCGGCATGTCTCGGGATCGCGCAACTCCGCCAATGACCGGCATTTCAACCAAACAACGGTACCTGCTGCGTGTCTTCTGGACGGCGCCCGCGGCGCTGTGACTTCTTGTCGCCGATGACAGCTATCACTGTCATTTCAGCCAGCGCAGAGCGGGGAACAAAAATCCGTTGCGTGTTGGAGCGGGTATCGGGCGGAATAACGGAAAAGCCCTCGGTCCCTTCCTGCAGCAGGTCGTTGGACATCATGCCCTCAATCGTCTCGTTGTCGCGGAAGCGCAGACGGACCCACAGTCCCTCCATGCGAGGCCGCGAGGTGAATGTCTTGCGGGTGAGCGATTCCGAATCACCAAATTCGCGCACGAAGTAAACGCCTTTGACCTCGCGTAGCTCGATGGAAACTACATTGCCAGCCGTGTTCAATAGCTCCAGCTTCCCGTCAGCAATGAATGCGGCACTAACGTACCCGTTTACGGTATCGCGGTCCATCTTGCGGACGATCACTTTCTTGTGTGTGGTGGACATAGGCCGAATCGAATCGCTCAGCCGATTGTCGCACCTTTGCTCAAAATGTGCCCTCCGGAAGCTGCTTTGTAGCCAAATCGTCAACCTTTGTGTTATTGTTCGCTGTGCGGCGACCTCAGGTGCAAGAATCCCTTAAGTTATGTCGAAAGAGTGAGTTGCAAAGTTAGCGACGGTCTTTCAGGCAGTTTTAGGGTATGAGGAGTTCCGATCCCGCGGTGCGACGAAGAAATCGGCTCAGCGGCCTGGTGTTTCGGTCGCCCTCTGGTCTGGATCGCTTCATCGCCGGGGTTCGCCTTTAGAAACATACATTTAGATGGCAGACTACATCTATAGCATGGAGACCCGGCTCACACCGGATCAACAAAGTGGTGTGAACCTGGTGCAGGAAATTGCCCGTCATGCGGGGCTGAATCTTTATCTCACCGGCGGCACGATTCGGGACCTGATCACTGGGTTTCCCATCAGGGACATCGATCTCAGCATCCAAGGTAATCCGCTCAAGCTTCAGAAGGAACTGGAGAAGGCGGGTCTATCCGTGCAGGGCGTCGACGAGGAACTGCGAACACTTTACCTGCTGATGCCGGGCAACGTGCGGGCCGAGTTGAACATGACTCGGGCCGAGACGTATGACAAGCCTGGCAAACCGCCCACCATCGCTTCCGCCACCATCAATGAAGATCTCCGGCGTCGTGACTTTACCGTCAATGCCATGGCTCTGTCGCTGAATCCGGGCTCGCGCGGGTTACTGCTCGATCCCTTCAACGGAGTCGCGGACATTGAGGCCAAGGTGCTTCGCGTCCTGCATAATTATGCGTTTTTGGAAGAACCGGTTCGGCTCATCAGGGCTATCCGTTTGAGCACCCGTTTCCACTGGCCCTTGGAAGAGCGGGCGCAAGCGCGCTACGACGCCGCCAAAGAGAACAACTACATCGAGAATATCGGTAAGCGGGCTGTCGGTTACGAACTGGAGCAGCTAGCACACGAAGATGACCCGTTGCACATCATGCGAGCGCTGGATAAAGAAGGCTGGCTAAAAGTGCTGCATCCGCACTGGAGTATGGCCAAAGTTGACTCCAGCGAACTTGGGCAGGTGGTGAAAACGCGTCAGATGATGAATGACCTCGGCTACTCGGTGGAGGCTGGACCGATCGTGATGTACTTCCTGACCCGGCGCATGGGCGACAAGGACACTTCCGAAATCCAGCGCGTGATTCCGCGGCGCGATTTCGTCGACAAGTGGAAGCACTTGGAAAACGGGGCCCACGATCTGGCGAAGAAGTTGACCAGCAAGGAAGCGGGTACACCCTCGCGATCTTGGAAGGTCCTGGCACACGCGCCGCCGGAAAATATTCTGTTTCTCAGCCTCACCACCAAACAACAGGCAGTCGATCAGAAGCTGAAAAACTTCTTCACAAAATGGCGGCAGATGAAAGAGAAATTGCCATTCCCCGAGATGGCAGAATTGCGAATTACGCCCCAGCTCCCGGAATATCCGAAGTTAACGGAAGAGGCTTTCCTGTTGCTGCTTGACGGCAAGCTGCGGTCGCATACGGAGATTATGAACTTCCTGAAGCCGTACGAACCGCCGCCGCCACCGCCTCCACCGGCGCCCAAACGAGGACGCGGGAAGGCAGCGGCAGCCAAAGCGGCTGCACCCGGTAGTGAAACACCGGCTCCGGCGAAACGGGGACGCAAGGCGAAGGGGGCTGCGGTACCAGCAGTCGCGTCTGCCCCGGTGCCTGCCGTATCTGCCCCCACTCCGGAGACGAAGCCGACTCCAGGAGCTAAGAAAGCTGTAGCTGTCCCCGAGGCGAAGAAGGTGGCGGTATCGACTCCTGCCGTCAAGCCTGCAACGAAGCAGGCTGCATCCACTAAGCAGGCAGTAGCCAAGAAGGCATCACCCAAGAAGCCCGCGAGTCCCTCTGCCAAGAAGGCTGTGTCAGCCAAGAAAGCCCCCGCGAAGAAAGCGGCAACGAAAAAGCCGCCATCTAAGAGGGCGCCCGCAAAGAAAACAGCGAAGAAGAGATAAGTCTGCGTTCTATAGATGCATGTATTTCTTGCGGATTGCCACGACATGCTGCCCACGTTCGGGCACGGAATTTGTAGCTTCGCACTCCTGCGATGACCAAATCTCTGTTTTCCGGTACTGTGCGTTAGGCCAACAGACCAGTCCCGCTTTGCGGGCCGGAACAGGATAGCCCAGCGCTGGGTGGGGGATTTAAGATGATCCGAGTGCCCCGGGCACGGCACAACCAACGCGTTAGCAGGTTTGTGCCGTCCCCGGGGGACTCGTTGTTCCAGATGCAGCATTCCCAGCGCTGAAGCGCTGGGCTATCTTCTTTCGCGCCCGAGGCGCTCGCGGGCTGCCGCACGTTGTGATCTTCGCTATGCCCGCGCATCTAATTAGAGAAAAAGACACGCTGCAAACTGGCCGCCTGTTCTTCATTTGTGGCATAGGAGATTACTTGCAGGAGCATATTCAGGCGAGATACGGCTGCAGATTCCGTTCAATGGTGGTTTGATCAACGTCCTCGCCCTGGTTCAGACGCTCGAGGATTTCGTCCACGATCTGTTTGGCCTGGTTGCGCTCGCGATGGAGCAGGAAACCGTCGAAAACGTGCTCCCCGCGCATGGCCTCCTGGATCTCGGTTTCCTTGTCGTGTTCTCCGAGTTCGGTGAAGTACACCACTTTGTAGCGTCCACTGTAATCGGCTTCACGATAAATTTCGAACATTACTTTCTTGGTGTCGGTCGTCAGGGGCATGGATTTCTTCTCTGCAAACGGTTCCGAGGGCTTAAGCCTCAGATAATTATCAATGACCTTCATCGCTGGCGTAAAGAACTTGAGTGAACACCTGTGCCGTCCCTATGGGACTCGAATCTATTTTCCGCTTTACCCAGCACTCCGCCTGCGGCTGCGTGCTGGGCTAGACTATTTCGCCCCTTCGGGGCTGAACTTGCGGCTGGCAAATCCCCCTTGCAACTGCCAAGTTTCTGTTCTCGCACCCGCTCGAAAGCCGCCGGACATTTTGCAGCCCGCCCGGACAACAGTCTCCAATGCCTGCTTACAGGACGGCTTAGTCGTCTCCGGCCGCTGTAGCAGGCTCCCGTTCGACTGCTACCTGCGGAAATACTGTCGGAATATCTTCTCGCAAATGCGATTTGTGGGTCAATGGCATACGTAGTGAGAACTCATACGCGGCGAGCTGACGTTCCAGTTCTCTAGCCGACTCCGCCTTCTTCAGTAAATTCTCCTGGTAGCGCTTCAAGAAGTAATCGATGGTTTCTACACGGATCTTGATGGACCCGGTCGGCTTATTCTCGTCGAGGTCTTTGAACGAGAAATAGGGCGTACCCGAGTTCTCGATAATGTCCTCAATCACGTTGTAGATGGGCGCGTCGTGTCCGCACTTAAAATTGCTGACCTCCAAAGCCACCAGGTTGGGATGACGGGCCGTAAACTTCGCCGCCCAGATCTTCTGGTTGGTGCTGGCGGAGTAGGCGTTCTTCCACACATCGCGAATATCGAGCGCGTGGGTGATGGCGCCGGAGCGAACTTCTTCGCCGAAGAGCCGATCGAGGAGATCTTCGTCCGTCGGCAGCAGGCTCTGCGAGAACACCGGATAGCCAAGCTTCTGGAACTCCTCTATGATCTCGTGATTTAGGCCGGGATCGTGGTGATAAACCCGGCCCAGCATGACGATGCCCAGACGGTTTTCACGCTCCAGCGTGTCGAGCACCTCGCGCGCGCGCTTGCGCAATCCGCTGTCGCAGTCTTCGAACGCCTTGTAGGCGACCTCAACTGCGCGCTCGTTCTCTTCTTCAGACAGCCCGAGGATTGGCGCCCATGTCTGGAACATCTGCAAGGTGAACAGCTTCTTGTCGTCGAGGTTGAGGATGGGGTCGAGATACTGAATGCCGTTTTCCTTGAAGACGTCGTTCTCCTTGATGAATGCCGCCTTCACCGCGTTCGGCGTGGCGGTCACGGTGGGGCACGCGTTGCTGCCGTTGCAGTTCTTCAGTGGCTGATGCAAGGTGTCGATCATGGGGAAGAAGATGGCGTCCAGCGGCTTCTTCTGGTGCTTCTGGAAGATCAGGTTGTAAACGTGCGGGATGCCGACCTTCGACGGGAAGCAGGGATCGATGGCGCCGCGGCCCGCGCCAGCGCGGTACATGTCCTGGCCGGTGAACTCGGAGTACACCAGGTTCTCCGGCTCGATGCCCAAGCTCTCCAGATACGCGCTAAACAGCGGCGCGTACAGATACATGTTCAAGACGCGCGGCATTCCGACGCGCAAGCTGGAGCGCTTTCTCATCAGCGCGATTCGCTGTTTGGCAGGCGACGTCCAGACACGGGTGGGAACGGGATCGGCAACCTTCTGCGGATTGCGCGAGCGCCACACCTCGCGGGCGGCGATGTCCACGAGGTTCGGGTTGGCATTCTTGACCGCGTCCAAGCCCGCCTTAATGCCGCGCATTGCGCCGACATCCTCGACCTGTCCTTTTTCGCAAGTTGAGATGATCAGGCGCCGCTCGCCCGCCTGCAGCGGTACCTTCGATTTGAAGACCGGCAGCGGCGACGGGGCCTCAACCTCGCCCACCGTCACGTCAATGAACGTGCGGAGGCAATTGTTCTTGCAAAAATAGCAGCGCGTGTCTTCGTTGCGGGTAGTGCGGTAGCCGATCTTCTGTACGGCATCGAGACCGATGAAGGTAGTTCGGTGGCCGTTCTTGTAGAGCCGAATGGCCTCGACACCCGCGCCGATCGCCCCCGACTCGCCGCAGTGCTCGTGTACGATGATTTCTGCTTCGTGGTCAACGCCGTGGAAGTGAGAACGTATAAAGTCGACCTCAGACTTCACCGCAGCCAGGTTTTTCTGCGTGCCCCCCTGCAGGATGAAGCGCGACCCCAACTTTGCGAGGTTCGGAATACCGGCGACATAGAGGAAGATGTTTTTCGGTAGAACGTTCGCGAGTCCAGCGAGGATCTCTTCGCCGCGCCAACCCTGCCGCTGAAAGTTCACGATGTCGGACTGCATGAACACCGCGCAGCCGTAGCCGAAGATCGGCATGGTGTTCGCGGAGAAAGCAACATCGGCGTACTCCTCCACCTTGTAACCGAGCGACTCGGCGGTGCCTTGCAGAAAGTAGCCGTTTCCGGCCGAGCACTGGGTGTTGAGTTTGAAGTCCTTAACGCGACCGTCCTTCAACACGATCAGCTTAATGTCCTGGCCGCCGACATCCACGATGACATGGGGATTCTTGTAGAACTTCATGGCCGATTCGGTATGCGCCACGGTTTCCACCAGCGCGACATCGGCCTTGAGCACGTCTTTCAAAACGTCCTTGGCGTATCCGGTGGTGCCGACGCCCAGTACCTCGAGGATCGCTCCCTGTGACTCGACCTGCTGCCGCAGGGAAACAAACATGTCGATCGTGTCCTGGATCGGATTCCCGCCCGAGAGCTGATAGGCCTTGCAGAGCACATCGCCCGCTTGCGAGAGCAGCACAGCTTTCGTCGAGGTCGAACCGCCGTCAAGGCCGACGAATCCCCGTACCGTCTCGCCGACACCAAACTTCGCACCGACGAATTTCGGGATCGTGTACTTCTGCTTGAAGCCAGCGAGTTCTTCCTCGGAGGTGCTTAGGCCAGCGGCGCCTGATTTCGCCTTCTCGGCTTGCCGGCCGACCGAGATGTAATCCTCCAAGCACTCGGTACCCATGTAGGTTCCGACTTCGGACTCTTCGTCCTTGCCGAATTCCACCGCCCCCAGCGCGGCGAAGTATTGCGCGTTGTCCGGGACTTTGATCAGATCCTCCGGCTTGGCGCCTTCGGGAAGCTGGACCTTGCGCTCCTCCCAAGTGCGAGGAATGTTCTGCTGCCACGCTTCCTTCATTCCTCGGATGAAACTGTTCGGCCCGCCCAGCAGTAGCACATGGGGGCGCAGAGTGTGTCCGCGCGTGAGCACCGTCAGGTTCTGAAGAACAATGGCGTCGAACAGGGAAGCCATCAACTGGTCGGGCGGAATGCCCTGCTTCTGCAGGCCATTGATGTCGGTTTCGGCAAACACGCCGCACTTGCCCGCGACCGGATGCAGCTTGATGCCGGTGTAGCCCTGGTCGCATAGCTCTTCGGCCGGAATCTTGAGCTTCGCGTTGATCTTGTCGATGACGGCGCCCGTTCCTCCCGCGCACTTGTCGTTCATCGAAGGGATTTTTTTCTTGCGGCCGGTGTTTCCGTCCTCTTTGAAGACGATGATCTTGGCATCCTGCCCGCCCAACTCAATGACGGAGTTCACTTCGGGGTGCATCTTTTCGACCGCGAGCGAGACTGCGGTAACTTCCTGCACGAACTTTGCGCCGACCAGGTTGGCCAGCGCGCCTCCGCCCGAGCCGGTGATGAAGATGCGGCAATTGTGCGGAGCAATGCCGACTTCCTCTTCCATCCGCTTGAGGAATTCCAACAACTTCTCCGGCTGCTTGGTTTCGTGCCGCTGATAGTCCTGCCAGATGATCTGATCGGTTTCGGCATTGACGATGACCGCCTTCACCGTAGTCGAGCCAACATCCATGCCGACGCTATAGACCGCCTTGAAGCCCGACTGCGCGTTCACTTCGCGCGAACGGGCCAGAACGCGCGCGGGGAGCGACTCTGCGATGGGCGCAGGATTCAGCAGCGTATCCAGTTGAACGTCAACCGTGGCCGGAGCATTGTCGCAGGATCCGTGTTGGTGAGAATGCGAACCCACTAGACCTCCCGAAAAACCGAACCGGCGATGAAATACATCAATCGCCGAAGTTATTTCCGCTAACCCCCTGGAACCCGTGCCTGGCCTGCGTAAACAGCCAGCGAATTACGCGCTGATCGTTGTAGCAGAAGGCCAGGATGTGGTTCAGGGTAGAGAAGCAGCTCTTCTGGCACTCCTTCTTCATGTCTTTTAACTGCTTGGTTTCGAACTTGTGGTTCTCAATCGTGCCCCAATCATAACCCGCCGAGTACATGGGAAAACAGGGCGCGAGGGTGCCGTCCACGCGAACGATCAGGGAATTGTGGCCGGCGCGGCAGTTCCAATCCTCCAGGTCTCCCTGTATGAAGTCTTTCATCTGCGAAAGCCGCTCCACCGAATTCACCATGTGATATCCCGATTTTTGCTTGGCGATCAGCCAGTCAACGAGCTCGCATACCATCGGATGGTCTTCCTCGCGGATGAATGTCGGGTTGGTGTACAGGTGCTTGAAGTGCGGCTGCTCGGTCATCGGCGACTCGCAGATGTGATAGTCGGTGGCGATGCCGTTGTCGTGCGCTAATTCGGTTAGCTGCCGCACATCGTCCATGTTGTTATGGCAGATGTTGATGTTAAGGAAGACGCTGTAGCCGTACTTATACTGCTTCCTGACCAGGTAATCGAAATACGAGCGGATGGGAACCATTGCCTTCGGCAATCCAGGCTTGATGTCCCAAGCATCCACTGCGAGATTGACCGTGGCTACGCCGGCATCCGCGACCTTGTCGATCACCTCAGGGCGCAGCAGGCGCCCGTTGGTTGGCAAATAGATCCAGAAATCTTTCTTGGCGGCGTAATAGATGATCTTGTGCGCAAAGTCGGGACGCAGAAGCGGCTCGCCGCCCATCAGGGCCAGCACCCGGCATCCGGTGTCGTGCAACCAATCGATGGAGCGCTTGGCCACGTCTTCGGTCATTCCGCGGACGCTGTTGTCGAACGCCCAGCAATAGTGGCAGTCCAGGTTACATTTCCACTCGTTGAACAGGTACGCAATGATGGGATGAAACTCGCCCGGCATGACGCGCGAGCGCAAGAAGGGGAACGCCCATCCCTTCATGGCGCGGTAAACGTACCTGGCCTTGTACTTGCGATGCCCATTCTTGGGAAAGAAATCCTCGTCCACAGCCGACATCAGCTCGGGGTGCTGCGGAAAGACTGGCGTCGGCAGCTTCTGCTGCTTGCCAGCCGGAGGCGACGGCAGCAACCGTGGCTGCTCGGGCGGCTTCATGAGCAACTCGTGTAACTGCACATCTAGACGATACGTCGGGGCAGCTTGCGTACCTTCCGGTACCTGCACTTCCGGCATGGGGGCCATGACCTTCCTTCCTGGTAACGTTCAACCGAAAGAACCAACTTGTCACTAGTCGCCGTACGCG
>DATCCF010000140.1:0-2622 GCA_036511435.1 Terriglobales bacterium | reverse complement strand
ATCTCGCCATGGGCTGCAGCGGTAAAATGGATCCCGTCCCATTGCAAGAAATTCCGCGGTATCACTGGGTCGTAAACAATGACGCGGATTTGACGCCGCAGCAGTTGATCAACGATGGCCGAGATATTAGTGGCGCGCTGGTGCTTAGACCCGCCGAAACGGAGATCATTGGTGCCCGGTTGCAGGATGACGATATTGGTGTTGTTGGGGACAGCGCGATTAATGCGGCTGAGCATGCCGGCAGTAGTATCACCGATGACGCCGGCACTGGTGACCATAGCATCGATGTCGCGCTCCTTGAGGATGGTCTGCAATCGCGCCGGGAAGGCATTCTCTGCACCAACGCCCCAACCCGCTGTATTGCTGGCGCCAACCACAACAATGTTGAGCGAACCGGCATGACCGGACGCGACGCCAAAGATGAGCACCGCCGCTGTCGCAAATCTGCGCATTATGGGCATCACGGCCTGGCTCTCCGGAATGCGACAATCGTGGTCTTGTCGCCAGCCATTGATAGCCGTTTCGAGTCAATCTGTGTACTGACCGCATGTCCGCTTCGGGTCCAGGCCGTGTGAAAACTCAAACGCTCGCCGCGCGCGTAGAAACATTTTGGAGAAATTGCGCGTCATGAGAACTGATAATGCTGCGGACATACGGTTGAATGCCATGTTGGGGAATTGTATTTTCTACATTTCTCCGATGTATGAGTTTTCACACAGCCTGGGTCAAAAGCGGACAAACCATCGCCAGCTAAAATCCACCTTTGTCCGTTGTTACTCCAATGATCGGGATAGGGGGGAGCCTCTCGGCTCCGCCCCTCCCACACCACCGTACGTACGGGTCCGTATACGGCGGTTCGAAAAGTTGAGCTAACGCGTTTCGAACAAGGATGGGAGACCGAGCGATTTGAAGTGAGCATTGGAGAGCCCCACAGAGAGGGCTTTGCTCCGGGCGATGTACCAAGGGCCACGACCGCTGCCGGCCGTGTTGCTCGAAAGCTGCCCCGAGATTCGCAGTGCGATCAGTGCCGCTCGGCGACGCCGTGGTGTTTTCCACTGGCGCCAGAGAGCAGACCGTAGTCGCAACCGGACCCAGCGAGTGAGAGCGATCAACACCTCGGGCGTTTCGCAAAAGCCGAAATAACCGCGCCAGCCCCGCATATACGGGGCCAGTTCTGCCATTGTCGTCGTGATGCTGACGCCCTTAGCCCTTCGCGTGATCTCCCGGATTCGCTTCTTGAACCGTTCCAGAGATTTCGGCGCAATCGTGCGCTTGGTGTCCGGACCTACCGCAAAGCTGAACCCGAGGAACTTCCGTTCCTGCGGTCGTGCCACCGCACTCTTGGCCTCGTTTACCTTGAGCTTGAGCTTTTGTGTGATGAAGCGCGTGATGCTCTCCATCACCCGTTGACCCGCTCGTTCGCTGCGAACGTAAATGTTACAGTCGTCCGCGTAGCGAACAAAGCGATGTCCCCGGCCCTCCAGCTCCCGGTCGAGTTCGTCGAGCACGAGGTTACTCAGCAGTGGCGAAAGCGGTCCTCCTTGCGGAGTTCCTTCCACGCTCGGACTGACCAGCCCGTTCTCCATCACCCCGGCATTCAGGAATGCCCGGATAAGTTTCAACAGCCGCTTGTCCTCGACGCGCTTGGCGATCTGGCCCATCAGTTTGTCGTGATTGACTCGATCGAAGAACTTCTCCAAATCGAGATCAATCACCCAGCTGTAGCCTGCAGCAATATATTGCTGTGCTTGAGCCACGGCTTGATGTGCCGACCGACGCGGTCGAAACCCATAGCTGTGTTGGGAAAACGTCGGGTTCCACCGCCGCTGCAGGACCTGCATCACCGCTTGCTGGATAAAGCGATCCAGCACGGTTGGGATGCCAAGCTTTCGCACCCCTCCTCCATCCGGCTTCGGGATTTCCACCCGCCTCACCGGTTTCGGTTCGTAGGTCCCGTTCAGCAATTGCTCCCGAATGGCCGGCCAGTGCTGCTTCAGGTAAGCACTGAGTTCATCAACGGTCATCCCGTCGATGCCCGCACTACCTTTGTTGCCTCTCACTTGCCGCAACGCTTTCTTCAGGTTTTCTCGCTCACACACTTCCTCCATTATTCGACTCGTGTTGGCCGGGCTTTCGGGTTCATTCACCGCCGAGAGCGATTCGATGTCTTCCCGTCCCGCCTGCCGGGCTTCACCCGTCGGCGCCGATGAGAAGTCCAGTCTCAACTGGATATTCAGCCGCTTGTCGCTCTCGAGATTCATGTCCTACTTGCCTCTCCTCTCGTTCGGGCCTTCAGTCCCCGTTCCCGGCTCGGCCTATCTGTTGACTCCACCTTTCGGCGTCGGAGTGCCTCACTAGCCTTGTCGACGGCATGACCTAATACGCCCTCTGCTGACTTCTACCCTGCGGTCAGGATGCCTCTCGGCATTCTCAGTCGCCGAAGCGACACAGAGCAGATCTCCTGGGGTAAGCTCAGTCGCCTTCCGTGCACAGTCGCCGGATCTACGCTTCGCATCCTTGATGGATATGGACTTCGCGGTAAGTGGCCCGCTCGTCCGACGCTCGCGCCTTGTACCCGGTTCTTGTCCATCGACTCACACGTTTGCTCTACGCTTCCTTCAG
>DATCCF010000139.1:0-20666 GCA_036511435.1 Terriglobales bacterium | reverse complement strand
GAGCGGTTTAGTTATTTGTGTAGTCTAGGTGCCGCCGGCTGAAGCCGGCTCGGAGGTGAAGGATCAGCGGGAACGCGGCGCTGAAGCGCCGCTCTACCCGTGCTCGCTCGACTACAGTAATTCTTAAACTGCTCTAGCCGCTGAGGCAACCACTGCCCTTACGTCAGCGGCTAAAGCCCCGCCCTTTTTCTGCATCCTTGGTATGCACGCCTGAAAGGCGTGCTCCACCCAACACCCACCACTGGATACAGGAACTCTGGAATTACTCTAACGCAGCTCTTGATGGAAAACGCCACGTTCCCTGGTGTAAGCGAACGTGGCGCCCGTTAGTTTGCGCAGATTTTTCTCTACCTTACTCCAATATTGTATCTGGGGGACGCAATGCCATTGGCAATTACTTCCAGGTAGGTTTGTCCCGTTTCCATATTGGACGGTATGTCAACATGCGTATATGCGGGACCAGCATAGGCAACTGCCATGGTGCTGTGGTCGTGGGTGCGGCAGTAAAAAACGTGTCCCGTGCTCGCATTGGTAAGGCGCATGATCGGGTAGTTGGTGGCGGCCTGTGCATCGTCTCCGTAGGCAACCGCCTGCGAATATCCATTGAACTTCCTGCCGTTGAGCATGATGGTGCTTCCGCGGCTGATGATCGGCGAGGATAGACTGAGAATCGCCGAGGGGGCCCAAGCAGGATTGGCGGTCCCAGCGGCGGTGTAGATCTCGACATCACGGCTGCCATCGGTGTAGAGGACTTGACCGGTTGGAAGCACGAGCATGCGTCCATACCACGACGAATTGCCCGGGGAGTTGGGTGTAGCCGGAACCGGATTCAAGTTTGACCCATCCCACTCGAAGAAAACAGTGCCATTGAGGAATATGCCCGGGCTGGCACTCACCAGCACGTTGCCGTCGGGCAACAACGCCGCTGGACCGTCAGCGACATCCAAATTGTTAGGAAAATCGGGGCCGGGCGTCCAGCCACCTGTGCTCGTGTTGTAGATGGAGGTGTGACCAGCGCCGGCGCCGTTCGCTCCCGTCGCAAAGACCGTGCCATCGGGCCGCAACATCGCGGGACCAACTTCATAGGAGCCGTGGGAATCCCAGAGTTGCACAATCGTGCTGCCGGCGCTCGTCCATGAGCCCGTACTGGGATTATAGATTTCGGAGTTCTTGCCATTGGGGTCCCCGATGTTAACGTAGGCATCGACCGTCAGCACCTTCCCGCCGGGCATCAAGGTCCATCCTTCCTCGTCGTTCTCGTCGAACTTGCCGGAACCGGTCGCGGTCCACGTCAGGGTGCTTGCATTCAGCAGAGCCGCCTGACTGGTGCAGCAATTGGCCACCATGAATGTCCCGTTGCTCAGGACCGCGCTCTGGGCATCGCCAATGGTGCTCCACCCGCTGGGCGGGTTCATCGGCGTCCACACATTGCCGATCGGGTCGTAGATTGCGCCCTTGTTGGTCCAGACATATTGCGCAAAATTCTGTTCTCCGCCCTCAACAATGACTCGGCCATCGGGCAGCACCGCCGAAGCGAAAAAAAGAGGGCCGTAATTCGATGCCAGGGAGGCGAGCTGTGTCCACGTTCCGTTAACGTAGCTGCCGTTAATGTCTGGGGTCAACTTCCACCAATCCGAAAAGCCGTCATTCGGGTCCTCGTGATGTACCATAACCGTACCATCGGTAAGTAGGAGAGCGTGACCAGCAGTGAAACTGGGTTGGTGCGCTAAAGGCTGCCACGATTGTGCGCTGGAAATACCTACGGCAGCCAAGAGCACGACGGTAGCGAATCCGAGCATTTGCAAAGGCTTCATTTTTCTCCTCAAGTGGTTTTTCGGTTGAATAGGCGGGCTCCGATGCGGACCTTTGACATCTCCCGACGTCCAGGCGGTCAACTACATCTCGACTCAAGTAGGGGGCGTTGAAAATCTACTCTGAACAGCTCCGGGATGTCAATTCTTTCAGCCAGCGCGAAGGCGTTGTAACAAGCGATAGGCCGTGGCCGATAGCAGCAAAGGGCCACAAAGTGACGGAATCGGCGGACTTGGACCCGGTGCGGCCGCATGGCTAGAACATTTTCACACTTGGTGTATAGGGTGGAGCACCGCTTCAGCGGTGCAGTTAAGATTCGGCAATGAAACGGCTTTAGCCGCTGAGGTGACGAGAACATTACCTCAGGCGCTAAAGCGCGATCCAAGCACTGACGGCAGCTATGCACGCCTGAAGGCGTGCTCCACCCATCGCCTATACACCAGATGTGAAACTGCTATAAACGCAGCGCCTCGGGCGCGCAATAAGAAAGCCCGGAGGGGTGAATCCCAGCGCCCTTGCCACGTTGGTGCCGGTCGTACTCCAGGACGCTGCGGAATTTGGCTATTCCCACGATGGAAGTGGATCATTTCACGCACCCAAGCGCGTCCCTGGGATAGCAGGGCACATCCAACACTTGAAAATCAACGTCATAATAACCTTTAGATTCATTTACTTAACGTCAATTTCCACATACCACTGAACCGCCATTCAGTTCGGCCAGCTACTTGCATTATCCCAAGAGCGGAGGCCGCCGGGGCCTAGGGTCTCCAGGCATAAAAATCATGAGAACTGCAGTTCATATCAGGAGATCGATCGAAATGAAAAAAGTATTGTTAATCTCGCTCGTGATCTTCGCCGCCGCGACCTTCGCAATGGCGCAGATCGGTGCCGCGCCGGCGACGGACGTCCTCGGCGCCCACTTAAACTACGGCCGTGGTTGCACAGCCTGCCATGCTCCGCACAGCGGCGCATACGGCAACGGCGCAGCCAAGCACTCCGACCCAACCGCGGGCAACGTCGCTCTGTGGGGCCAGGATGTGGTCTCGCTGGTCGGCCAAACGCTCATCTTCGGCGGAACCGGTCCGGGCTCAGGTTACTCTGAGACGCTGGTTGGATTTACCGCTACCACGCCTGATCTCAACATCACCCTGTGCCTGAGCTGCCACGACGGCAACCTCGCCGAAGGCGCCATGATGAAGAATGCCGTCTATGAGACCCTGCCCCCAAGTTACGGTACCTACAACACGATTCCGACCCTGCTCGGAAACGACCATACCACGACGGGCAACTACCTCAACGATCACCCGGTGGGCCTGCAGGCCGCTATCGGTTGCGGCGGCCAGTACAACTGGGATTGCACCATCGTCAACGGCGCCATCACCTATCCGGCGGGAACGAAGATGTATCAGTTCGTGCAGAACTACGGCTTCTTCGTGAGCCCCGGCAACTATAACGGTACCCCGGTGGTCACCTGCACCACCTGCCACAATCAGCACCTGATGAACGTGGTGAAGGTCACCACGGGTTCGAAGTCGGGTCTGCCCACGGGCTATTACACGACGATGTTCTTCGTCCGCGCACCCTACAATCCGGCCAGTGGTACCGCTGGCTCCAACCAGACGGCGCAGTTCTGCCGCGAGTGTCACGGTGGTGAATCCAACGAAATGAACGCTGGCACGTCTGGAACCATCTTCTAGTCGTTGTCCAAAGCCTTGGGGAGAGAGCAACTCTCTCCCCATTTTTTTCGGGGTGAGGAAATGAAGTACAAGCTAACAGTCTTCGCGGGGGTCCTTCTGGCGGCAACTGCCTCCTCGGCACAGGTCGCCTCCCACGCACCCACGGCAGTCTCCCAGCCAGCCAGGCCGGGCACGCCGGCCCCGGCGATGGTAATAACGGGTAAGCCAGTGGCGCGGGTCAATGGCGCCGTGCTGACGGACCGCGACCTGCAACGCGAGATGTTCGCCATCTTCCCTTACGCGCGCCAGCACAACGGCAGTGTTCCCCAAGAAATGGAACCGCAGATCCGCCAGGGCGCGATGCAGATGATCATCTTCGAGGAATTGGTGTACCAGGAGGCGCAACGGCGCAAGATCACACTTTCGCCCGAGCGTCTGAACCGGGCGGAGGCGGCCTTCCGCAAGCAGTTTTCCAGCCCAGCGGAATACAACAGTTTTCTACAAGCTGAGTTTCACGGCTCGCAGCAGGCGGTGAACGAGAAGATCCGGCGCTCGCTGCTGATTGAAGCCCTGCTCAAAAGCGATGTGGACAATAAGGCCAAAGTTACCGTCGCCGAAGCCAAGGCCTACTACGACAAGAATCCGGCGAGCTTCCAGTATCCAGAAGCGTTCGCGATACAGACCATCTCGATTCTTCCTCCGCAAAATGCCACGCCAGCGCAGTTGAAAGAGGCCCGCAAGAAGGCTGACGACGCGCTAAAGCAGGCCAAGGCCACCAAGACCTACGAGGAGTTCGGAACGCTGGCGGAGAAGATCTCCGAGGACGATTACCGGGTCATGATGGGCGACCACAAAAAGGTGGATCGCGCCAAGCTTCCACCCGACATGGTAAAGGCACTTCTGACCATGCAGGCGGGCCAAATCACAGGCCTCATACAGATTGAAAACGCCTACACCATCGTGCGGCTGAACCAGCATATTCCAGCAGGCAAGATCAAGTTTGAAGACGTACAGGCCCAACTCATGAAGCAACTGCAAAGCAAGAAGACCAATGAGGTGCGCGCAGCGCTAGACAAGAAGCTGCGGCAAAACGCCAAGGTGGAAGTGCTGTAGGGGTCAATGCCGTGGGGGGGGAACATTCGCAATGCGTGGGCCGGGTCAAGGCAATGTCGACGCGGTTATGGTCGGGCAGGGCAGGCGCTTTCGCCCATCGAAGTGAGCGCTGTAGGCGCGAAAGAGCTTAGCCCAGCGCTTCAGCGCTGGGTAGCATTGGTGAGAACGCAGAGTGCCGTAGGCACGGCACAAAATGTGTTATCCGAAAAAATCTGTGCCGTCCCTACGGGACTCGGCTTTCTTCTTGACGCTCTCCCAGCGCTGAAGCGCTGGGCTAAGCTCTTTCGCCCCGACGGGGCTCGCCTTACAGACGATACATTTATCTTCCATACATCAAAACTGATTCTGGCTCAAAGTCTAAAGCGCGGGGCTAAGCTCTTTCGCGACTATGGCGCTTTGATTCTCCTTCTGGCCCTGCCCGCGGCTGCGCAAATCCAGGTTGGCGACAACCTCAACATGAACCTGAACGGCGTCGTAGGCGTAGGCTATAACGATGTCTGGGGAAGTGACATTAGTTCCAGCCACTCCCTGAATTTCAACGGCAACGGAACACTTTCCGGTTTCTATTACAATCCCAACTTTGTCAACTTCAATCTGTCGCCCTACTACAACCAGTCGTCGCAGAACTCAGAGTCGCGTTCGCTCTTTAACAGCACCGGTTTCGAGTTCAATAGCGGCATCTTCGGGGGCAGTCATTTCCCCGGATCGATCAACTTTGCCAAGTCCTGGGACAGCGAGGGAAATTTCGGAATCCCCGGCGTACCTAATTACACCACCCGCGGCAACGGCCAGGGATTCGGCATTGGCTGGGGGGCATTCCTCCCAGGCTTGCCAAGCTTAAGTGTGAACTTCAACACCGGCAGCAGCGCATACAGCGTGCTGGGTGCCGACCAGAATGGCAGTAACAGCTTCCACAACTTCAACCTGCGGTCGAATTACTCGATTGCCGGCTTCAACCTGAATGCTGGCTACAACATCGGAAATTCCCATTCTGAGATCCCCCTGGTTTTTGGGAACGACACGATTGAAACCGTCACTTCGAATAACGACTCCTGGTTCGTAAGCGCCTCGCACATGCTGCCCATGCACGGCTCGGCATCCGCCAGCTTCTCGCGCTCCTACGTCAATTCCGACTATCTCGGCTACAGTTTTAACGGCACCATCGACACGCTGAATGCTTTTGCCGGAATCACTCCTACGCAAAAGCTCAGTCTGTCGGTTGCCATGGGCTACACCGACAATCTCGCGGGGTCGCTCTACCAGTCGATCATTCCGGGAAGCAACTCCCTGTCGCAGAGCACCACCGGAGCCCAGGCGCAATCCAGCGGAACCACCGGACAGCAGCAACAGAGCGGGGGAGTGTTTCAGCAGAGCGAGCAATCGTCGAATGCTCTGTACATCTCCGCCTATGGCGCATACGCAGTGGCGCCTAACCTGCAACTGAATTTTCAAGCCCAGCGCCGCGAACAGACCTTCCTGGAAAAGACTTACGGAGCCAATACGTACGGGGCCGGAGCTGTCTATACGCGAGCGTTGCTGGGTGGCTCGATAAACGCCGCGGTCAACTTTGCCGACAATACGTCCGATAATTCAAGTGGCAACGCGCTCAGCTTCACCACGAACCTGGGCTACAACCGTACCTTCGGAGAGTGGGGGGTCAGCGGGAATGTGGTTTATGCCCAGAACGTGCAGACCTTCCTGCTGACGTACATGAACTCGTACTACCTCTACTCGGGGAATGTTCGGCACCGCTTCGGGCGGTATGTATGGACGGCAAGCGCGTCTGCTTCGCACAGCGCGATCGTGGACCAGCCAAATACGGGGAACGGCTCCCAGAGCTACTCTACCAGCCTGGGAGCACGCCGGCTTACGCTGGCCGCTAGTTACGCCAAGACGAATGGATACGGATTGCTGAGCGGGAACGGGATAACGCTGCCACCCAATCTGCCTCCGGGTGTAATACCGCCGGAATGGCTGCTACTCTACGGGGGTACTGGGTATTCATTTTCCCTGGGTTCGTCCCCCATACGCCATCTGTCGCTGGGAGCCAGCTTCTCCCGTGCCGATAGCAACACCGTCAATGGTTTGATATTCTCAGCTAATCACAATGAACAGGTTTTCACCAACGGTAATTACCAGTTCAGGAAGCTCACTCTCACGGGCGGATATGGGCGGCTGGTGCAGGGATTTAGTGCCTCCGGGGTGCCGGCAAGTAACGTAAACTCGTTCTTTATTGGTGTATCGCGTTACTTCAACTTTTTCTGATGGGTCGTGTCCGGCTTTGCTGTGGAAGGCACTCCAGATCGCAATCGTCACCTTGGTGCTGCTGGCATCGGGGGCAGCGGCGTCTAAAGAAAAGAAACAACAGGTCACACCCGAGCCGACTCCGCCGGAAATGCAATTGCTGGGCGGCCGCAAGCTCACCTACGAGCGCAGCTTCCACTCCGCACGCGAAGTGCAACCCAAGCGGACCTTCTGGAAGAAGGTGCTCGACTTCGTTGCTGGCGAGCCTGAATTCCACAGCCTCGTCCGTCCTTACAGCGTCGCCACCGATTCCCGCGGACGCGTCATTGTGACCGACCCGGGCGCCTACGGCGTCCACATCTTCGACTTCCAACAGCAAAAGTACAAATTCCTGTTTCGCGCCGACAAGGGCAAAGATCCCATGCTGACGCCGCAGTGCGTTGCCGTGGATGCCCAGGACAACATCTACGTGACCGATTCGGAGGCGGGCAAGGTGTTCGTCTTCAACGCTGACGGCAAGTTTCAGCGCACGATTGGCAGTCTGAAAGGCGGAGAAGGTTTCTTCAAGCGTCCCACGGGAATTGCGGTGGACTCGGCGGCGCAGCGGATCTATGTGACCGACACCCTGCGCAACAAAATCTTCGTCACCGACATGCAGGGCAGCGTGCTGCAAACGATTGGGAGCAACGGCAATGGCAAAGGCGAGTTCAACTACCCCACCGAGCTGCGGCTGCACGGCGACAACCTGGTCGTGGTGGACGCGATGAACTTCCGCGTGCAGGTGCTGGACCGCTCCGGCCAGTTCCAGTACGCGATTGGGCAGCTCGGCGACCAGTCAGGTACGATGTTCCGTCCCAAGGGCGTTGGATTTGACTCGGAAGGCGACCTCTACGTGGTGGACGGGCTGTGGGGCGTGGTGCAGGTGTTCGACCGCGAAGGCGAGCTGCTGTACACATTCGGCGAGCGCGGTACCGGACTGGGAGAATTCCAGTTGCCGGCAGGGCTGTTCATCGATCGCGACGACCGCATCTTTGTAGTCGATTCATTCAACCGGCGGGTGCAGGTCTTCCATTACTACGGCTTGGCGAAGTCGGCCAAGGGAGGCTCCCAGTGAGGCGAGCGTTGCTGGTCGCGTTCCTGTTGGCCGGGATTCCCCTGCTGGCGCAAATCACTGGCGATGTGATCGGCACCCATGATCTGTCGCCGGGCAGCAAGTCGCCGATCACGGGTGCGCGGCCGGGATCGTGCTCTTACTGCCACGCCCCACACTCGGGCTTGGCGACTGGCAAGGCGCTGTGGAACCAGACGCAGACCAAGGCTACCTATCAGGCCTATACCAGCACTACCTATCACCAGAGGGGCCAGCAACCTGTCCTGGGCTCCGACAGCAACCTCTGCTTGAGCTGCCACGACGGAACCGTCGCCGTTGGGAACACGATAGTTTCCGGGCAGATCACCATGACTGGCTCCATGAACGCCCAGGATGTGTTGGGGACGAACCTGCAGAGTTCGCATCCTTTCAGCCTACAGTTGCCCATCAAAGACACAATTGACCTGATTGCGTCGTTGGCGTCGCAGGGCAAGACCGGCGATCCGCTCGGCAAGGTCAAGCTGATCAACGGGAACATCGAGTGTACGTCCTGCCACAACGCTCACGTGCAGGCCATCGACGTGCTGTCGCAGAACTTTCTTGTGCGCGACAGCTCGAAGGCGCAGATGTGTCTGGCTTGCCACGATCCAAACCGGACCATCTCGAATCAGGTCAACCCGCTCGCGGGATGGAGTACGAGCGCACACTTTCTAGCGACCAACAAAGTGGCACTGGCGGCGAACCTGGGAAGCTATGGCACGGTGGCCGGCAATGCTTGCATCTCCTGCCATACCCCGCACAATGCGCTGGGGCCGGCGCGATTGCTACACGGGCCGAATGAGCAGGACTGCCTCGGCTGCCACGGTGGCGGCACCAACCTCACTCCGGCCATCCCGAATGTCTTTGCCGAGTTCGCCAAGGTAGGGCATCCCTTCCCCGCAGGAAACAATACCCACGATGCCGCCGAAGATGTGCTGCTCAACAACAATCGGCATGCCACTTGCGCCGATTGCCACAACGGCCACGCGTCGCAGCAGGTGGCGACCTTCACACCGCCTCCGGCCATCCGCGTTTCGCAAAGTGGCGTAGCCGGAATCAGCGTGTCAGACGGCACTACCATCGTGAATCCGGCGGTCAATCAGTACGAAAACTGTTTGCGCTGTCACGGTAACAGCACGGGAAAGGTTTCTAATCCGGTTTTCGGATATCTGCCGCTGCGAGCGGTTTCGGCGAGCGATCCGCTGAATGTGATCCCGCAGTTCAGCGCCACCGCCACTTCCAGCCATCCGGTGACGCACTCCCGCAGCAGTCCGCTAGCACAGCCCAGCTTGCTGCAAACTATGTTGGATGAAAATGGCGGCACCACGAATGGCCGCGCCATGGGCAGCCAGATCTTCTGCACCGACTGCCACAATAGCGACGATAACCGGGAGTTTGGAGGGACCGGCGCCAGCGGTCCGCACGGATCGACGCACACCCACATCCTGGAGAGGAACTACGAATTCAGCCAGGCGCCCGCGCCCGGTCAGTTGATTACAAACCTGTTCCCAAACCCTGATTTGAGCTTCAGGGGTCCGTACGCGATGTGCGGCAAGTGCCACGACCTTAACAACGTCGTCTCCAATGCAAGTTGGAGCCAGCACGGCAATCACATCAACACCGGCTTCTCCTGCTCGGTTTGCCATACCTCCCATGGCATGGGCGCGAGAAGTGGGACCATCTCCGGCGAGCGCCTGGTGAACTTCGACGTCAATGTGGTCGCTCCGAATGGTGGCACGCCGGTCTCCTACAGCCGTGCCACGAATACTTGCGCACTGGTGTGCCACAATGTCGCTCACAACCTGGACGGCTCGATCTCACAAGCTACGCTGAAGAACAAGACCGGCGGGCCAACCCTTCCCATCAAACACTAGAGAACGCATTGACTTGCCACACGCGCAACTCCTAACATGGGTTGCGCACGAAGGGAGTTCTCCCTGGTGGTGGGCAAGACCATTTCGCACTATCGCATCGTCGAGAAAATCGGCAGCGGCGGAATGGGCGTCGTGTATAAGGCCGAGGACATCCGCCTGGGCCGTCTGGTCGCACTCAAGTTCCTTCCTGAGCAGGTCGAACGCGACCCCGAGGCCCTGGAACGGTTTCGCCGCGAGGCGCGTGCCGCCTCGGCGCTAAACCATCCCAACATCTGCGTCCTCTATGACATTGGCGAAGAGGATGGTCACGCATTCCTGGTAATGGAGTTTCTCGACGGAACGACACTCAAGCATCTGGTCGACCAAAAATCCATGGAGATTGAGCGGCTGCTGGACATCGCCATTGGGGTCGCCGACGGATTGGATGCGGCCCATTCCAAGGGGATCGTTCATCGCGATATCAAGCCGGCCAACATCTTCGTGACCGAGAACGGCCACGCCAAGATCCTTGATTTTGGTTTGGCAAAAGTAACCGTTGTCAGTACCAGTTCTCCCGCCGATCAATCGGGACTTACGGTCAGCGCGACGGGTGAAGAGCAGCTCACCAGTCCCGGCAGCACCCTGGGCACTCTCGCCTATATGTCTCCTGAGCAGGCGCGAGGAAAGCCGCTTGATACCCGCACCGATCTTTTCTCATTTGGCGCAGTGCTGTATCAGATGGCGACGGGAGTAATACCGTTTCGCGGCGACACCTCCGCTTTGTTGTTCGACGCCATCCTTCACAAAGCTCCCGTCGCGCCGGTTCGACTGAACCCCGACCTGCCTCCGAAACTGGAAGACATCATCAACCGCGCGCTGGAGAAAGACCGCACACTGCGATACCAGAATGCCTCGGACATGCGGGCCGAACTGCGTCGCCTTAAGCGCGACACGGACTCATCGCAGCATTCCGTCATTGTCGCCGCCGATGAAGAACCGCAGCCCGTGCAGGGTTTCGCTGCCGGGGAAGCCTCCAGTGCGAAAAACCGGCCGGCATCGGCGATAGGGAGTCTTGGTGAAGGTTCGACGGCGAGGAGACGAAGCGCTTTTTCTTGGAAGACAGCTACGCTGGTGCTATTGGCGGTAATAGTTGCCGGTGGCTTCTACTGGCGCTCGCACCGCGCCCCTAAGCTGAACGAGCATGACACCCTGGTGCTGGCAGACTTCGACAATACGACCGGAGATCCTGTCTTTGATGACACCTTGAAGCAGGCAATCTCGGTGCAGCTGGGGCAGTCCCCCTTTCTGAACATCCTGTCCGATGCGAGAATTCGCGGCACCCTGAAGCTGATGGCCAAACCCCCTGGTACCAAGCTGACTCCGGACGTAGCCCGTGATCTCTGTCAACGCGCGGGCGCAAAAGCCTACGTATCTGGCGCTATCGGGAGTCTGGGCAGTCAGTATGTCATCGGTCTCGATGCCGTCAATTGCACGACGGGTGATCTCCTGGCGCAGGAACAAGTGACGGCGGAAAACAAAGAACACGTCTTAAAAGCGCTAGGCGAGGCAGCGACCAAGCTGCGGGAAAAACTCGGCGAGTCTCTGAGCACGGTGGAGAAGTTCGACACCCCTCTGGATCAGGCTACCACTCCGTCCCTGGAAGCTCTGAAGGCCCTCTCCGAAGGAATCAAGACGTTGCAGGCACAAGGCAGCCTGGCAGCGATTCCATTCTTTAATCGCGCCGCTGAACTTGACCCCAACTTCGCCGCAGCATACGTGGCCTTGGGAATTTCGTACTCTAATTTGAGAGAGCCCGGCCTGGCCAGTCAGAATTTGCAGAAGGCCTATGATCTGCGGGACAAAGTGAGCGAGCGCGAGAGGTTCCGTATTTCGGGTACCTACTACCTGCTGGCGACGGGCGAACTGGAGAAAGCCATCGAGACGTATGAGATGTGGGCCAAGACCTATCCGCGCAACAGCGAACCCTATGGCAACTTAGGGGTTGATTACAGCTATTTAGGACAATACGAAAAAGCTGTGGCTGCAAGCCTCGAGGATCTCCGCATCAATCCGGGTAGCGCAGCTGCCTTCATTAATCTGGTAGGCCTGTATGCCGCCCTGAATCGTCTCGAAGATGCGAAGACGAAGTACAAGGAAGCCCTCGAGCACAAGGTTGCCAATCCGATTTTGTATGGCAATCGCTATGGAGTTGCCTTTCTTGAGAGCGACGACTCTGAGATGAAGCGGCAAGTCGCGACCGCGAGCGGCAGACCAGGGGAAGACATTCTTCTTTCGTTCGCATCCGATACAGAAGCTTTCTACGGACGCCTCAACGGTGCACGGGAATTATCCAGGCGAGCGGCCGAGTCGGCCCGGCGCAATGGCTCAACAGAAACAGCGGCGGCATGGCAGATGGATGCCGCATTACGGGAAGCAGAGTTTAACGATATTGCGCGCTCCCGGCAGGATATCGCCTCGGCGCTCGCTGCCGCGCCCACCCGAGATGTGAGTATTCTGGCGGCCCTGGCGTTGGCTCGTATCGGAGATGCCGACCGGGCGAAGCATATGGCGGACGATTTGGCTGAGCGCTTTCCGCTGAACACGGTCATCAATCATTATTGGCTGCCTGCCATTTATGCTTCCATCGAGATCAGGCGCGGCAATCCGGCCAAAGCCCTCGATATACTTCAAACCGCCGAGCCCTACGAACTCGGCACCCCGCTTCCCCAGTTCGAGGTCGGCGGGTCGCTCTATCCTGTCTACATACGGGGCTTGGCCTACTTGTCGCTGAAAAAAGGCAAAGAAGCCGCCGCCGAATTCCACAAGCTCCTCGATCAGCGCGGTGTCACCGTGAATTGTCCGTTAGCGGCGTTGGCCCGCCTTCAGCTCGGTCGCGCCTACGCGCTGTCAGGAGACTCCATCAAGGCGCGTGGCAGCTACCAGGAGTTTTTCGCTCTCTGGAAAGATGCCGAGTCCGACATACCGGTACTGAGAGAAGCCAAGGCCGAGTATCAACAGATACGTTGATAGAGCCTGGAACCTATTTCATCAATGGTTTTGTATCAGGGCCTCAGACGTGCCGCAACGGGTCAACAATGACTTGGGCTTCAGTCCCCGAGGAACCTGTTCTTGCAAGGGCTATTGACCGCTGCATAACTAATGTTCCAAGTGTGCTATTTGGAATTAACGGTTCACGTTTGGAATTGTCATTACGAGCGAAGCGAGGAATCTGCTCTTTGTTGGCGCTGGAACGACGGCTGGGGAACAACAGCAGATCCCCCTCGGCCTAAAGGCCGTTCGTGATGACAACTCAGAGAGAAGTCGGACACTACTTATGCAGGTACCAATAAAGCCCTGACCTTTCCTGATCCGCCTGCAAATGATTTGTGAGATGAGCCCTAGCGTGGGCCGTTGCGCACGAACACCGCTGCGAGTTCGTCCTGGTACACAAGCTGGAATCGCGAGTCCGCCTCCAGAATGCTCACCAGGTTGTTGCTCTTCTGCAAAATCACCACTCTCGCCTGGTTGAGGTAAGGATCGTTGATGTACGACGGCGCGCCGTTGGCCGTGTCGAAGAAGCGCTGATCCAATTCATCTCCGTAGAGATCGGTGCGTCCGTCGATGGCTACGGGATAGTTCGGCATGTACCAGATGAGAAAGCCGCCCCAGTCGAGCGTGTTATAAAGCGGGCCGGGCGCGGGGTTCCGGCGCAAGTAGTTGGCTGCGTTCACAGGAAGAAAGCCGCTGATGGCCCGGTCGAGGACGCGCCGGTTGAAGTCCGTGCTGCCCGCGAACAGCAGCAGCGCCAAAGTGACCACCCCCGCCACCGCAACTTTCTCCAGCCAGGTTTCCTTCGCCGCGCTCTCGGTCTCGTCTGCAAGCGTATCGGCAATGCAGGCCGCAGCGGGAATGCAGATGAACCAGGCATCGCGCATAGTGCGGAAAGCGACCACGCTGGCAATCGTTAGCAGCGCCAGCTTGAATGGATCAACCTTGCGCTGGCGTCCGACGGCGAAAAACGCAAAAGCCATCAGCAGGAGTTGCACGTAATGGCTGCCAGCCCGGAAGTTTAGCGGCTGCAGCTCCATGATCATGCGGTAGGGGACTTTCGCCTGGGCATATTGGAAGATCACCTGATACAGGTGGTAAGAATTCGGGCCGATGCAGGTCGCGATGACGCAAGCGGCAAAAATGGCCGCCAGCATTGCAGCCGGAAGTTTAGAAGGCAGCAGCCATGCGGACGCGAATCCAAAACGCTCAGCCAATTGCTGCGTCGCATTCACCGCCAGCAGCAGGCCGACAAGAAACAAGCCGTAGATGAACTGAATGTGCAGGTTCGCCCACAACAGAAAAATCAGCGGCAGCCAATAGAGAAGCTGCACGCGGCCCGTGCGATGCGCTTCCAGCACCAGTGTCAGCGTCACGCAGAACAGCATCATGGAGAAGAAGACCGGCCGCGGCATCAGGTTAAAGAGAAATGCGGAGCAGGTGATGACCGCCAGAATGCACGCCGTCCAGAACTGGCCGGAAAGTCGCCGCAGCGTCCAGTAAATACAATAGGCGCCGCCGAGAGTCAGCAGCGTTCCGTAAATCCCGATGCCGAGCAGCCCAAACCAGGCGTAAGCGCGCGACATCAATACTTCGTAGCCCCAACTGTAAGCCACCCAGGGGCGATCAGCCGCAATCCACGAGAAGAGGCCGTTGTGGGGAACGGCCCGGTGCTGGATGATCCAGTCGCCGACCTTGAGGTGCCACCAGATGTCCAGGTCGAGCACCGAGAACTTCAGATTGAAGGCGATCACTCCCACCGTGACCAGGAGGCCGGCCAGCGTGAGCAACTGCAGCCAGCGCAGACGCAATAGCGGGCGCAGCTCGTCGACAAAACTCACACTGCCGCTTTTAGCCTTTCGCTCTTCGCTTTTCGCCAGAGGCTGGGGGCGCGATTCGTCGGCAACAACACTCATGTCTGCCTGTCGTGCAGGTTGCCTTCCAAAGAATGCCTTGAATAAGTCTAAGCCCGACAGCGGATTACAGACTTCAGGACCGCCTCGAAACCGCACCATGCCGCGCCAAATCACACGCGCAGTGCGGACAAAGACGCTTCGGGATCTCCTCTGCTGCTCTAACCGGCTTTGCTGATCCCGCTAAGTCACTGAATATGCGTGGATAGCTGCGAATCCCGATCTTGCACGTTTTGGCAGCCGGTGTGCACTTTCCCTACGTTCCTGCGAAGCATGCGCACCGGGAGAGTGCTTGAGCAGAGCGCCCTCCGGATCGTCACGAAGGAGTAGCGAAGATGGAAGAGGAATCGAAGCAAAGCGGCAATACAACCACCAACTGGACGGCAACCCAAACCTACGCCATGGCGGCCGTCTGCCTGCTGATCGGCGTGTTGGTGGGATACCTGGTGCGCGGTTCGGCCAAACCCGCAGGCCAAGCCACGCCGACCTCCGCAGAAATGCAGCAAGCTGCAACCGCCCCGCCATCGGCCACGGGGCAAAAACCCATGCCGACCCTGGATGACATGAAGCGCATGGCCGACAAGCAGGCGGAGCCCCTGCTGGCCAAGCTGAAGACCGATCCCAAGAACGTCGAACTGCTCAATAAGACCGCGCTTACCTACAAAGCGGCCCACCAATTCAAAGATGCTATCTCGTACTTCCAGAAAGCTCTGAATGTAGATCCGAAGAACGTCGCCATCCGGACCGACATGGCTTCGTGCATGTACTACACCGGCGACGTGGATGGCGCGCTCGCGGAACTCGACAAATCGCTGACCTACGATCCGAAACATCCGGGCACGCTGATGAACATCGGCATCATTAAGTGGCAGGGCAAGAACGATGTCGCGGGAGCGGTCGCCGCGTGGCAAACGCTGCTCAAACGGAATCCGAACTTCCCGCAAAAAGCAGTGATCGAGCACATGATCACGGAGGCCCAGCAGCAAAAAAACACGACGCGGTCTTCGAACCAACCTAAGGGATAGCGAGCGCAAGTTTCACTTCTTTCCGAACCGGTCAGGACCATGTCGAGTGCCACCTTGGATGTAGCAGCAGCAAGTCCCGAAGCGGAAGTCACGTCGCGCCCGCAATACGACACCTGGCTCGCCGTGGCCTATGGCGTGGCACTGTTAGCTTGCCTCTCGGTGTGGTTTCTTGCGGTGCGGGCGCCATTGTGGACGGACGAAACTCTTTCCTACTGGCAGATCGCCGGTGGTTTCAAGCAGATTTGGGCGCGATCGATACAGGGAAATTCGTTTGCTGCCTACGCCTACATTCTGTGGCTGACCAAGACGCTTTTCGGCAGCAGTGAACTCGTCCTCAGGATTCCTTCCATCCTTGCCATGCTCGCTGGCGTATATGTCTTCTACCGGTGCGCGAGGGAGTTGTTCGCCTGGGATGTATCGCTCATCGCGACCATGTTATTCATCCTGCCCAGGGGCATTGCGTTTGCCGCAATCGATGTGCGTCCCTATCCGTTCGCGCTGCTGGTGACGAATCTCACCATCCTCCTCTTCCTGCGCTGGATGAAGACCAACCGAACTGTTTACGCTGCGCTCTTCGGCATCGCGTCGGCGGGCATCTTCTATTTCCACTATCTGTTCGCCGGCCTCCTGGTGGCGCTCGCCGTTTATTACCTATTGACTCGGCGCTCCTCGCTCCGGACCGATCTGCGGCAGATTGGTGTTGCGCTCGGCTGCTTTGCAATCTTCCTGCTTCCGGTATTGCCGCGGCTCAGGTACATCTATCAGACGCGGACCACGCACTCCTTCGCCGCCGCGCCGCAATGGACGTCGGTCTTTCAGGTACTGAATCCTGGAAAGGGGCAGTTGTTGGTGTTGACCGGCGTCATCCTGCTCGCGGTGGTGGCGCGCCAGTTGATGCCTCCCGGGCGCGAGTTGTTAAGCAAGCTCCTGCTATGCGCCAGTCTGGCGCTGGTCCCGATTTTGTGCCTATATGCGATCAGCATGACCAGCTCAGTACACGTTTTCATTCCGCGCTATCTGCTCGTGGCTATGCCCGGCATCGCCTTGTGCTGGGGATGGCTGTGCAGCCTCATCGATTCGCGCGCTCTTCGGGCTTTTTTCTATTTCGTGTTTGTGGCGTTGTGCACGTTTCAAGCCTATTCATCGCCACTCTCGCGCAGGCATGAAGAGTCGTGGAAGGAAGCGCTTGCGTTTGCCGATGCCAACGCCGCCGCAGACCACGCGCCTCTGCTGATGTGCAGCCCCTTGGTGGAAGCTGATTTTCAGCCGATGCCTGCCGTCGCCAGCGAGAGCGTGCTGTACGCACCTTTGAGCTACTACAAGGTAAATGCTCGGGTCGTTCCGCTGCCCCGCACCTTGAACGACGAAGCCGAGCGCCA
Source organism: Terriglobales bacterium (assembly GCA_036511435.1). Lineage (GTDB taxonomy): Bacteria > Acidobacteriota > Terriglobia > Terriglobales > Acidobacteriaceae > Bog-257. Next base: position 3,474 of record DATCCF010000139.1, on the reverse strand, counting down.
GGCGAAGCAGTTCCTGTTGAAGGCGGCCCAGGAGCATACGCGCTTCCTGGTGCTGGCTCCCCGGCCATCTTTGCGAATCGTCGATCTTCTGGCCTATGACTCGCAAAGCACGCATGCCTATCGCGTGCTGGGAAAGTTCGACGAGATCTGGGTTGTAGAGTTCATTCCCTATTCCGATGCTCCCTGAATGGGTCTACCCATCCAGTGGGAAAGAATAAACAAATTAAGGCAGCGAGAGCGAAGACTGCCCTCTTAACCCCGGATGTTGGCATCACCTTAGCCGCTCTTACTCTGCCTGCGGCTCAAGAGGGTGTGTGAGAACCCCTGTCGTCCCTACGGGACTCGGATCTATTCCCCACTGTACCCAGCACTCTGCCTGCGGCCCCGTGCTGGGCTAGACTGAGCCACGCCTACGGCGCTGGATTTTCGCCGAGTAAATTCCACAGGCAACTAATACGCGTGACCACACTCCTGCAACATTCCTTCGATAAATGCTGTAGCATCGCAGAGAGGTATTACCAATGTCGTTTCGCAATGGGGACAAATCCCGCGAGCATCGGCTTCGCAAGGCGCGCCAAAAAATGCGTTTGAAAACACGTGGCTTGCAAACGAAGGATGAAGCCAAGCCCCAAGCGGCCGCTACTAGCGCTCCGAAAAAATAATCGCAAACTCGCTTGCGGATTACGCGCTGACCACGGGGATGCCATCGCCGGTTTTCGCGGGCTTATTACCGTGTAACAGCGCCACGATTGCCTGGTAGAGGCGAGTGCGAACCTCGTAACGATCATGCGCGTGCACTACGTAGCGGACCACCAGGTTAATGCCCAGGTTCGAAGGTCGCACGTCGATCGCCGGCGCGGCCGAAAACGATTGGGTCACGGAATTCTGGGTGGCGCGACGCCAATCCTGCTCTGCTTGGGTCGCGTCTGACTGGGTTTGCTCGCTTACCAGCTTGAGCACAGAATTCGACAGATAGTACGGATCTTCTCCCGCGGGAATCAGCACATCCAGTTCGTCCCACATCCACTGGCCGGTGGTGGTGAAGTTGAAGTAATGCCCTTCGATGGCGAAGCTATTGACGAAGGACACCTTGCGGCCGGTGGGATGTCCAGCGTCATTCCAGTTTCCGGTTTCCAGCAAGATGGTGCGCAACAGTCCGATCTCGACTGCCTCGCCGCCAATTCCGTTGATTTCGACCCAGTCGCCTTCCCTGATACCGTGCTTGCCCATCAGGATGAACCCGCCGAAAAACGCGACGATGAAGTCTTTCAAAGCAACGGTCAGGCCAGCTCCCGCCAAAGCCAGCACTGTCGAAAGTTGACTGGGCACTCCGAAAAGCACCAGCAGAATGAGCAGTACGCCAATGAACTGGGAGACGAGGCGGAGCACCAGTCGCATGGTGCTGAGGTGCCGGCGATCGGGGCCCAGACTCATGTAGAAGCGCTCGATCAGTCCTTCCGCCACCACCAGGAAGAGAAGAGCCAACAGGATCCAGACCAGCGAACGCAATATGGCGTGCAACGCGACCCGGAGTTCATCCTGGAGAATCCCGTCCCAACGTCCATACACTTCTGTCAATTGCTTCTCGGCCTGTATGCGCCTGCCGTACTGGGCGAGCAGCCTCGTCTTCTGGGATAGGTTATTCAGATCGGCGATGGTGGCGGCATGCTGAGGCTCCGCTTGAGGAGCCGCAGTGCTGTCGTCCTGACTTGGGACTAAATCGTCACCCTGCGCGGTATCGCTTAAACCCTTCTCTAAGGCGTCATGTTTGTGGGTCAGCGTTTCCGCGGCAGTATTCGCCTCCTGTTGCGCCTCGCGCAGCCGCTTTTGGTTTTCACGCAGCTGCTGCCAAGTGCGATACTGCGAAATCAGGCTGCCTTCGACCTCAAACGATGCCGGTTTTGTCTGCGAAGCGGCATTGTTGTTGCTGTGCCCGAGAGCTTCATGCTCTTCCAGTTCCCGCTGTATCAGGGCCTGGGGATCGCCGCCGGCCCGGACCAGGTCTTCTTTGGCGTCGTCAATCGCGTCTTTCAGGAGCGTAACTCTCGCCTGGGCGATTTCCAGTTGCTGCTGAATGTTGTCCACGTCGTTCTTGCCAGGATGCGCGGCCAGTTGCGTTAGCCGAGTGGCGTTATCTTGCACTTCTTGCAAACGGTTTTGGAGGCGGTGAATTCGGGCATTGATCTGCCCGGTTTCGCCGTTTTGGGCAGGAGGATGTTGCTGCGCCTGCTGGAGGGCCATGGCGAATGCCAGATCAACTTCGTGGTCGGCAACGCGAATGGCCTCCTTGGCCAACTGCTGTTCCTCAGCGGTACTGGCCGTATTGGCGAGACGAAGCGCCGTCTCCAACGGCGTTTCGTTCACCAGTTTCGCTTGCGCCCTGGAGTTCCCGGTATCGCTTGGTTTGAGGCGCGGCGTCGCCGTCTGCCGGGTAAGCGTAAACCCGATAAGGGCGGCGATGACCAATGCCGCGAGCCCGATGAGTGTCCACTTCCTATTACTTGTATGCATGCCGCTGAACCGAGTCAGCAACGTAAATATATTCTCATCTGGAATGGCGCGCGAGGGAAGAAAGCGCCTGGACAGGCGGAAGCGAAGGAGGGCGCTCCATCGCACATTGGCAGCAGAGGGATATGGCTGAAGGCTTAGCGGCAAATTTCCGGCAAGCCGAGTGCCTCTCCGGCTACGCGCTTATGGCCCGCTCCGCACCGGCCGCTGAAGCCGCGCGATCGCACCCCTCAATGCCGCCAAATCTCTCGCAACCGCCCACCTGAAGGACGGATTGCAAGTTTGTCAGGGCGATCAGTCGTCGCACGCATGCCGAGGGCTCCGCGATTCGCAATGCCTTCTGCCGGTGCTTTGCCCAGCATTGCAACTCGACCAACAATCCCAGCCCTGCGGCATCGAGGGCGCGGATACCACTCAGATTAAGCGTGAGACAGTCTTCGGCGCGCGACGTTGCCATACAGCGCAACGTTTCCGCCTCAAGTCCGAGCACAATGCGGCCCGAGCAGCGCAGCGTCACGTTCGGGTGTACAGCGTGGATATCAATTCTCAACATGATTCCATCCTGACCAGTTCGTCGTTGCGGGTAAGAGTCCTTCCATATTCTTCATTAGTAAGAGACGTAGACCTCGGTCGGTCAGTTAGCTCAGTATCCATGAACTTGATTGCAACAAGATGAAAACCGGGACAAATGACTTTCGATATGCGACAAAATTCTGGTAATCGCGAATTCTCCCTGGAAGTCGTCGGAGGACGCTGCCAAGGGCGGCCTAACATTCACGTGAGTCCTCGGTCCACTGGCATACGAGATCGCGTTCCTTCGTTGTAGGGCGACCCTTTCCGTGAATCAGTGTGTATTTTCGATCTGGCATGTCGCCGTTGGTCAATTGTTCACAGATTTCTTCGAGTTTATTTGCCTTTATGTTTATCGGATAACCACCCCATTCCGATAAATTCATCGCCTTCCGC
>DATCCF010000138.1:0-3845 GCA_036511435.1 Terriglobales bacterium | reverse complement strand
TAGAGCGGTTTAGTTATTTGTGTAGTCTAGGTGCCGCCGGCTGAAGCCGGCTCGGAGGTGAAGGATCAGCGGGAACGCGGCGCTGAAGCGCCGCTCTACCCGTGCTCGCTCGACTACAGTAATTCTTAAACTGCTCTAGGGTTCGCCAAACACTTCCGCGGTGAACCCCTGCAATTGGGCGCCATGCCGCCACGCGTCCGCCGGCAGTCCAGCCTTCAGGCAGGTCTGTGCCAGAAAGATTTCGCGGTCCCATTTCCACTCGATGGGAACCTGCGGCAATAGCAATCCGCGGTGACCGCCCTGGGTGACGACAAGTCCGTGTTGGCCGACGACGACCTCTTCGGGTCGAATGGGCTGCAAAGGTGAGAGCACGCTGATCTCAATCTTCAGGTGTGGCGCCTCCGCCGGTGTCACCGGCGGGAAACGGGGGTCATCCAGGGCTGCGGCCCCGGCCGCCTCCGCAACCGTCGCATAGAGCGATTGCGTGGGCAACACGTATCCGATACATCCGCGCAGTGCACCCTCCAGATGCAAAGTGGTGAAGGCCCCGCGGGGCTCGGCCAGGTGGGCCGTCGGCGAAGTCGAGTCGACACTGCGTCCTTCCAGCGCCAATTCAATCGAGCGATGAGCGAGCCGCAGAAGCAGTTTTCGTTCTTCCGGCGAATACTCGCACGACTGCACTGCGGTCGCGATGAGTGGTTCTTCAGAGTACGGGGACATCGTTGCGCTTCCTGCGCCGGCTCAGCACAAAGGAACGCCGCCTGCGGCGCTTCTCGGCATGGCGGTCAATCTTTCTCCAGAATCCCACGAAGTAGTCGACGGCGGACAGCAGCGACAGCGCCACCATCAGCCAAATCGACACCAGTGCGATCGGATGCACCGGCAAACTCAGGAAGTACCAGGGAAGATGCGCCCAGTGGTGATCGATAATCGCCGCCACTACCGAGACAATCTGCACCACCATCTTGGTTTTGCCCAGTTCGCTGGCCTGGATGGTGAACCCTTCCGAGGCTGCGATGGATCGCAACCCACTCACCAGGAATTCGCGGCCTATGATGATGACGGCCATCCACGCGGGAACGGTCCGCGGATTAAATTGCACCAGGGTGATAAACGCTGCGGCGATCAGCAGCTTATCGGCCACCGGGTCGAGCAGCATCCCCATCGTGGTTACCTGCGCCCGCTTGCGGGCGAGGTAGCCGTCAATGGCGTCCGTCAGCGAAGCCGCGATGAAGACGAACGAAGCCAGCAGTTCACGCTCGCCGTTCGTGGAGCTGAAGCGGCTGCTGGACAATATCCAAATCAGGACCGGAATGCTGAAGATCCGGGTGAGCGTGATGTAGTTCGGGAGGTTCACAAAAGAGAGTGACCGCAACGGCGCCTGGCCGCAGCGTAACAGCCGATTATCCTCCACCGCTTGGATTGAATGCAATTACAGAAACGTGGCCAAGGCGGTCTATTCGTCGTGGTGAACGGCGATCTCGTCCAGCATGGACGGCGCCTGGTATTGCTCCCAGTAGCTGTAACCCACCGGAATCCCCTTTGCCCAGTCCAGGACGCCCATCCACGCCCGCAAAGGAGTGTGAAAACCGCTCCGAACGGTGGCGATTGGGTGCATCGTAATCATGACAACGATGTACGTCAGGATGACCGGAAAGGCCACCGCGACCGCCAACAAGCGCAGACAAGAATAGAGGCTTTGCATGATGACCCCACAGGAGGCGCTCCCCACAGGCCGCACAGCTTGGGCGATATTATGCCCCAATTCGAGCGGTGAATCTCCAGTGTCGCGGAAATTTATTTTGTCCCAGAACGGGAACAGCCCTCATTTGGGGCCGTCGGCGTACGATTGTGAATATCTGAAAATCTCTTGGCTGCTGAAACAGTTCGGGTGGTGCGGGCCTTTAGAGGGTGTGTGAGAACTCATTTTGAGTCGGTACGGTGGAACAACCGCGCAAAATCCAGCCCCGCAACCGGGGTCCCCAGTTCGCGCCCCGCCGCGGCGGGCGAAATGGGGTGGAGGAGGGGCGGAATTGGTTTTAGCCCAGGGCGTAAGGGCGTGTGTGAGAACCCAATATGATATTTACCAGTGAATCTACTGGGCGAAAATCCAACGCCGTAGGCGTGGCTCAGTCTAGCCCAGCACGCAGCCGCAGGCGGAGTGCTGGGTAAAGTGGGAAATAGATCCGAGTCCCGTAGGGACAACAGGGGTTCTCACACACGCTCGTAAGCCCTGGGGTAAAGTAGAAAACATTAACGAGTCCCTTTAGGGACGGCGCAGTTGTCACCATCCCTGAGGTGCGTCGAAGTATGCTTTTCAGCGGCCTCTTCAGCCCCCCAGAGATCTACTCTTGTTTTTTTCGAAGAACAGCACCTTCAGCGCTCCAGTCAGCGCAGTGCTGACGCTTGATTAAGCCCGTAATGACGCCAACAGTATTGACTAGTCCTCTGACTAGCATATTCTCGGAGCCACACCGAAAACGGAGGTGCCGTTTGGCTGCATGGCAGGTACAAGACGCAAGGCTCGATTCAGCGAGCTACTCGAAATTACTCTCAAGAAGGGGCCGCAGATTGTGACCCGGCGCGGAGTTGAAGCTGCGGTGCTGGTCCCGATCGAAGAATGGCATCGCTTGCAGAGGCCCGTTCGCCCCGGCCTGAAGGCACTCCTTCTTGATCAGGGCCCGCGCTTTGAACACGTCATTCCTAAGAGGCGCAGGCTTCGGCGGCGAAAGCCCGTGACCTTCAAGTGAAAAAGTACCTGTTGGACGCCACCGTGGTTTCAGAAGTGCGAAAGCATAAGCCTCACGGCGCCGTTGTCGCTTGGCTTGCGGACTTGCGCGATGACCAGGTATTCCTGTCGGCGGTGACCATGGGCGAATTGCAGGCAGGGATTGAACTGACCCGACGCCAGAATCCAGAAAAAGCCAGGGAGATCGAACTATGGGTCGACCAACTGGAGGCCTCGTTTCAGGTTCTCCCCATGGACACAGTTTCCTTCCGCGAATGGGGCCGGCTGGTGCATGGCAAGTCAAACCACTTGATTGAGGATGGGATGATCGCTGCCACCGCTCGCATCCACGGCTTGATTGTGGCCACAAGGAACGAGGGCGACTTCAAGCAATTGAACGTTCCGGTATTCAATCCCTTCAGAGCAAGTCCTTGACGACGTGCCGTACGCTGTTGAACTCAAGCGCAGATTCTGGGTTGGTATATCCGGCTAGCACCGCTTCATTCAGCAGCGCATTATTCATGAGGACCTCAGGTTTTGAAAGGGCACGGCTTCAGCCGTGCCGTAAGTTGTCATTATGGTGGCTTTAGCCACTGAGGGACTTCGGTGTTGAGACGAAGTGCGAGTTCCCTCAGGGGCTGAAGCCGTGCCCCTTCAAAACTTGCTGCCTTCAGCTGCGGGAAACAGATGAATAATCCAGCTTCAGCGGTGCAGTTGAGAGTGCCTCTGAATTCGGCTTTAGCCGCTGAGGTAATCGTAGCCCTCACCTCAGCAGCCATTGAGTGCTGCACAACTAATGGCCGATTTCGCGATTTTTAAGTTGTCATCACGAACGGCCTTTAGGCCGTGAGGGATCTGCTGTTCCCCCAACCGTCGTGCCAGCCGCAAACAACAGCAGATTCCTCGCTTCGCTCCCAATGACAATTCCAAAGACTAACCGTGAATTCCGAACACCCAAACTCTGGAACTGCGCTATGCGTAAATCCCGCGCTGCCGGATGGTATAGGCCACACGATCGATGGCCAGCATGTACGCGGCAATGCGGTTGTTTACCTGGTGGGTCTCGGCATAACGGACGACGTCTTCGAACGACGACACCATGATGTCCTCCAACTGC
>DATCCF010000137.1:0-5637 GCA_036511435.1 Terriglobales bacterium | reverse complement strand
TTCTTTGCATCAGGAGAATAACTATCCCTTCATCAAGCTGCCATCTTCCATCGACGTCAACCTGCCCGATGGCTGTGGCGATGCCGAATATCTGGCCTGGCTCGATAACGCTCTGAGTTCCGGTCTGCGGCTGTTTGAGCCACAACTGATCTGCTACGTTGCGGGCGCCGATCCTTACGCCGACGACCAACTCGGCGGCTTGAACCTCTCCATCGCCGGGTTGAAGCAACGCGACGAGCTTGTCTTCCGGGCCGCGCGCGCACGCGACATACCCGTGATGGTCACTTACGCCGGCGGCTATGCGAACCACATCGAAGACACGGTAACGATTCACTGCAACACTGTGATCGCGGCGGCTGAGGTGTACCGCACAGCGCCGAGCGAAACCTCCCGATAGGCTTTATTGCTGCACTTGCTCTCTAAGTTTCTTCGCCAGCTTCTCGATCTTCTTCAGGCGCTCGCTCAGGTCTTTGGAAATCACACCCTGAGAGAGTTTTTGGATGTCATCCGGTATGGCATCGCTCAATTGCTTCATCTGGTTGGCTTGTTCCAGCAGTACTTTGGGGTCGGTGCCGCGCTGCGTGGCGGCAGGCGGGTGACTTTGGTCCTGGAAGATGTCGGGCGGATTCCGGTGGCCCCGTTGAGCCATGGAAGGCGCACAGAGCGTAGCGGCCGCGAGCGAAAGGGAAAGTGCGCGTGTCCTCAGCATAGCGGATACCTCCCTGATCAGCGGATTGTACTGCGCATCATAGGGCCCGTTTGTGAACACGTTGTCACCGCAGCGTCAAAATGGCAGGCAACTGCGTGATATCCTGATTTCAGCGCGGAAACCGCAGGTTTCCGCCCAGCCAGCCAGAGCTGTGGACTCCCGACAATGTTTGAGAACCTTACAGATAAGCTGCAGCGTGCCTTTAAGAATCTGCGCGGACAAGGCACCCTGACGGAAGAGAACATCGGCGAAGCGCTGAAAGAAATCCGCATGGCGCTGCTCGAAGCCGACGTTAACTTCAACGTAGTCAAAGAATTGATCGAGCACATCCGCGAAAAAGCGCTGGGTCAGGAAGTTCTCACCGCGCTTTCCCCCGCCGAGCAGGTGGTGAAGATTGTTCGCGACGAACTGATCGCCGTCCTGGGCAAAGACTCAGCCAAGCTGAAGTTCGCCTCCCAGCCGCCCACGGTAATGCTCATGGCGGGGCTGCAGGGTTCCGGCAAGACGACCACTTCAGGCAAGCTGGCGAACTGGCTTAAGCAAGGCGGACACCGGCCCATGCTGGTCTCGGTGGACGTTTACCGTCCGGCGGCGCGTGAACAGCTCAAGGTCGTTGCGCAGGCCATCAAGGCCCATATCTATGAAGGCAAGGTCGAGGAATCGAACACCGCGACCGTCGAACGGCTGGTGAAGGAAGCACGCCGCGAGGCCATCAACAATGCCTGCGACGTGCTCATCGTCGATACCGCCGGCCGGCTGCACATCGACGAGCAGTTGATGGACGAGATGCAGTCGCTGAAGAAGATCCTGAATCCGCAGGAGATCCTCTTCGTCGCCGACGCGATGACCGGCCAGGACGCGGTGAAATCGGCCGACGAGTTCCACAAAAAGCTCACGCTTACCGGCGTGATACTCACCAAGATGGATGGCGATGCCCGTGGTGGTGCGGCCCTTTCCATCCGCAAGGTCACTGGGCAGCCCATCAAGTTCATCGGCATGGGCGAAAAGTACGATGCGCTGGAGTTGTTTCACCCCGATCGAATCGTGGGACGGATTCTCGGGATGGGCGACATACTGTCGCTGATCGAGAAGGCGGAAGCCCACCTCGACAAGAAGAAGTCGGAGGAGTTTGCGCAAAAGGCGCTCAGCGCGGACGGCTTCTCGCTGGCGGATTTCCGCGATCAGTTGCGGCAGGTCAAGAAGCTTGGCTCGTTGCAGAGCATCATGGGCATGATACCCAAGATCGGACCGTTCGCCAACATGCAGAAGTCGGCGGACAAAGTGGACGAAAAGCAACTCAACCGCGTGGAGGCCATCATCAACTCCATGACGCCGCACGAGCGCGACCACCACGAGGTCATCAATGGCAGCCGGCGCAAGCGCATCGCGCGAGGTTCAGGGACGAGCGTCCAAGAAGTGAACCATCTGCTGCGCCAGTACGCCCAGATGCGGAAGATGTTCAAGAGCATGGGCAAGCCCAGCTTCGCTCGCCGGCTGGCGGGGATGAAGATGCCGGGCATGTAGAAAGGCCGCCGTTCGCTTTTCGCGGGGATCACTGCTTAAATAATGCCCTATACTCCGAAATTGTCATTACGAGCGAAGCGAGGAATCTGTTGTTACTTGCGCCAGGGGCGATGGCGGGGAAAAACAGCAGGTCCCTCACGGCCTGAAGGCCGTTCGTGATGACAATTCAGAAATCACGAAACACAAGAGGTATATTCATTGGCTATTTATCTTCCAGCAACCGCAGATGAGGAACACGTCGCACTCGACGAATTAACCCCCCGCGAGATCGTCCGCGAACTCGACAAGTACGTTGTAGGCCAGAACCAGGCGAAGCGCGCCGTGGCCATCGCCTTGCGCAATCGCATGCGCCGCCAGAAACTCTCGGCCGAGCTCGCCGAAGAGGTGATTCCGAAGAACATCATCATGATCGGACCCACGGGCGTGGGCAAGACCGAGATTGCGCGCCGCCTAGCGAAGCTGGCCAACTCTCCCTTCATGAAGGTGGAAGCTTCGAAGTTCACCGAGGTCGGCTACGTGGGCCGCGACGTCGAGTCCATGATCCGCGATCTGGTGGAGATCGCTATCGACATGGTGCGCGAAGAGAAGCTGGAAGATGTCGCCGACAAGGCCGAGCTAAACGCGGAAGAGCGGCTGCTCGACCTGCTGCTGCCGGCGATGCCAGCTCCGGTGCAGACGCGCCCCGCCGCGCAAGACCCGCAGCAGATCGGATTCAACATCGGCAGCGAGCCCTTGCTGGCCGGCGAGCCTGGGTCACGTACTCGCGAGAAGTTTCGCCAGCAGTTGCGCGAAGGCAAGCTCGACGAGCGCATCGTGGAGCTGGACGTCCGCGAAAAATCGATGCCTGCGTTCGAGATCATCACCAACCAAGGGGTCGAGGAGATGGACGTCAACATGAAAGACATGTTGCCCAACATCTTCGGCCAGCGCACCAAAAAGCGGAAGATGAAGGTCAGCGAGGCGTTCGAGTACCTCATCCAGGAAGAAGAGCAGCGTCTGATCGACATGGACCAGGTCACGCGCATCGCCGTGGAGCGCGTGGAGAACTCGGGCATCATCTTCCTCGACGAAATCGACAAGATCGCGGGACGCGAAGGCGGGCACGGGCCTGACGTTTCGCGCGAAGGCGTGCAGCGCGACATTCTGCCCATCGTCGAAGGCACCACGGTGAACACTCGCTACGGCATGGTGCGCACCGACCACATTCTGTTCATCGCCGCCGGCGCATTCCACGTTTCCAAGCCTAGCGACCTGATCCCCGAATTGCAGGGGCGCTTCCCCATCCGCGTGGAGCTGCAATCGCTGACGGTGGAAGACTTCATCAAGATCCTCACCGAGCCGAAGTCGTCGCTCACCAAGCAGTACATTGCGCTGCTCGACACCGAAGGACTGAAGCTGGAGTTCACTCCGGAAGCATTGGCAGAAGTCGCGAACTTCGCTTTTAAAGTCAACGAGGGAACGGAGAACATCGGCGCACGCCGCTTGCACACCATCATGGAGCGCGTGCTGGATGAGATCAGCTTCGAGGCTCCCGACATGAAAGAGAAGAGCGTGACCATCGATGCTGACTACGTGCGCAAGACCCTCAGCGACATCGTGAAAGACCAGGACTTGTCGCGGTACATCCTGTAATTCGGTTGCGAAGTTGGCCACGGAAAGCCCACCGGCCAGAACACAGGCTGCTGAAAAGCGCGTTCGGGTAGTGCGGACCTTCAGGTCCGCGTTCAAGTCTCTTATTTTTGTCATCACGAGCGGGCTTCAGCCCGCGAGGAATCTGCTGTTCCGACTTTTTCAGCAGCCTGTTCAGCCGTGCCGCAGTTGGCAGTGGTCCTTTTGCAACGGGCAGGTGCCTACATTCCCGCTCCGCCCTCGAAGATCTTCTCCATCTGGTAGGGGAACACGCGATAGAGAGCGTAGTTGATGCCGGTATCCGAGTACTGGCGGAAGAGCAGGTCGCCACGGCCGTTGGCGTCGGCGTCCACGGCGTCAATGATCTGCATGCGCGGGAAGGCGTCGAGGTGGTTGCGGTCGGTAACTACGCTGAAGATCTTTTGCGGCGTGCCGTTGACATCAACCTTGGCCACCACGGTAACGAAGTAGTCGAACTCGGCTCCGGGCGTTGCCTTTGCAGGCGCCACCGGCAGCTTGGCACTCAGCACCAGCGTGGCCGAGTTACTGTAGTCGAGATCGAAGCCACGCAGATCGTAGTCGGTGATGATGGCGGTCTTGGGCGGCGGCGGACCGTTGTGCTTGCTGGCGTACTTGCGGACCTCGTCCATCGCCATTCTCGACATCGGCTCGCCCAGGCTTTGCCTTTCCCCGGCTGCCATCCCATAGAGCAGAGAGCGGGTTTCGTAGTTGCCGGCATCGGAGATCGCTGCATAAGCGCGCGGCGCCTGGGTGGCTTTGGCCGCCGCACCCGGAGTGGGGCTTGTAGCACCCGCCGCGACTGGTTTGCCCGCCTTACTCACAGTTGCATTCGAGCTCGGTGTGTTGGTCGAGTCAACAGCCGGCTGCTCGGCCGGCTTGCCACGCCGCAGTACGGGACGGTTGGGATCGTCTTCATTGGGAGACGATGCAGACGGCGCGTTGGAAGCCGCAGCCGGCGCTTTCGCTTGCTGAGTATTGTCGCCGAGGGTCGGCTTGGAATCCGAAGGCGCGGAAGAAGAAGCAGACGGCGAGGCTTTCAGCGTGGGCCGGTCGGAATCATCGTCTGACTTCGGCGGAGCATTGCTGCTGGCAGTTGAACTCCCGCTGGCGGACGAAGTTGAATTCCCTCCCGAGGTGGAAGGCGAAGCGCTGCTCGGCTCACCGCCCGGAGAAGATGCGCCGCTGCTTCCGGGCCGCCGCAGCACTGGCGGGCCTTGGTCCTCGCTGAGCACATCGTGCCCCTTGGGCTTCGGCTTGGGCTGCTTCGCGGCCTGCTGGGCAAGCCTGGCTTCGACCGGCGTTTCCGGCTTCCATTGCCCATCCGCAACCCAGTTGCCGTTGACGTCTCGAGGCGTCGTAACGGTGAACCATCCTGCAGGTTCGCCGTAAGCCAGTGCTTGGTACAGGGTTTCGGGCTCCAGCGCCATGGGCTCGGGATTAGCGCCGTAGAGGCTGGCATCGTAGAAGCGGTCATTGATCCATAGCGCAATGGGAACCAGCCGCGTGCCGCCACCGGGCAGGAACTCAAGCACAGCGATGGCGCGCGGCCCGCGTCTGTTCTTCTTGTCACGCTTCTGCGTCTGCTGCTGGTCCTGGTCGGACCGCTGGTGCTCGGTGCGGTCGCGAAGCTGCGCGGTCACGAAAGTTGACAGCAGCAAGACTGCAAGCAGCGGCGCGGTGGCCCATTTGCCGGATTTGCGGTATAGATAGTGCGATATGGAAATCAAATCGAAAGCTCCCGACTTTACCCTGCC
>DATCCF010000136.1:0-12640 GCA_036511435.1 Terriglobales bacterium | reverse complement strand
GCGATTGCCCGAGCAGGTACCCGAACAGCGCAGCCTGGAGTCGGCCCGTGAGGAACTCGACTCTCTTCTACAGCAGTCGGTTCGCGAGCACCTCATTTCAGACGTCCCACTGGGCGTGTGGCTGAGCGGCGGCATCGATTCTTCGACGATTCTCCATTATGCCTCGCGGGCATCGACCTCCCGGCTGAAGACTTTCTCGATTTCGTTTCGAGGACGCAGTTTCGACGAATCCAGCTATATCCAGCGGATGGTCGAAGAATGTGGGACAGAGCACGAAGAACTGGACCTCAATCCTGAACTGGATCTGCAAGGTGCCATCGAGGAATTCGCTTATTACTCGGATGAACCGACTGCGGATGCCGGAGAGCTGCCGGTCTGGTTTCTTTCCAAACTCTGCAAAACCCGAACAACGGTCGCGCTGAGTGGAGAAGGCGCCGACGAGTTGTTTGGGGGGTATCTAACTTATAGGGCAAATACGTTGGCTGGCTATGTGCGAAAACTTCCGCCCAGCGCTATTCAGCTGGCGCTGGCTGCGTTGCGCTTGTGGCCGGTCTCGAACGAGAAAATAAGCTTCGAATACAAGCTCAAGCGGTTGCTCGAAGGCAGCCTGATGTCGGCGCAGCGCGCTCATGTCTATTGGAATGGCACATTCTCCGACGCGGAGAAACGCTCCGTGGTGGCGACGGAGCTTCCGGGCACGCTCGATCAAATCCTCGGCGAGTTGCGAGCGATGCTGAGCGGCAAGGAAGACGATCTGGGCGCTTACATGTGGTTCGATCAAAAGTATTACTTGCCGGACCAAATCCTGGTCAAATCGGACCGCATGAGCATGGCCCATGCCGTGGAGGCACGGCTGCCTTACCTCGATCACCGTATCGTCGAATTTGCTGCTACGTTGCCGCCATCGCTGAAGATACGCGGCCGGCGCCAGAAGTTCCTGCTGAAGGACCTGATGAAGGATAAACTGCCGCAATCCATCCTGCAACGGAGCAAGATCGGATTTGACATCCCTGCGCACGATTGGTTGCGCGGGCCGCTTCGTTCGCTGCTGGTTGATACATTAAGTACGGGGCTTTCCGCGTTCCCGGAACTGTTTCGCCCGGAGGTAATCCAATCCTATCTTCGCAGTCATTTGGAAAGGCGAGTCAACATCGGCTATCACTTATGGGGCTTGATGATCATGTTCTTGTGGATGAAAAAGTGGCGCATTCAGGCGCCTGTCTAGCTATAACACTGGATGGATTAGTGTTAGTGGGACTGAGTCGATGCGTCGAGAGCGATCTCCTGATTGGAATACAGCGCCTTGCCACCGACCTCCGCAACCAGGTGCAGCCGATCGCTGGAGACAAGCTTGCTAACGTGCTGAAGGTCAACCTTTTTGCCCGCAATGTAGGATCGCTCCGGCTGTGCCCAGAGTCTCAAGAAATCATCGTCGTTGATAAAGACCGGCGGTGCGTCCGGAGCGTACGAGCCGTATTCCATAGTGAACACGCTGCCGTTGAGTAACAAGGCCTTATCTTCGCTGTAGAAAAATAATGAAGAAATCCTATCGTGTTCGCCGTAGACGATCAACCTTCCCTTCGGAGCACGGTTGAGAGCCTCCGCGATAGGACGTGAGGACAGATAAGGATCGAAGACCACCAACGCCAGCCTGGCTGCCTGGAAGAAGATCGCCATCATCAGGGCCATGGCGAGGAGTGCACGTTCCCCGCGCAGACGCCATGCGCCAATGGCGCTGATCGCAAATGCGATTCCGGCGACCACCAGAGGCAACCGCAAGTAGGCAAATGACCGGAACGTGAGATCGTGCATGTGCCCAAGGGAAAGGAAGTAGGCGCCGGGCGTTTGCGTGAGCGCGGTCGAAATGTCACCTGGGTTCGGCATGCCGCGCACAATCACCAGAATTCCGCAGATCAATATGAAAGCGCACCCGGCTAGGGCAGCCACAACTCTCGCCCCGGCGCGAATGGAATCGTCAGCGACGGCGACGCCGCATCCCAGCAAGAGCGCCAGGGCAGGATAGATCGGCATCGAGTAGTACTCCTGGGTCGTGGAAAAGGTGAAGAACACCATCACGAAGCCAATCCAACAGAGCGCCATGAAGCATGTGCGGCCTGCGCGGTCCACCGGTTTGTAGCTTAGACGCCGGAGTTGAGGCAGATACACGCTCCACGGGAAGAGCCAAACGACGTTCAGAAGCCAGAAGTAGAGCCGCGGCACCGTGTCGTAGTCGCGCGGGTAGCGCGCATTCAGGAACCGAAGCAACTGCTCATTAATGAAATAGAACCAGAAGAACCCGTGGTACTCGCCCGGGCCTCCATGCATGGTGAAGTCAAAGTAGGGTGGGTTCCTGATGGTGGCGAGGACGTGCCAAGGCACGGCGATCGCGACAAAGATCAGAAAGCTGCTGAACGGGTAAAGCCGTTGCCACGTCTTCCGGTCGAACAGGCGGCGCGTCAGCAGAAGAAACATGAAGGCCGCGCCGACCGGGAATACGAGCCCAATAAAGCCCTTGAGCAGCAGGCCGGTCGCGAGACTGGTTGCCAAAACGTACGCCCACAGCCGCGGATGCTCCTCGTTCTCATCCAGTGTGCGCAGGAACCCCCAGATTGACAGTGTCACCGAAAGCGTGAGGATTACATCCGGTATGACGATGCGAGTGAACAGGAAAAGACCCACGCACGTGGACAGGAATAGTCCGGCGTAGAAACCAGCCCTTTGCGAAAATGCCCACTGGCCAAATCGAAAGACCACCCAGCAAAGTGCGATCGCGGAAAGGGCGCTAGGGATCCGTGCCACCCAGTCATGTGTGCCGAGCAGCATGTAGAGAAGGGCCGTCATCCAGTACTTCAACGGAGCCTTGTCGAGGAAAAGGACGCCATCGAGCCGCGCGCTGACCCAGTCTCCCGAATAAAGCATATTGCGCGCCATTAGCGCCTGGGACGCATCCACGTCATCCATCAAAGACGGGGGGCTGATGATTCCTGTCAGGAAGATGACGGCGGCAAAAAGGACAACAATCCGCTGATAGCGGCTGCGCGGGCGAGATTCCATATTTGTCTGAGTTGGTATCACTTAACTGAAGCAGTAACCTGTGTGTTGTGTGCCCAGGCACAGATCCCGGACCTTGGATAGGTGTATGTTTGCACCCGTTCGGCGTCTTGCTCTCAAAGAGGAAATGACAAGCAAACAAACCCTCGGACCGAGTGGCTGCCCTTGGTGGTCAGTCGGAGACCGCCTCCTCGTTCTTTTGGGCGCGGATGACCCCGGCGACATCAAACGGAGCATTTCGACCGCGGCCCTGGTAATAGTGTCGCACTTGCATTTCAGCTAGCAGTCCGAGCGCGAAAAGCTGCAATCCAGAAAGAATGAGGACGGACGCAAAAACTAACAACGGGCCGCGCTCCGGTACGACACTCACGCCACGTACCAACTGCCACAGCAGCCAAAATCCAATCGCACCTCCGACCAAAATCCCCGCTACACCCGCTGTGCCAAAGAAATGCATTGGCCGCGAGAGGTACCGTAGCATGAAGCGGACGGTGAGGAGGTCGAAGAAGACGGGCAGTTTGCGGATCATCCCGTACTTGGAAACACCGTGCTCCCTCGGCAGAGTGGTGATTGGAACTTCGCATACCCTAGTGCCTGGTCGAAGCGCCAAAACGGGAATCAGCCGCTGTAGTTCGCCGTAGATCGGCACTTCTGAAATCAGCTCACGCCTGTACGCCTTGAATCCCACTCCAAAGTCGTGAATTTTGACGCCGGTGAGTTTCCCTAGCACCCAGTTGGCACACCAAGTTGCCGCGCGCTGCAACCAGGAGCCGGTGTGCTGGTTGCGCCAGCCGCACACAATGTCGAAGCCCTGTTCCAGTTTGTCGATAAACCGTGGAATATCGGCGGCGTCATGTTGCAGGTCACCGTCCATTGTGATGACATAATCCCCGCATGCCTCATTAATGCCGGCACACAAGGCCACGGACTTGCCAGCGTTCTGACGAAGCCGCACAACAGTGACCCGGCTGTCTATCAGAGCGATCTCCTGGAGGAGGTGAAAGCTCCCGTCCGTACTGCCGTCGTCGACAAACACGCACTCAGACGAGCGGTCCACCGTGTCCAGCGTCTCCTTCAGACGCCCATAAAATGGTGTTATGCTTTCCTTCTCGTTATAGAGAGGTACAACAATGGAGTATCGAACGGATTCGAACATGTAAAGACAGTTCCTGATGCGGTGAAACGAACTTTTTTGAATTGTAGACCAAGCCTCGGAGTTGCGCAAACACGACTACACGTCCGCTAAACAATCCCACGGTTGCAGGAATAGGTCGGTTGCGAACGACTGACCGTCGCAGCCCGAGGAAGGTTCGAAACGCAGATTCCTCGTGGGCTGAAGGGCGTGTGGGAGAACCTGTTTTGAGTTGGCATGGTGGAGCGATTGCGCAAAATCCAGCCCCGCAGGGGCGGAATTGGTTTTAGCCCAGGACGTACCGGTGTCCCCAACACGCGCCGTTTTTGCGCGTGTTGGGGTGGTTAAGTGCTGGGTAAAGTGGAAAATCGATATGAGTCCCTTCAGGGACGGCACAGTTCCACACGCACTCTTTCGCCGGCAGGAAGCGACAAATCGCCGGTTTTTCCCAATCTTTGGTAGAGTTAATAGAGTTAACTCCGGCAAGTATCGGGTCGCAGGGTATACGCGATCATTCGGATTATTCCAGGTTTATGTCGAAGCAAATGCTGGCTGAGGAGAACGCATCATGAGGATTGCTGTGCTCGGGGGCGACGGTTATTGCGGTTGGGCAACCGCTCTCTATTTGTCCAAGAAGGGGCACTCGGTTGCCATCTTCGACAGCTTCGCCCGCAGACAATGGGATTACGAGCTTGGCGTGCAGACCCTGACGCCAATCCGTGCTTTGCCAGAACGGCTGAAGGTGTGGAAGCAACTTACCGGCAACACCATCGAACTCTTCGTTGGCGACATGATCGATTACGAATCTCTTGCATTCGCCATCAAGGAATTTGAGCCAGAGGTGATCGTCCATTTTGCCGAGCAGCGGTCGGCGCCCTACTCCATGATTGACCGCCGGCACGCCGTCTTCACCCAAGTCAACAACGTTGCCGGGACCCTGAATTTGCTGTTCGCTCTGCGAGAGCTTCGGCCCGATTGCCATCTGATCAAGTTGGGAACGATGGGGGAATACGGCACTCCCAATATCGACATTGAAGAGGGCTACATAACGATTGAACACAACGGACGCCGCGACGTGCTTCCCTACCCGAAGCAGGCCGGCTCCTTCTATCATCTTTCGAAGGTGCACGACAGCCACAACATCATGTTCACGTGCAAGGCGTGGGGATTGCGGGCGACCGACCTGAATCAGGGTGTGGTTTACGGTACCGTGTCGGACGAAACCGCTCTCGATGAAGCTCTGATTAACCGCTTCGATTACGACGAGGTCTTCGGTACAGCGCTGAACCGGTTCTGCGCGGAAGCGGCGGTCGGCCACCCACTGACGGTTTACGGCAAGGGAGGACAGACGCGCGGATTTCTGGACATCCGCGACACCATCCGATGCGTCGAGATCGCATGCCTGCACCCTGCGGAGCGGGGCGAATTTCGTGTCTTCAACCAGTTTACGGAGCAGTTCACAGTTCTGGACCTCGCCCGGATGGTGCAAGCGGCGGCAGAGAAACTTGGATTAAAGGTTGAGATCGACCATCTGCCCGATCCTCGGGTCGAAGCTGAGGCCCACTATTACAATGCGAAGAATTCCAAGCTGATCGATCTTGGTCTCCAGCCTCATTTTCTTTCCGACGCTCTCCTGGATTCGCTGATCAATATCTCCATTCTTTACCGCGACCGGATCGATTCATCGTTGTTCATGCCGCAGGTGAACTGGAGAAATCCCAACAACGACCGTCGGCACCCGCTCGGCAAAGTTGCCGATACATCGCTCATGCCGTCGGAGGTTTAGAGCTGTGCCTTGAAAAGGCCGCGGTCTCCGCGGATGTCCTATGACTTGGCGCCGTCGGTGATTCGCTGGGTGACTAGACGGGCAGCTTTCACCGCGCTGACGACCTTACCGGAAAAGACGAAAATCTCTCCCTCTTCCCGCTCCAGGATGTACAGGGTCCTTCGATCCTGCGCTGGGTTATCTTCAACCACGCGAATGGTGAAGCGCGAACCAAGGTAGAGCGCATCCTTGGATGCCGGTACGGCGAGAGCAGAGTCGTTTCGCATGGCCTCAAATCTGGTGGACGGGAAGGGCTCGAAATCAGGCCGATTCAGCAGAGGTTGATACAACTCGGGAATCGGCTCATCGGGATTTGTCGTTGTCCAGTGGTTCGTATTCTTGGCTGAACCAAAGAGCGACTGGGGGGAGCTGCCGTAAGGGTCAAAGGCGGTAAACGGACCGTCCACCACGACCAACGATATCCCCTGTAATTCTGGCGGAAGTTGAATCAGGATTTTCTCGGCGACTTGGTATTTCACGCCCTTGAAAAGACCGCGCCCAGGCCCCAATCCGTAGGTCGCCCACACGACATAGTCATATTCCGGGCGCAGGTCCGGGGTAAATGCCCGCTGATCGAAGGGAATGTTGAGCCCCTGAATGCGCGACGACAACATGTCCCTCAAAATGTCCGGGTCATAGATCTGTTCGTCGACTTCATAGCACTTGTCGATAAAGCCGAAGTCCATCCACTCAGGGCGGCAAGGCCTCACGCTGAGATGGTACTCGGCCATCACCTTTTCGAACAATGCGGGAGGCGTCTGCGAGCCTTCGTGGGGAATCGCGTAATAGTGCCGACTATTGCGCACGATCGCGGGCGCGAATGTGTTGAGGAACTCAGCCCGGGCCTCCAGGGTCTCGCGGATCGTCTCCGGGCTGCGAGGATAGTGGTATCCCGAATGAATGCGGTACTGATTGATGGCGGACGCGGCACGCAGGATGCCGAGCGGGTCGAAAAGATGGACATAATGGCCTGCCTCCGCGAGACTTATCGCGATGGTAGCGCCGTAGACTCCTGCACCCGCGACAGCAACTTTGGCTCTCATTCTGACTTCAGACCTCGTTCCCTAGGACCCGGCCTTTGGCGCGACCGGCACCAGAATTCCTTCCCGGATGAAGTATTCAACGCCGCGCCACCGGATGGATTTGCGGCCGAAACTGACCAGCCAGATGATAAAGGCCATCCCGTCCCACACCGGTATCAGGAGCATTTTCTTCCATAGGCCAGGCTGGTTCATTCCCCAGACGCCAATCAACCAAGTCATGGCGACTCGAAGCAGGGCATAGCCGCCAAGGTATCCGAGGGCAACGCCCATTGAGGGATGAGTTGCAATCGCGACCAGCGCCCAGGGCAGACCCCAGGTAAAGATCAAACCGAAATGACCCCACGGCCGCATGAGCCGCATTACCGTCATCCAGCGAACGCGTTTGTAAAACAGATCGCTGAGTGACGCGAAGTCGGCGACGGTTTGGACAATGTGGGGGAGCAGCTTGACCTCATATCCAAGCTCGGCGATCAGGCGGCCCACGCGAAGGTCGTCCGCCGGACGATTTTCAATTGCCTCATAACCGCCGAAAGCAGCGATATTCTTGCGCGTGGTCACTATGGTTTGTCCAAAAGTGAACTTCACCCCATCCAATTGCCAAGCCACAAAGATTCCCGCGAAGAAGTCGGAGATCATCCCTACCGATTGCAATTCCTGGACGAGAGAGGTTTCTTTGGTAGAGACATACAGACAAGTGGCTGCTCCAACCTTAGGATCGCGGAAAGGCGCGGCCACGGATCGCAGGTAATCAGGTTGGACCCGGATGTCGCCATCGGTGATTACCAGCAACTCGTGCGCAGCTTCGTTCACCAGGCGGACGAGCCTGGCAATCTTGTCATTGATCGCACTACGACCGGAGCCGAAAAGCAGGCGAATACGGCGTTCGGGAAAATCTTGTACCAGTTTTTCCAGAACTGGCAATGCGGGATCGTCCGCATCCACACAAAAAAGAATTTCGTATTCGGGATAGTCCTGGTGGCAGAAGCTTGCGTAATTCTCGTAGGCGTCAGGGTCGAGTCCCTTGATGGGCTTCAGACAACTTATCGGAGGCGTGAAGTCAGAACTCGGGGCAGCCCGCTTCCAGCTTAAGAAGAATCGCGCAGAGCTGTAAAGAGCCAGCAGATAATAGATGCCGGGGATGGCGGCAATAGCGAGGAGTATGTAGCTGGAAACCGTCAACCCGTCTGCTCTCCAACAATGGGCTTAAGTTGTTTCACGGGAACCCGAACCGAGAAAAAGCCGATCTCGTGGATGCCAACCGTTCCGGGCGGGAGAAACAGGAACCGAATCGATTCCGTTTCTGGTCCCTTCAGACTTCTCTTGAAATGTGGAGTGTAACATGTGAGGAAATCACCCGTCGAACGGCGCATTGCCTACTGCGGCATTGCATAGCAGAGCCTAGGAGGATGGGACGGCTCCAGCGGCAAGCTTGCCCGGCACGGGGGGCGGCTGTTGTACATGAGGTCCGATGGCATGCGCGTCTGCGTGACTGGCGGTACAGGTTTCTTGGGCACGGCCTTAGTGCGAGACTTGCTGGCCAGGAAAGTTCCGGTTCGGGTGCTGGCGAGGCCTTCCCGGCGCGCCGACCTGCTGGAAACCCAGGGCGCGGAGGTTGTGCGTGGAGAATTAGGAGATCCGGACTGTGTAGCCCGCGCGGTGGAAGGAGTGGACGTTGTCTATCATCTTGCAGCCAAGGTCGATACTCCGGGCAGCAAGGCCGATTTCCTCGAAACCAATGTGGGCGGTACGGAGAGAGTCCTGACCGCATGTCTCCGGAAGGGCGTCGGTCGCATGGTATATGCCAGCTCATTGGCGGTGTATGGTCCAGTCCCAAGCGGTCAGCGAATCGATGAGGACACTCCCTTTGATGAGTCGCCGCAGCTACGCGACTTCTACGCTCAATCGAAGATCCTGGCAGACCAATTTGTCGTCACATTCGCACGGAAAACCGCGTTACCGATAACGATCGTCAGGCCCGGCATCATCTATGGTCCCGGCAAGCAACTTCCGGTGGGCCTCTTGGGATTCACGTTGGGCAAGACCAACTTCGTATTTGGCAATCCGAACCATCGCATTCCGCTAAACTACGTTGAAAATTTGGTGGATGCGATGCAACTGGTTGCGCATTCCGGCGAAGGACAACTTCGCCAATTCAATATCGTCGATGACGATGAACTCACCCTGGCGGAATACCACAAGGTGAGAACGGAGATGGACAAGACAGTGACGCATTTTTTTTCCGGCTGGCCGGTCCTGCTGCCGGGGCTTTTCGCCGAAGCGGCGATCCGGGTGCTGCCTGTCGGGGGCAGTACCCGATTTTCAAAGCATCAGTTACGGCGAGCCTTGCAGGACCGCTGGTATGATACCCATCGAATTCGCGAGGAGACCGGATGGGCGCCGAAAGTGCCACTGAAAGACGCGTTGTACCGCACCTGGAAAGCTGGCCGCTGAGTCGCTGCGGAACGAGGCGCTAGAGCGATTCCAGAATGGCTGTAGCTCGGGTAGTGCGGGCCTGAACCTGAATTATTCATGAGGATCTCACGCTTTGAAGGGGCACGGCTTCAGCCGTGCCGTAAGCTGCTGTCATTAGTGCGGCTCTAGCCACTGAGGGACTTCGGTGTTGAGACGAAGTGCGAGTCCCCTCAGGGGCTGAAGAGCGTGTGTGAGACCCTCTGTCGTCCCTACGGGACTCGGATCTATTTCCCACTTTACCCAGCACTCCGCCTGCGGCTGCGTGCTGGGCTAGACCAGTTTCAGGGTTGGCATGGACCGGGTAGAGCCAGCCTTCAGGCTGGCGTCCAAGATCGCCCCACACTATAAGGCTTAAGCGGTTCGTTGGTCCGCAGCGAACGCGGCGCTGAACCCGGATTATTCATGAGGATCTCAAAGCTACCGAAACAGATGAATAATCCAGATGAAGCCCCGCTCTATCCGAACTCGCCGGACTACACCAATTCTGAAACCGCTCTAGACTGAGCCGCGCCTACGGCGTTGGATTTTCGCCCCGTAAATTCCACTGGCAAATATCATGTTGGGTTCTCACACACGCTCTGAAGCCCAGATCTGCACGCACACGCGGCGCCTCTGAAGCCGCGCCCTTTCAAAGCTTGTTGACTTCAGCCGCCGAAACATATGAATAATCCAGGTGAAGGCCCGCACTACCCGGTACGAGCGGATATACGAATCCTGGAACCGCTGTAAAGCAGTGTCGCCGGATTGAGGTGCAGACGGAGGTGGAAGCTCTACACCTGAAGCACGTCGCCTTCGCGCGCAACCATCTGGTATAGCACAGGATTGACGAAGAACCCGATGAACAGCCGGGAGATAAGACCGGCCACGATGACGATGGCGAAGGGCTTTTGGGTGTCCGAGCCAATGCCGGTGGAGAGGGCCGCTGGAAGTAGTCCAAGGCATGCAACCAGGGCCGTCATCATGATCGGACGAAGTCGCAGGAGCGAGGCCTCCCGCGTTGCGGTGGGGATGTCCATGCCTTCCTGGCGCAGCTTGTTGATGTAAGACACCAGAATGACCGCCGTCTCGACGGATACTCCCAGTAACGCCACCAGTCCCAGGACTGACGATACGCTGAAAGGTGTGTGAGTGAGTTTCAGTGCCACTAGGGCGCCTACAGGTTCCGTAATAATCACGCCCAACGCGATGGTGACGGGGAATTTGAAGTTCCCGTACAGCGCAAACAAGATCATAAAAATGAGAACGACGGCGAGCGGGCCGATTAAGGAAAGCTGCGCTTTGGCATCCAGAAGTTGACTATATTCGCCACCCCAGGATAGCCAATAGCCTTGGGGGAGAGAGACCGCTTGACTGACCGCCTTTTGTCCATCTCTCACCGCGCGCTCCAAATCTCGGCCCTCAAGGCTGAACTGAATTCCGATATAGCGGGAATTGTTCTCGCGGTAGATGAACGCCGCCCCGTTTCCCTGGCGGATGTCGGCGAGTTGGCTGACCGGGACCTGCTTACCATCGGGAGTGCCGACAAGCAACCCACCGATCTCATGCGCGCTGCTACGGAATTGGGGCTGCATGCGCACCACCAAGTCGAACACTTTTTCGCCCTGTATGACCTGGGTCACGGCTTGTCCGCCTACTGCAGCCGAAATCACGGCCTCGACATCGGCGACGTTGATTCCATAGCGGGCAATTTTGTCGCGGTCCACATCGATCAAAAGGCTGGGTTGTCCAAGTTCGCGGATGACGGTCAAGTCGGTAAACCCTGGAGTGCGGGACAGCGTGTTCTTGATCTGGACGGCTTTGTCCTGGAGAACTGTCAAGTCGTCCCCGTAGATTTTTACAGCCAGGGAGCTTTTCAGTCCGGTCAAGGCCTCATCGACCGGCGTCTTCCGCCGGCTGAGTGTAGTTGAAGATGATTCCAGGAAACGCGGTCAGTTTTTGGTTGATCGATTCAATCAGCTTGTCTTTGGTATTGAGGCCGCCGCTCCAGGCTTTATCTCCGTATGGTTTTAGTCCAACGTAGAACTCGCAATTAAAGAAGCCGGTAGGGTCAGTGCCATCGTCGGGTCGTCCCAACTCTGAGCCGACTATCGTGACTTGCGGATATGACATCAGAATCTTGCGTATCTGAGGAGCAATACTGCCCGCCTCTTCGAACGAAATCGTGTAGGGCAAGGTGGCCCGCACCCAAAGCGCACCCTCGTCCAGGTGGGGCATAAATTCTCCGCCGATAAATGGAATCAGAATAAGCGTCAAACCGAAAATCAATGTCGCGAGGGCCATGGTTAGTTTGGGGCGTGCAAGCGCCCAGTCCAATTGCTTCGCGTATTGACGCTTCATCCACTCGTAGGAGCGGTTACGATGCTCGCGCACACCGCCCTTGAACCAGTAGGAGGCCAGAACCGGAACCAGTGTGAGTGTGAGAATTAGCGCACCCACCAGCGCGAACGACATGGTTTCGGCCATGGGATGGAACAGCTTTCCGGAGGGCCCACTGAGCGCGTAGACGGGCAGATAACCCGCCAGGATGACCGCTACCGAATAAAAAATTGGCCTGTCCACGTCCTTTGCCGCCGCGAGAATGACTTCGTTCAGCTTATAGCTCTGTCCTTCTCTCAGCGCGAGCTCACGGTAGATGTTTTCCACCATCACCACGGTGCCATTAATGATGATGCCGAAATCAATCGCGCCAATCGACAGTAGGTTGGCGGCGCCATCGTGGGCATGCAGCACGATGAAGGCAAACAGCAGGGACAGCGGAATCGTGAGCGCCACGATGATGGCCGCACGTAAATTGATCAGGAAGCAAATCAGGACGATCAGCACCAGGACCATACCGCGGAGCAGGTTGTCTTCCACAGTGTCGGTGGTCAGCTTCACCAAGTCGCTGCGATCGTAAAAAGGATGTATCTTAACGTCGGGCGGGAGGATTTGCTGGTTGAGTTTCTCGGTTTCGGCTTCTACGCGCTTAAGAACGTTTTGCGTCTGCTCGCCGCGCAGCATGAGAATGACGCCTTCCACCGCATCGTCGTTGTTCTGGTAGCCGAATTCGCCCAACCGCGGCGCATGTCCGATCACGACGTCGCCAACATCCTTTACGCGAATAGGCGCGCCGTTGTT
>DATCCF010000135.1:0-9476 GCA_036511435.1 Terriglobales bacterium | reverse complement strand
GCAGTTGCAGGTTGGGCAGCTTCACGTTACCGCGCTGCCGGGGAAGACTGGAGGCAATATGCTGGTACTGCGCTTCGGTGATCTCCATGCATCGCAGCATATCACAGAATTACGAATTAGTGTTAACAGGCCCTAGCCCAGCACCGAGCCGCAGGCGGAGTGCTGGGTAAAGTGGGAAGTAGATCCGAGTCCCGTAGGGACGACAGGGGTTCTCACACACGCTCTGAAGGCCGGTCCTACCCGTACAAGCGGGTACACCAATCATGGAACCGCCATAGCAACTCTGCAATCGATAAAGCTCCCCACGTCTCATCCATAATTAATAGGATGCTTTGCGATCCAGCGTTCATCGCGGACTGTGCCCATCTCCTTCAAGGCCGAACGTGCCATGCTGGCGGTGAGGTCGCGAGTCTTCCAAGTGAATCCGGCAGCGAAACCGATGGCGCCACCCGCTATTCCGTAAGCAACGGTTCGTGAAATGCTGCGGCGGTCGTGCCGGCGCAAGCGGAACAGAGCGGCCCATGCGCCGAGCGCTGCCAGACTCAAGGATGCCAGCGCGGACCGAGTCAAAACCGCTGAGAGGCGCTGCCCTTCAAGTTGCGAGTCCCGCCCTCTACGCAGTCCCGAGAGACCTGAATGAACCAGCGCCTGACCGTAATTAAGATTCGTTTTCGATGGTCCTTCTTTCATAAAAATGCGCTCCTCGTCGTTTTGATCGCTAAATAAGATAATAATATCCTTCTACTGGCTTGCGTCGAATCAGGCTGCCTTCATTCATGGAGCGGTGATTTCCGTAGATGGGGGAGTGGTAATCGGGACATAGCCGGAAGACAGCTTGCCGTGACTCCAGAAATTCAAGCGTGCCTAAACGATTGCTCGTCGGTGAACCGTGGTTCGGACGCACTCCCCGCGGCCCTGCCAGGGAGCACGGTGGGTGGGCTGTTTTCTACCGTACCCCACTGGCGAGCCACAGCTCTTTCAGAGTCCGCAGATCTGCGACTGGCTACGCCCAACCCGCCACTTGAATTCCTGTCCACTCGCTGTTAGGTCCAAAGGGGGATGTTGCGGGCGTCTTCGGGCGTCGCGGGCAGCCAGTTTGCGGCCTGCGCTTTCCGCCGACAGTCTCTTGAACTCATGCACCGTGAAGCCAAGGCCTCCGGCCAGCAGCAGGGCCACGAACGACGCCACAATCGACAGCAAAGCGACAGTTTTCACGTCCGTACGTTTGCCTGGTTGCGGAGCGTCCGCTGGACGGTTGGCCAGTGCTAAAGATGTTTCGAGAACGTTCTGCCGCGGAGGCGTCCCTCCGCCTCCTGCCGGTCCTTGTTGAGAAAGGGCAATCGCGGTGTCCAAGTTTGCCGCTTGCGACGGCGGGTTGAGGGTGAGGTACAGATACACATCCGCAGCTTCGTCCTCGCTCAAGTAATAAAAAACCGGCATTCTGCCGCGGTAAAGCGTTGGCGGCGTCCCCATAAGGATCGGCGCCCCGTGTGTGACCTTTCGGATGAACTCGGCTTGGCTCGTCCGTGCGGCAAGAGTGCTAAGTGGAGGGATCGCTCCATCCAAGAGCTGCTCAGGACTTGGATTGGGTCCTGCCGCACTGTGGCAGGTGTGACAAGTGGACTTCACTATGTGTTCGCCCACACGGACAGGCGATTCTCGTATCGCCACTTGCTGCAATTCTGCGCCCGGGACGTCGGCAAGCTGCTTCAAGTAGGCGACTAGCGAATGGATCTCGGCCTCGTCTAGATGCGGGAATGGCGGCATATCCTGGCCTCCATTGTGGAGTCGTTGCAGCAAGGCGGTCTTGGACTGTTGCGCCAGCTTTTCTGCGTCCGCTCGGCTGATGTCCATACCCACGGTCTTCATGCGTGCCATCACCAGCGCGACGGAAGTTGCCCTGACTGGGTTGATGACAGAATTGATTTCCGGCGGAGCGCCCAAGCCCGATTCGCCGTGGCATCCCTGGCAGTTCAGGCGATACAGGTCCGCGCCGTGGAGAGTTACGGTTTGCGGAACCAAACTGACGGATGCTGCCGGTTGCCAGTGCGGAATTTCTTCTCCCGGCTTAGGCGGAGGCGGCCCTAAGCGTCCCGTCTTGCCCATGCTGGTTTCGTTAAACGTCCTATGAAGATGGTTGAGCCAGCTTTCGCCTTCCACGACCGTTACCGGAACGTTTTGTGCGGGCAGGCTGCATGCCGCTAAGAATGCCGCCGCTAATAAGGAACGAAGAATCTTGTGCATCGCAGACCTCCAACATGAAGCCGCGTCCTTGCGACTGAATCAAACCTACGACTGCACGCGGGTGAAGATGTCAGCGGCTGGTCAGGATGGTGTGAACATGTTGTGAACACTTGTGGAGGTTTGGTTGGCCAGTTTCGTTAGGTGCTCGAAGTTTCGACTCGATGCCAGTTTCAACGCGAAAGGGAAGTGGGAGCCGGGACACTACAAGCCGGCGCATCAGCAGAGATCGTCCGCGGCTTGACTTTGTACCACGGAGGACACGGAGCGCACGGAGATGATCAGGAATAACTAGAAGGCCGAACCCTTCCCCCGCAAGCCTAAGAATCGTTTCCGATGCCTCTGTGTCTCTGTGCCTCTGTGCCTCTGTGGTAATCCGATTACAAATCGTCTGCATTGTCCTTCCGGTTTCGGCGCGATACCTGATCTCCATCCGTGCGCTCGGTGTCCTCCGTGGTGGACGTAACCCAGTCTTAAGTGTCGCATCTGATTCCTCCGTGCCTAGTTGACGCCGAAGTGTATAATCCCATCCGTCGTTGAAAGGATGCGCATGGACGTTCAACAAATCCTCACTGACCTCAACCGGGAACGTAATCGCCTCGACCAAGCCATTGCTGCTCTCGAAGGTCTTAGTTCTCGGACTGCCGGTCGTCGTGGCCGTCCTCCCGGAGCGAAACAAGCGAAACCAGCACGCCGCAAGGGTGGCGGCATTACTGCTGCCGGACGCCGGCGGCTCTCTGAGATGATGAAAAAGCGTTGGGCCGAACGGAAAAAGAAGGCCGCCCCAAAGCGCAAGCCGACGAGCGCAGCTTCCCGAAAGCGTCTCTCCGAAATGATGAAGAAAAGATGGTTGGAGAGGAAGAAGGCTAACACAGCTTAGATCAAGATGCCCGGAATACGAATCTAGGACGGCGCAAGAAGCCCGCGGCCACCTGATGGCTGCCGCGAATTCTTCTCCACTAGGCTCTCCTGAGATCCACTGCCCGCCACTAGGTGCCGTGGTTTGCGTTCGGCGGTGATTACTTGTGCGCTATGGCGGCCCGGCGATGGGCACTTCCTAGGCATAATCAATCGGATGGCGCTCGAGCCAGTGTTGATCGCGGACCGCCCCCATTTGCTTCAGGGAGGAGCGGCCCATGCTGGCCGTGAGTTCACGGGTTTTCCAGGCAAAGCCGGCACAAAATCCGATCGCGCTACCGACCACACTCCACGCAATAGTTTTTGGAAGGCGACCGCGACGGCCACTCACGTACAACCGCAGGATGCCGGCGCAGGCTCCAATGGTAGCCAGACTTAACGACGCACGCGCAGATTGGGTCAGGACTTCGGAAAGAGGTTGTCCATGGAGATGGGATTCTCGACCGCTCCGCAGCCCCGATACTCCGGACTTAACTAGCGTTCGTCCGTAGCGAAGATATGCCGTTGAGTATCCATCCGGTTTCATAAGACAATCTCCTTTCGAAGCTGCATCGCGAAAGCTGGGCCTTCTTGACCAATTCGCTCAGCGATGGACCGGTATTCACACCAGTTATCTTATCTATCTCATGGGAGCGCCATCCAAGTCTGTGCCGTGCGTCACGTTTCACTCGTGGCTTTATCACAGCCACAACTATGATGTCTTACCAGTTTCAGAGTTGGCGTTCCCCGGGTAGAGCCAGCCTTCAGGTTGAAGTCGCTCTAAGAAGCGCGGTGGGCAGAATGAGCCGGGACCTCTAGAAAAATGGGCGGGGCCGGGGGTGGAGAGGCGACCATGGTCCGCAAGAGCTCACCTGTATTTTGCCACCAGCCATGGAAGACTCGCCCACCCTCACAAACCACGTGCAGCGGCCGCCAGTTAGTGGGCCCGTATGAGGACCGAAATGTGAAAGCAATACCCTTTGCGCCCGCACCTTCGTCCCCCGGCGAACGGACGGGACTGACTGTCACACTACGGGTATCGAGCCGAAGCCCGGTGCGCAACGCCTTCAGGGCGCTTTCCTTTCCGCTCCAGAGCAGAGCCAAGAGCAGGGAACGGTCCGCTGCGGACGTCCGCTCAATCAACTCTTGCTCTTCAGTCGCGAAGTAGTCGGCAATGAATGCGTCACTGCGCGGCTCGACGATCTCCAAATCACAACCAAGTTCCGCCCCCGACAGGGTGACAGCGCAAGCGGCCACGCCGGCGCGGTGGCTGAGTGAGATGGCGATCCCCGCTGGTTCGTTCGCGACAAAGACCTCCGGCGCGCCGGATGGCGCCGGGCGTACCTCTATGTCCGCAAGCGCCGGCGGATGACTGTGCAGGTTCAAGTAAGCTGCTAGCGCACGCTTCGCGGTCCAGCGTCCCAGCCGCCAGTCGGCGTGGCGTTTGGCAAAACGCATGCCATCCAGGCGGAGCACTTCGCTGGCACTCAACCAGTCATTCTCCGTGGGCAGGTCGGCTTCGGTCTGCTCCAGCCAATACACGTCTATCATGCTTGCCCGACGGGAGAAACCATGAGTATATCCTCGACGTTGACCTCTTTTTGGATCGGATGTTTGATGTGTGGCTTCTTGGGTATGGATTGCACCGTCCCTTTCATACCGCGTTCGACGGCATCGACGAGGTAAGGGCGAAGACTAGCGGGCGGAAGAATATGATGCAGCGCACCTACTTTGAGCGCCCGATGTACGCTATGCACGCGATCGAACTCCACAGCCATCTCGCCCAGCTTTTCGGAGTGTACGACTTTGAAGAGTTCGTTCCATTGAGCGCGCAACCGGACTTTCTCCTTGCCGTCGGCCTTAGCCATCGCTTGGGTTAGCGCCTCCAGTCGCTCGTCTTTGCGGGCCCTGGCGTCGACTTCGCTGGCAAACACGACAGCCGCCGCTGGCGCGCCACCAATAACGGAAGCGTAGGTTCCCTCCAACGCTACCACTTCGAGCTGTTCGTTCAGCGCCCGCGAGAAAACTACATACGCGCCCCCGTGATAGCGGGAAATAACGCAAAAGATCATGGGACCTTTGAAGTTCACCACAGCCCGCCCGATCTGGGCGCCGTATTCAAGCTGCAGCTTGCGCATTGACTCTGGCGATCCGTCAAACCCCGACAGATTGGCCAGAATAACTACCGGTCGATTGTTGCTCGCCGCGTTGATCGCTCGGGCCACCTTCTTAGAGGAGAGGGGAAACAGCGTCCCGGCGCTCCATTGGTCGGGTCCGTCCGCCGGGACAAATCCTAACCGGGGTACCTGCTTGGATTCGATGCCGATGAGGCAAAGGGGATAGCCCCCGAGATGGGCATCCCAGACCACCGCAGTCTCGGCGCCTCGCATGCCGGGCCAGCGTTCCAGGGGATGATGGTCCTGGTCTACTACGGCCCTCATCACGCTGCGAATGTCGAACGATTTCTTCCGCCCTGCATTAGTGTCGTCCGAGAAGATCTCGCCCACTCGAGCGAAGCCGTTGTCAGAACCGCTAGCGTGCGGATACCCCTGCACATCCCGGTCGATGGGATCGTTGGTGGCGGCCCGCCGCGGGAACCGTTCGCCCGGCGCTACGTAGGTATGCTCATAATGGCGCAAGAGGATGTGGCAGGCTTGATCGATGTCTCGCGCCCAGTACTGCGCCTGGCCGTTGATACCCATGATGCGGTCGTACCCGCCAATGCCTTCGTTGTCCTCGGCCGAAACACTACCCGAGTAATCCAGGGCGCGCTTGCCGGTGAGCACCATTGCCGCTTTCGGGGTCATGATCAGAATGCCGCGGGTGTGCATGAGCATGGTCGCCTCGGCGTTCCAGTAGGGCTGCGCCCCCACGTTGATCCCGTTGATCACCAAATTCACTTCGCCGCCTGCCTGCGTGAACTCGACCAAGCGACGCAGGACGCGGGCAATCCAATCCATGTTTTCCACGCCGCTGTCCATCGAGATCTTCGCGCCGGCCGAGATGGGAAACCACTCCAACGGCACTCCCATCTCGTCGGCAAGATCCAGGGCCGTCAGTATGCGCTGGCATTCGGGTTCGGCAAGTGCGCCCAGGTCCCTGCTCGGGTCTCCCAGCAGCAACACCCGGGTCATGCCCTCAGGGTACTTGGCGGTAAAGTTGCGGATGACGCCAACGATAACATTGGATTTGTTTTGCCCAGGCGGACGATCAACCGGTACTAGACGGCCCTGTGGGTCAAGATCGCACTCGACAAAATCGCCGTGGGGGAATTCGGCCCGGGTATCCTCGCGGGCGGGGGTCAGCATTTTGATGATTTCGTAGGGATAAATGAGTCCCCGCCGGCGCATCCGCACAACTTTCTGGTTGTACTCGGTCAGCGGTTTCATCAGTTGTAAAGTGCTGAGCGGCCGGAAGGTCATAAGCAAACCGGCATCGCCGGGAGCCGAGATGCGTATCACCGTATCGCGTAGCTCGCCGGTCTGCGGATTGGGAACACGGGCCTGGACCACCACTTGCTCCAATCCCAATCCGTCCGTCGACAGGGCCAGTTTGTGAGCGATGTCGTTGAGTTCATCCGGCTTGAGGTCGAACACCGGCCAAACGTAGAGGAAGATCCGATTCCAATAGAGCCGCTCCCGCGGATCGCGCCGCGACTGAAACAGCCGGATGCCTGCTACTGTTTCCGCGAACATGCGCTCCAAGTGCGGCAGTTGCACGATGCGGCCGGTCCCGTCGCGCACCGGCGTCAAATCACGCACTTCCGCAACCGCGAACAAACGTTCATCTTTGGGGTTATCGTTGGCCTTCGCATGCAGGAGGTAAACATCTTCCACGGACGGCAGCCGCTCAACGGTAAAGTTCTTCAAGCGCCACAGATGTAGCCGTTCAGCCATCATCGGGTGAATTCCGCGGAAGAGCTTTACCTCTTCGTAGGTATCCGTGGACGGCTGATAGCTGAAGTGTTGCATGCCGGCCATGCCCTCACCGCAACCTGGCCCCGAGACTGCCACCACGATGCGCTGAATGGGCCGAGGAAAGCGAGCCTGGTTGAGTCCGGAGTTAACCTCTTGCTGCGTGACCTCCGGATCGGCCAGCCAACCGGAATTCCAAAGGTACAGATCGATGACAATGTCATCCCCCGCCGGCACTTCCTCCAGGCAAGGGCACATCGCCCGTGCCGCTTCCGAGAGCCGTTGATACGCAGCATGAGCGGCGAAGACGTGGACGCGCTTTCCCTCTTGCACGTATTCCGCCGATATACTGCAGTGCCCGTTCACAGGCATGGTGCGAAAGTTTTCGAGTGATTGCCCGCGATAATATCGAGACGTCATTACTTCCAACATCAATTGACGCAAGCGATGATCCGCGGCGGCAAATCGGCCGGAGAAGAAGCTCGCCAAGGGTTGTGGACATTCGATCAACGCATTTACTCTCTCGCGCCAGCCTGCCGCCTCCGGATTGGCGGCCAGATAGGCGAGGTGATCTTCGGCTTGCGCGTAGATCTGTTTACGTGCCTGCTCAAACAGCGCCTGCTCGAAGCAGCGGTAGCGCAGTTCGCGGGCGAGGTCGCTGACGGAGGGAAAAAGCCCGCGGGTGATGGCGATAATCCGGTCAAGCAGTAGACGGAATGACTCGTCGGCGTATGGCGCCAGGGCGTCGACATGCGCCAGACGCCGTTCCAACAAGGCCAGAATAGGCGGCACTTGCCGCTCCACCCGTTGATGCGACTTGTAGATCCAGAGCAAACTCTCTTCCAGTTCGGGCGAGCGGTCCAGCGTCTGTACGCCATAATGAGCTAGAGTGCGACGGAGCGCCTCCACAAACGCGGGCGGGAGTCCCTCGCCGTGCGTTTCGAGCATGCGCGAGTAGGAAAAGAGGTAGGCCTCGGTGCTGGGCGCTTCACCGCTGGCGGGATCGTGCACGCTCGGCTTCCGGCGAAACAGCGAGCATATGTCCACAAAAATATTGAGGACCTCATCTTCGCGGCGTCTTATTTCGTCGCTATCCGCTGGAGCTTCCTGGAACTGGCTCCATTGCCCGAACAGCCGCGCCGTCTGGTCCGGGTCAGCATCGAAGCCCAGCATGAGATGACGCAGTTCTTCCAGGTCCTGGCGCCAGTGCGATTGATTGTCCTGTCCAGGTTCGCTGGCAGTGGGCGACTCGCCAAATACCAGCCGCTCCGTGGTTGCCAACGTCTGGTCATCCGCGAGGGCTTCGATTTGCAGCAGCGGAACTCCGGCGTCCACCTGCACATGGGGTATCGTCATCACCTGCCGGACTCTTCCGGAAAATGGGGCGACGACTGCCATCTCCATTTTCATGGCTTCCAGCACCGCCAAGGTATCCCCGACCGAAACCATGTCGCCCGCTTTCACGGCAATGGAGACGACTACCGACGGCCCCGGCGCGTGCACCAATCCGCCTGCATCGCGATCAATCGAGTGCGAGACGCCGTCCACCTCGATACGGTAATTCAGACCTTGAACCACGGAGACGACGTGGAAGCGGCGCCCCAAGGCGGTGAGCCAATATTCAAACCGGCCCAGAGGGTGGATAAGGGCCTCGATGCGCGATCCATCCACTTCTACGCGGTACTGGTGGGGACCGAGGCAACAAACTCTGAGAGAGTATCTTTGGCCTCGATAGCGTAGTTCCACCGTCCGGCCTAGCTCATTGCGAACGTGTGGCCGCCCGCGGACGGCTGAGGCATAGAACTGCGTCTGCTCTACCGCCAACTCGGCAGAGTAAGCTTCGATTGCCGCCTGCACCAGCGCCACATCGGCGTGGCGCCTGGAACAATGCCCGCCATCCGCGGCCAGACGGTCCAGCCATCCGATATCTACTTCCGCACGCTGCACCTCAGCGCGGTTCAGCAACTCCAGCAGAAACGCCTTGTTACTGGTTCCTCCCCGGATGACGACAACGCTCTCACGGAGCACTCGCTGCAGCCTGGAGAGCGCTTCCTTCCGGTTTTGCCCGTAGGCAATGATCTTGGCGATCATGGAGTCGAAGTCGGGTGGGATGGCATCGCCTACCGCGACACCGGTGTCGATGCGCACCCCCGGGCCGGTCGCTAGCCTGAACCGCTCAATTACACCTGGAGCCGGAGCGAAACCGTTTCCCGGATCTTCGGCGTTCAGCCGTACTTCAATCGCGTGACCGCTGGTTCGGGGCGATTCTCCTTCCAAGTGTCCGCCGCGTGCAACGTGAATCTGGAGCTTGACGAGGTCGCAACCGGTGGTGCATTCGGTCACCGGATGTTCGACTTGCAACCGGGTATTCATCTCCATGAAGGAGAAGCGGTGGCTTTCCGGTTGGTACAGGAATTCGACGGT
>DATCCF010000134.1:0-4149 GCA_036511435.1 Terriglobales bacterium | reverse complement strand
GCATGCGGAGAAATTTGGATTTCTGCTTTATCCACTCACTGGCGGCTTCGGCTATCGAAATTACCTTCCGAGCACCGGCTTCGCGACCCTGCAAAAGCTCGAGGATCAGATCATGCGGCCTTTCGCCGGTTGGCTGACCGGAATGCGAATGATGGTAGTGCTGGAGAAACCCGCATGAGTCATCCGGCGGGGCGGCCGTCTGATTTATGCGTTGCAGCATCGCGTAGGCGGTACTATACGAAGATTCCTGGGCAGCCACGCGGTGGTTGGATTGCGGCGGGCGGGATGCGCCGAGGTATTCGTCGCGTTCGCGCGACTACGACTTGCGCCGCGCGCACGCCGTCGCCTGGATGTACGCCGACGCGCGCCAACCGGGAATGATTCGTTAATCAGGACCGCGTTTTGGGGCCCTGGAACTTCGCGATCACGTTGATGCTGCTGCCGGCCGGCACCATAGCATGGATTCGACGTGACTCCATCGGCAGTTCGGATCTATCGTGGAGATAAAACATTGAATAGCCGGCGCGAGTCAACAGTGATAGCAGATCATCGAGAGATTTGTCGTGTTCCGAATAGAGATACGGCGACAACTCCATCAGGATTGCGGGCTTAGAAGTCTCCAGCGTCGCCGTCGCGCCGCCAAGGACATGACACTCGAACCCGTCAACGTCCATCTTGATGAAATCCACTTTCTTCAAATTGAGGCTTTGCAGGTGACTGTCGAGCTTGAGCGCTCTGGAGCCCTCAGTTGACTTAAGTTGGCCGCGATGACCAGCGTGCAGATTTTCCTCGGTGTTCAGAGGCCAAGCGCTGTAGATCTCGTGTTCGGGAATCTGATCGTCGCTATCGGTGAGCATCAATTGCGCGACAGTGACGCGCTGCACGAGGCAGGGATTCAAAGCAAGGTTTTGCCGCAGCTTGTGCACCGCGTACGCGGTGGGTTCATAGGCGATCACAACGCCTTTGTCGCCGACGAGTCTGGCCAAGTGGAGGGTATGCGCTCCGACGTTTGCACCAATGTCGAGGACCGTGTCGCCGTGCTTGACAATTTTGCGATATGCATTCACCGTAGGGCGTTCGAACGCACCCAGCAGGTAGATTGCGAGGTCGATGCCCTGCTCCAGGTCGAGCCGCCACTTGAGTCCGTCACGAACCACTTCGACTTCCTTCGAATCCCGACCGGCCAGACTACGCACGGCGCGAACGGTCCGCGAAAGTGCGCGGGCAATCTTAACCTTGGTATGAGTACTAAGCATCGGTTCAAAGGACGTGAAACGAGGTGCAGGACGGTTCAATCGGCATACAGCATGCTATACTATCAGTTTCCGTACCAGCGATCATCGCGTCAGGGAGGTGCGGCGACGTGGCGGCAGGGTGACCAAATCGATGGCGCAATCTCAGGCGCATCGCATCGCGGGTGCGGCAATACTAGGAGCGTTAAAACTGGTCTGAACCAATTGGGGTTCCGCCGGCAAGGAACGAAATAATGGCTGAGAAGACGGGAAAATCGTCGGCGGGAAAACGGGTGGCAGTAACGGGAGGCGCTGGGTTCCTGGGCAGCCACGTAGTCGCGGAATTGCGGTGGGCAGGATGCGGTAAGTATTCGTACCGCGTTCGCGCGACTACGACTTGCGCCGCGCGGACGCCGTCGTGCGGATGTGCGCCGACGCGCGCCCGGAAATCGTGATTCATCTGGCAGCGGTGGTGGGCGGCATAGGCGCCAATCGTCGAGAATCCGGGACGTTGGAGCAGGCGCGGCTGCAAGGTGTTTCGAAATTCGTCGCGGTCGGCACGGTCCTGAAACTTCCCCAAATTCACTCCGGTACCGTTCAAGGGAGAGCCGTCGTCATTGATCATCGCGGAATGCTGAACGTTTTCCACCATATTTCCGACGCGGCAGCGTTTCTCTCCGAGGCCGCGAGATGTCTCGTCCCCAACGGACGATCGTTCATTGCCGACCAGAATCGTGGCTGGATCAGTTCTCCCATCTTGCATTATTTCCACGGCGATCGCTACGCTCCCGAATCGAAATCATGGCAATTCGCAAGCACAGGCCCCTAAGCGGGGCCAATGGCGCCCTCGCCTGGATAGTCTTTGCGCGTGATCGGTCGAGATTCGAGCGGGAGTTCCCCAATCTGAAACTGCTCCAATACAACCCTACGACGCCGCTGCGCTATTGGCTGTCGGGCGGGTTGAAGCGTTGGTCTCTTTTGCCGGAAAGTGCCTGGAAATACGCTACGACATTCGACAAGCTCCCGCTGAAAGTCTCTCCCCATTTCGGCAGTTTCGTGGAAATAGAACTTCTTAAATCAGATGGGGTTGCCTGAGGAGGGCTGTTTCATGGAAAGTGCATCCAGGACTTCAACAAGATACTTATTGATCATACCTGCGTTGCTCTTCGTGCTTTCGAGCGTACTCACTTCTAAGGCCGGCCCCTATTACCTCGTCTACAATAGTGATCCGGACTACGCGTACCTCTTCAATGCGCTGGACATCCTTGAGTTCACCGAACCTCGCCTCATGGAACACCCCGGCACCACTCTGCAAGAACTTGGCGCGGCCGTTATTTTCGTCACGTGGTCAATCCGGTCAGTCGCGGGACACACGCAAAGCCTGGAGGAAGCAGTTTTGGCCGATCCCGAGGCGTTTCTGCACGCCATCAACCTGGCGCTGAACCTGCTGGTCTGTGCCGCGGTGTTTATCTGCGCACGAAGCATATACTCGCACTCCCGCTCCTTGCTTGCAGCTTTGGGCTTCGAAGCGGCGATTTGGCTCTTCCCGCAAGTGCTTATTGCACAAACACGGGTTTCTCCCGAGCCTCTTTTGGTCGCAGTAGCGTGCGCATTCTTCATTCCATTTGTTCCTCTGCTCTTCGGTGGCGAACGATCCGACTATACCGCAAGGCCTTGGACTGCCTACACATCTGGTGCTCTTTTTGCCTTCGGCGTGGTCACGAAGGTTACATTCCTGCCGCTCGGAGCGTTTTCGTTGTTGCTCGCAGGATGGCGGCAGATCTCGAGATTCTGGCTTGCGTTCTGTTGTGGGTTCCTGATCCTGACATTGCCTATCTTTACCCTTCTTCCGACGGCAGGGAACTGGCTTTTATCGATTCTCCTTCATCGTGGCTTCTACGGCACCGGAGCCAAGGGTTTGCCCACGCCGGATGCGTTTAGTGCAGGCCTCCAGATGATCTACCATACAGAACCGTATTTGTTCGTAGCACTCTCCTACTTCCTGTTCTTGTCGATATCCGGCCGATTCCTGTTGCCATCGTCATATGACGTCAAACCCGCCTCTCGTTTCCTCCTGCTCGGCGGCGTCGTGATCGTTATTCAGGTTCTAATTACTGCCGCGCACCCTGCTATCCAAGTAGGGCTCTATGACATCCGCTACATCGTCCCTGTCTTGGTGGTACCCGCGTTCGCAGTGGCTATTCTGATCGATGTGTCTCTCAACGTGCGCCCTCGCCACTGGCCCGCCGCGCTAATTGTCGGCATTGGCGGCGTGCTGCTCGCGCTGGGTCTGGTACGGAGTGCATTGACCGTTGACGAATGGGTCGCCACACGCAACGCTTACCGCGAGGAGGTCAGGAACATCGCGCTGGCTGGTCCCAAGGACTGTTTGCGAATGGGATTTTACCCCTCTTCGCTGCCGAGTTTCGCCCTGGAATTTGGAAACGCATGGTCGGGCGGCGTACACGCTCCCATATTGCAGTCGCTCTATCCGAGAACGCTACTCTTTGGGTCGGGCCATTTTTCCTCGTTCGGCCGCGAGGTGCCGGACAGTGAGATCCAACGGCGACTCGAGTCCGGCGCATGCATACTGGCGGAAGGCAATGTTGTGCAGTTTGGCGGTCTGCCAGAACTCTCCGAAAAAGTAGTGGCAACTCCGGTCTTTAACGGCGCACACGAATCGTTGTTTCGGCTGGCTTCCAAGGGGCTGCCGACCCCGCCGGCAGTAGGTGCCAGTGCCAGCTCGGGTGCCACTTCAATCACCGTCAATTCTTCCGCTGGGGTGCAAAGAGGCGACGTAATTTTCTGCTACGTCGGCACTCATGATAACGCCGCGAACATCACCGTCACAACGCCAACCGGCTGGACGCTGATTGCAGGGCCTCTCAATCCGACGACTGGAATCGAAAGCTATCTC
>DATCCF010000133.1:0-5420 GCA_036511435.1 Terriglobales bacterium | reverse complement strand
GTTGGGCCAGAACCAACTCAATGGCGGCAAGAGAGTCGCGCGAGTCGCGATCGAGCACCGCAAAAAATGCCACGTATTTGTCGGCTGGCTCAAGACCTTCCTCTCTGACTGCCATCGCACAAGTTTCCGCCAGCCCCGTCAAGGCTGTCACCGCGCGCTGCAGGAACTCACGGACTTGTCCACCCGATTTGCTGCCTTCGTCAGTGGGAAGACCCTGGGCTGCGTAGGCCAGCATAAACTCGTAGCACTCTTCCACAGCTTCACAGCGATTCAATATCTCAGCCCGCATCGGTTCGCCCTCGACCCTTCGCCCGGTCGGATGTCGATGGCGAAGATGCTGCCTCGACCACCCATCGTTTGGGATCGTGTTCCTTCAAGTAAAAATCGCGGCTCATCCAGCCGAAGATCATCGATTTCGTGATCGCGCGCTTCTCCGGCCGGAGTCCGAAGTAGACGTGCACCATGATCAACGCGATCAGTCCGACCCCCGCCAGTCCGTGCAGCACGTACATCATGCCCCAGGTCATGTCGCTGAACAGATACGGATTGCGGGGAAAGAAGACGGTGCGCACCCGAAACATCATGAAGACACCCGTTACGATTGTAGACAGACCGGCGGCGATGATGGCGCCGTGGTAGAGCTTGTTCTCCAAAGGATATTTGGCAAATTTGTCCGGTGGTGGCTCGGCCCTCCCCGCAAACCGCAGCGTTCTTCGCCATGCGTCCCGCAGGTCAATCCGGTCAGGCCAGATCGCCCAGAAGTCCATAAAGAAGGATGCGTGGATGATGTGAAAAATGATCGAAACCGTTAACACAGCACCGGCGATCCAGTGACAGGTCACCCACGGAAACTGGACGCCCACCCTCGGAAGGAAGGCGGTAAACAGCAACGTTAACATCGAGGCTGCCATGATCCAATGAAATATCCGCGCGGTCAACGAGTGTCTGGGCACATGCTCAGGTATGCGCGCCGATACGGCCGGCAAAACATTGCCCGCAAACTCTTTTGCTTTCGCGAAATACCTTACGTAGATGGCGTGGACGAGCAGGAACAGCAACCCCGCGATGACAGCTACCCAGATCAAAAACCAGGCAATATGAATCGGGACACTCTGCCCCCACGGACTCGTCGCCCACTCTACGAAGTCCATGTTGCTTCCTCCACTCCACTGATGGCGCGCTTCACCAGATTTCTCATCAGCGGGATCTTATAGGCATTGAACTGCAGCGGGACCGCTCCTTGCACGGCTACTCTTCCCGCCATCTCACCAGTTGCCGGGTCGC
The DNA here is from genome assembly GCA_036511435.1 of Terriglobales bacterium. Classification (GTDB taxonomy): domain Bacteria; phylum Acidobacteriota; class Terriglobia; order Terriglobales; family Acidobacteriaceae; genus Bog-257. The sequence goes on along the minus strand of DATCCF010000133.1, from coordinate 4,136 downwards.
GTGGCTTGCCTCGAACTGCATCTTCGACTGCCTTTAGCCTTAACGGCCGTGCGGCGGCGCCATTCACCGCGATTCGGATGCGGTCGATTGTGTTGCCGGATAACACCATGGAAGAGGCTACATTCATGAGCGGGAAGTCCCAAACGTTGCGGTCTCGCACTTTCTCAAAATAGAATTGCGCGCCCGCCCAGTTGGACGGAATACGAATGGCGGTAAGCAGGTCTCCGGCCTGCAAAATGTGCAGCCGGGTAATGTCGATTTCAGGACCCACAAAGTAGTCCTCTGCATCCACTATTCGCTCACCCTTTCGCGTGCGCACCACGAACTTGGCGTCGAGGGCAATCAGGGCTGGGGCTGAATCGGAGGGATTCACCGCCACGCAGCGGTCGGCGTGCAGGATCGCATGCTCGCGGTTGCGTCCCTCCGGTGTATCGGCATAGCAAACGTTGCCGCCGGCGCGGTAGCACGGCCAACCGCCTCGGTAATACCAGCAGCGCGTGTCCTGCGTAACATTGCCGCCGAGTGTTCCTTGGTTACGGATTTGCGGCGACGCCACCAGTTCCGCGGCCTGCGCCAGCAGACCATACTTCTGCTTGACGATGGGATGATTCACCACCTCGGTGAGCGTGGTCATGGCGCCGATCTCGATACCATCGCCGGACGTGCGAACTCCGCGCAGTTCCTCGATTCCGCTCAGATCGATCACAGTCTTCGGCTTCTTGATTCGATCTTTCAACCAGTCGAAGCTGTCGAGACCTCCGGCCAGCACCAAGGTGTCAGGTCCGTGCTGTGCGAGAAGCCTCTGCGCGTCAGCGACGGAACTCGGCTGGTACAGCTCGAACGTGGCCATTACGTCTCGAATGACAGCCATACTCTCCTTCAAACCTCCATCAAATATGCGCCATCAGCGCATGCTGCATCGGTCGGCCCGCTTCGAGCGACGTCAGAATCGTGTCGGCGTTCACAGGAGCGCGCTGGAAAATCTCGTCCCCCAGCGCATCCGAGAGGGCGTTCAAGACGGAGGCGCACCCACCTCCAACCGGCGGCTCGCCGACACCGCGCGCGCCAGCCGGCGTTTCCGGGTCCGGAATATCCAACGCCGTCCATTGCATATTGACGGGAACATCCAGAATCGTCGGCGGCTTGCTTTGATAGAACCTCGTGGAAAGCATCACGCCATAGTGCGGATCGAACACCCATTTCTGACCGATCGCATGGCCGATGCCCAAGGTCGAACGGCCGAGCACCTGGCCGCCAAGCGCACGGGGGTGGATCACCGTCCCCACATCGGCGGAGGCGAGGAAATCCACGATGTAGTATTTGCCGGTTTCGACATCGACTTCAACCTCAGCGAAGCTGGCGACGTAGGAAAACGTGGCGCCGTCGCGAGGATAATTGTCCTTGGCTGCCGCCACCAAACCCTGGCCCGCCAACGCCGCTACGGAGGCCTTCGTCAATTTGTGGACATCTTCGGGCACCTCGTGGCCATCGTAAACGCCTCCCAGTTCAATCGCATGTTGCGCGGCCTGCGCCAAAGTCATCCCGGCTCCGCCGCCCTTGCGGAAAACACGTTCGTTCGCGACCTCGTACTGTTCCGGTTTGCCGCCGAGTTTCCTGGCCGCGATTTCCTGGAGCTTCTTCTTGGCGTCCATGGCCGTCGCATACGCCGCCCGCGTCATCGCGTGGGTTGTCTGGCTGCCGCCGGAGACGCAGGTAAAAGGAAGATTCTTCGCCGTGTTGCCCCACGTCACGTCGCATTTCTCCCATGGCACGCCGAGGATCTCGGCGCCAACGCGATGTACGTCAATCACCGACTCCGTTCCCAGGTTGCCGATGCCAGACTGGAAGTTGATCCGGCCATCCGGCTTGATAACAAGAAGACCATCGAACCCGATCGTGCCTCCAACGTAACAGCTTAGCGATACCCCGACGCCGCGGACTTTCGTGGCGATCCTCTTCGGGGTGCGTGCAATTCTCTCGCTCCACTTGAACTGCTCCGCGCCGCGGTCGAGCGCTTCTTTGAGAAACGCACTGGTGGCGTACTGCCGCTTCCCCTGCACTGCTGGTCCGAACGGGGCTTTGCCCTCGGGGCAGTTGATACGGCGGATCGCCACCTGGTCAACTCCGAGCTTGCGCCCGGCTTTCGCGATGATCGGCTCGATGATGACAATGCCCTGCAACCCGCCCGGCGAACTCTGCGCACTTCGGGGCGGTGTATTCGTTAGCACCGTCACCCCACGCCAGCGCATGGCTTGTGGCTGATACAACAGAGAGACGATGCGACCCGACGAAGGGACATCGCCCTGTGCGTCGTATGGACCGTTGTTGGAAACGACGAACATGTCGAGGGCCGTGATTCGTCCCTCTTTCGAGAAGCCGACTTTCATCCTTCCTTGAAAACTGGGACGCGCGCGTCCGATGAAGGTCTCCTCCTCGCGGCTAATGCGCATCATCACCGGAGCGTTCGTTTTCTTCGCCAGCAGCGCGGGGATGATCATCGTCACGCCGCCCGTGATCTTGCTGCCGAACCCGCCTCCGGTATATTCGCTGATGAAAACGACTTTCTCTGGATCGATGTTCAGCCAGCGTGCAATGGCGGGCAGCGTTTGCGCGGTGCTTTGAGTGCCGGTGTAAATATAGACCTTGCCGTTCTGCCAGTAAGCCAGTGCGCTGCGGGTCTCAAGAGTCTGATGACTGGTGTCGGGAGTGACGAACGTCTCGTCAAGAACCAGCGCCGCATTCTTGAATCCGGAATCGAGATCGCCGTAAGACCATTCGTCTGGAGCCTTGCCCATCGGAAGACGGCCATGCTTTTCATCCGCGAAGTCGGCCTTGGTCCACTTAAGCTCCGTGACCGTCGGTGCACCCGGGCCTTGCGAACCGCCCGCAGCAGGCCGGGTCCAGACGTTGCCATCGGTTCGCGGGTTCGGACCACCAGGTCGCAAGGTATCGAGCGGATCGAGCACGAATGGAAGCGGTTCAAAATCGATCTGAATTTTCTCGATGGCTTCCGCGGCAGTGAGTTCGTCGATTGCGGCCACCGCGAGAATCGGTTCGCCCTGATAAACCGGCTCCATGGTGAGACCGCGTTCACCCCACTTGCTGGCCTTGATCACCGTTCCATTGTCCGTAAGGGTATCGGCCGGAGCGGGGAGATCGTCCGCTGTGAGAATGGCTTTGACGCCGGGCATCGCGAGCGCTGCCTTCGTATCGATGCGCCTTACGCGTGCATGCGGCATTGGGCTGAGCAGCAGCTTGCAGAACAGCATGCCGTCCGCGCGAAAATCTTCAGCGTACTTTGCGGTGCCCGTGACTTTTGCGTAGAGGTCGGCGGTTTCGTAGTTCTTGCCGATCAGCTTGTACCCCACTCCGTACTCGCGCTCGGTCGATTTGGAGGCGTCAGCGACTTTCTTGTTATCCAAGGTTAGTCCCCCGCATATTCTCAGCCCCGCGCATCAACGCGGTGAGAATCTTGTCGTAATCCTGGCAGCGGCACAGATTTCCCGAAACCCCGTGCGCCAGCTCCTGGCGGGTGGGATTGGGATGGGTTTTCAGGTATCCGACGGCGGTCATAATGAATCCGGACATGCAGAACGCGCACTGAAATCCCTGTTCATCGATGACGCCCTGCTGTACCGGATGCAAGGTTCCGTCGGCGCTTGCCAGGCCTTCGATCGTCACAACTTTCCGGCCGCGCACTGTGTGTGTGAGCACCGAACACGAATAATAAGGAATGTCGTCTAAAAGGACGGTGCAAGCTCCGCATTCAGCTCGGTCGCATCCGAGCTTGGTACCCGTAAGGCCCAGCTTGTAACGCAGCGTCCATGCCAACGTCTCTTGCTTCATGACATCGACGCGCCGCTGCAGACCGTTAACGTTGAGAGTAATGAGGCGCTCGCCCACGCCGGCAGCCAATTGCTGGCCCTGCAGAATAGAGGAGGCGCGAAAGAGATAACTCGCGGAGGAGACGGCCACGCCGCAGGTGATGACGCCTTTGATGAAGTTGCGCCTTGAGACAGCTTTCAGCACGTCTTCTTCCGTCACGTCTTGAATTGCCTTGGAACTTGCCTTCTCTGGCATACTCGGTCACCTTTTACCTGGACAGCCGCTGCTCGAGTCTTGCGCCTAGAAATGGA
>DATCCF010000132.1:0-9981 GCA_036511435.1 Terriglobales bacterium | reverse complement strand
CCGGGATGGAGAAATCACGGGGCTCAAGAGCGTGTGTGAGAACCAAACTTGGTATTTGCCAGTGGACTAGATGGCCGAAAATCCAGCGCCGTCGGCGCGGCTCAGTCTAGCCCAGCATGGAGCCGGAGGCGGAGTGCTGGGAAAGACGGAAATAGATCCGAGTCCCGTAGGGACGACAGGGGTTCTCACACACGCTCTAAAGGCCGTTCGTGATGACAACTCAGAGATAGCGAAAACCGGACATAACTTATGCAGCACTCAATAGCCGCGCCGCTTCCGCGCAGCGTAGTGCGCATTCACGGGCATTGGCGCGCAATCCCTATTGGACTGCATCGGGAGAATTTCATGAAGCGGCATTCGTATTCGATGCTCATACTTTTGTCTGGCTTGCGTGCATGGGCCGCCGGACACGCCGCTGCCTGACGCGGTGTGTCGGGCGCGGAACCGTTTCCCATCATCGCGGCCATCGCCGTCGGACAAGGGCAGTTCCCGAGTGGCTACGGCCGCGGACAACGCGACGTTCGGGTAGTGCGGACCTTCAGGTTCGCGTCCAAGTCCTTCTTTGTTTATCAGCCCGCGCGGGATCTACGCGGGTGCCTCGTCCAAGCCTCTTTTGTCTGCGCGGGGTTTTTTGCCAATACGAACAAAGGGCCCCACCCAAGCAAAAGAAGCTTGAGTGGGGCACCCTTCGGATTTTCAGCATGTCGAGGGGTTGGGCGGATCACCCGCGGACAACAGCCCATTTCACAACCAATCCTGGCTGGGCCGCGGAACGGTTGCTTGCGATATGGCGATTGTTCACCAGCGACGAGATTGCCCCATCCGGTCGCGTTGAAGGCTTCGTGGCTAAGGCGTCACGGCGTGATCTGGAACACAACTCCGCAGCCATATGATCCACATCCAATGCCGCCGCCCGTGGTAGCGCCGTAGAGATTGCCAGTCTTATCGAACACCACGCCCGCATAGGGATATCCGCCGTCGCTGCCAGTGAAGTCGTGAAGCGAAGTGTACGTCCAGCCGCTAATTCCACGCGTCAGCTTGAAAACCGCCCCATGGCCATAAGCGCTGTCATAACAGGTTGTGCCGTAGAGATTACCCGTTGCGTCCATAGCCAGACTGCCCCAGGGTCCCCCATCGGCATATCCAGTAAAGCTGTGTAGGAGCGAGAATGTCCAACTACCGTTTGCAGGTACCAACTCGAAAACTGTGCCGCCTCCGTTAGGGCCAAACGATCTGGTGGTGCCATAAAGATTGCCAGCTTGGTCCATGACCAAGCCTCCGGTAGGATAGTTCCCATTGTTTTCGCCGCCAAAGTCGTGGAGAATGCTCAGTATCCACGAACTTCCGGAAGGCGTTAATTGGAAGACGGAATCTCGCAACAAGGTACCGTAAAGGTTGCCTGAGTTGTCGAGGATCACACCGCTTAGCGGGTTGCTGTAGTAGGGAAAGCTGTGTATAACGCTTTCGATCCACCCCCCATGATAGGGGCTTAGCTTAATGACGGCCCCTCCGTCGTAGTCCGCGCCACCCAGTGCGGTTGTGAGGTACATGTTTCCTGCGCCATCAAAGGTAACCGGACTAAAGACGGGATCGCACCCGTCCGGTGCACCTCTGAACTCATATAGGACGGTTTCCGTCCAGCCACCCATTATGTTGGGCGAGACGTGTTCTGGGGGCGTCAGCTTGAAAATTGTGCCGCAACCGCTGCGGCCTCCGCCCCTAGTCGTTCCATAAAGAGCACCGTCCCGACCGAAAACTACTGGGGCATAGGCAGAGCTCCCAGTCAACGTCTGGAGTGGCGTGAAAATCCAGCCAGTATCCTTGTGAGACAGCTTAAACACTTTGCCCCGGCCGCCGTTGCTCGTACCGTAGTAGTTCCCGTCAGCATCCATCGTGAGACTTGCCGCCGGATACGTGCCGTCTGCCCCTCCAGTGAAGTAGTGCAAAACTTGGTAGTTCTGGGCTTGTGCCGATTGGGACAGGGGAATCGTCAACCCAACCACAACTGTCATAGTGAACGCGAAGCTGACAACGAGCGAACGTCCGCAGGGGATTAAAGTCTCAGAGGCTATCCTGTTAGGCATTGCCTTCATCTCCTTTATACCTATTGGCACCGACGGCCCGCTGGGACGTCTGGGAGAACGAAGGTCGGAGGTCTGCCTCTCGCCGCGCGGCTTGGGCTAGGAGCGGGTTAAAAACGCCGGGCATCTTTCCCAGACACCCATTAGGATTTCACGCTCGAGCACGCGTTTTGGCAATGACGTCTGTCACCTGCGCGAGTGATATGCGGGCAAGCCCAGAAAAGGCCGACACAATACCCAGGACCCTGACCGATTGAGATTTCTTGTGACCCACCATAGATGTTGTAATCAGGCCATTACACTAGCGATCCCGACGGGAGCCTGCTCGGAGTTCCCTGCACCGCAGCTATGGCCGCTTATCCCAGCCTCGCCAGCGCGGCCACCAGCGGCCTACGTTTTGGCAATAGTCGACATAGTCCGCGCCGAACTTCTTGCGCAATATCGGCTCTTCATAGAAGACCACAAACAGATGCACCGCCAGGGCAACGGCCGCGGCGACGGCGATTGCCACCGGGTTGGCGTGTCCGAAGACCACCCAAAGCCCGATCCATCCGGCGGCGAAGCCCACGTACATGGGGTTTCTCACGTAGCGGTAGAACCCCACCACCACCAATCGCTGCGGCGGAGCAATGGGCGCGGGTGTGCCGTGTCCCGTCCGCCCGAAGTCCCACACGCAGCGCAGTGCCACGGCGAATCCAAGCACCGACGGAACCGCCGCCAACCACCGCCAACGCGACGCGCCTGCGGTTTCCACGCGCAAGCCGAGCCACCCGGGCAGCAGCCAGAACCATAAGGCGAACAACGCCATGCCCACTACCAGCGCCGCCACCGTTGTCGGCCATTGGTCCCCACGCGCCGCCGCCGGGTCGCCTCCAGACTGCTTACCCGCCATGGGCCCTCCTGTCGTGCATTATGCTGCCAGGCGTGCCCGCGCACAAGGTATCGTTACGCAGCACTCCCTTCGATGCAGGCAGCTTTCTCAGACGATTTTCTTGGGGTTGAGTTCCACAAGAAGACGTAAACGGCCCTTCCCACCATCAAACCCGCGCCGCCTATTCTCCCAGCCAGGCGCCGTAGGGCCGCAGCCGCTCGATGTGGTCGCAGATGATTTTGCAAGCGCCCATGAGAGGTACGGCGAGAATCAGTCCCATCGCGCCCCACAGCCATCCCCAGAACAGCAGAGAGATGGTAACCGCCAGCGGGTTCAGTTGCAGGCGCTTGCCCAGGATCTTGGGATAGAGCACGTTCATGGCGATCAAGTGCAGCCCCAGGACCACGGCGACTACGATGAGGAACGTGGCCGTTGTCAGGTGTCCCAGGTCAGCGATGAGCGGCGGAATGATGGCGAGGAGAACGCCGAGGTAAGGAATCAGGCTTAGAAATCCGCTGATAGCTCCAAGGAAGTAGAAGTAGGGCAGGCCCATCATTCCGAACACGGCAATGCTGCACACGCTCAGGAAAACCCCAATGATGAAGTTGCCGACAATGAAAGAGCGAATCATGCGCGCAATCAGACCCAGCATGACGTAAGCGGTATTGCGGTTCTCCATGCTGAACAGCATCACCGAGGCAGAGCGCACGTGGTCCTGCCAACTCAGCATGAAGAAAACCAGGAACGGTACAAAGGTGATGGTCAGCACCAACTCCGACACCGAACTGGCATTGCGGCTGACCAGGTCGGTCCAGTCGCTCGACTGGCGCACGGTCACGGTCTTCTTGTCGGCTTCCGAGGAAGGCAACATCGTCTCGGTGGTCCGCTGAATCTGTTCGGCTTCCTCGCGCAGTCCCCCCATCATCTGCTGGATCCTGGCCTTGTACTGGGGCAACTCCTGCATGAACGACAAAGCGCGGCTATAGGAGAGATAGGTGGCTGCGCCCCCAGCGATCACCAGCAGCAGCACGGCGATCAGCGACGCCAGGGCATTCGGTATTTCAAACCTGGTGAGCAGGTCAACCAGCGGCGCCAGAACGAAGGCGATCAGGATCGAGACCAGAACAACGACCAGGATCAGCTTGCCGATGTAGAGCATGGTCAGCACGGCCGCAATCGCCAGGATCAGCAACGCCGATGCTTGGACGCGCAGAATGCGGCGGCGCTCCAGCTCGGCGACCGTCGAGCGGTTGATCGACACCTGCGGAATAGTGGCCGGGCCGCCTGCCGCATTCGCGTCCACGTCGGGATCGTCGTGCCGCGTGCGGTGTGGCTCTACGTTGTCCAGCAGCTCTTCTGGCATTTCGCCTATGGTACTCGCATAAGCCTGGAATTCCGAACATGATACTTTTGCTGTGTCCCAGATGGAAAATACTTTTACGACGGCGCAGCCAGTTGATCAACCTCGCCGCATCCTGGCGCTGGATTTCGGCGCGCGGAACATTGGCCTGGCGGTGAGCGACGAATTGGGGGTCACGGCCCAGGGCCTGCCTACTCTGCGCCGCAGCAACAAGCGCAACGATCTGGACCACTTGCGGCGTGTGATCAAGCAATTCCACATCGCTGAGCTGGTGATGGGACTGCCTCTGCGCATGAGCGGAAGCGAAGGCATCCAGTCGGAGAAAGTGCGGGTGTTCGCCGAAGAATTGCGCCGCAGGTTCAAGCTGCCGGTCCACCTGTTCGACGAGCGCTTGACTTCGGTCGAAGCCAATCGGCTGTTGCGTGAAACCGACATGAGCATCCGGCAGCGCGCGGGCGTGGTGGACCAACTGGCGGCCGTGTTGATCCTGCAATCGTTCCTGGAATTCCGGAAGAACAGAAACCCGTAGCCACGTATCCGCGCGGATGAACACGGATTCTTGTCCGAATTGTTTGCCCAGAGATGAGACTTGCGGCTCCGCTGTTTGCTTGCCGAGCAGCGCGCGAATCGGAAGCTGGCATGATGATGAGATCCAAATCGCCCGGACCTCTTAGATAGGGACCTTCGGGCCGTCACGGCCAGGCTTCGTGCCGAGCCATGCCGGAGTTGGACGGTGCCGGCGAGATTTTTCCTCTGTGCAGTCGGACGCACCTACTGAGATTTTCCGTTGATAGGACAACCGAGGGTCCGGCTACATGCTTGGGTTCTGCTCTGGCTGTTTAGTCACTGGGGACCCAAACTTCACCCAATCGTTTGGTCCGTAGTTGAAAAATACCGGGTTGGGCATCAGGTTGCTTCCCACCGTAATCATTGCGGGCAGCCAATCCGGAGCGCTGCCGGCGGTATTGACGAGCTCAGCTTTCAGGCTTGTGATCTCGCCGATATTCAGCCCCTGCCACGTTACACCGTTTGAGTCGCCTTGTTCCAGTACTTTTGCCCATGAGCCGTCGATCGGACACTGCAGTGAGCCGTTGGCTCCGGTCAAAGTGAGCTTCACCGCTGCATCCGTGCCGGCCCACATTACGTCCTGCGTCTGGACCGTCCCCCAATACTGCGGGATCGGCGGCGCGCCCCAGGGATTGTATCCGTTCTGCGCCAGCTCATACATCGGCAGGTAGTGCTTCTCCAGCAGGATCGCCTTCAAGGTTGGCACCGTGCCGGCGTTCACGATAATCCCGTCGATGTGCAAATCGAGATAGCTGCGGATTGAATCGGAGTCCGCCAGAACCCAGGTGTGGACCATCCTGAAGGTCTTGCTGGGATCCGGAGTCTGCGCTTGCAAAACCTTGGCCTTCATGACCGACGTAAAGATACCGATGGGGGAGCCGCCAACCATGATTCCGTCGGCGTAGGCGAATCGCGTTTGCAGCGCAGCGTTGAAGTTCTGCTGTACGGCTTTGCTATCGTCATCCTGGTCAATGGCCACTCCGGCATTATTCACACTCTCATCGTAGCTGTTCACAAAAGAGGCTTCCGAGACGTGGGCGACGCTGACCATGATCGCGACGCCGGCGCAAATCGGATTGACCACCGTGAAGTTGTCGTGCACGATCTTGAGTAACTTGTTGATATCGCCCTCAGGAGAGTCCTTGTAGTCGAACCAGATCAGAGCCAGGTTGTAGCTCTTCTGCGTCGAAAGGATCAAGGCCGCGAGTCCTCGCATGTAGTTGGCCAGGCTGTGTTCGTGATCGAAGTCGTGCGAGTCTTCATCGCTCGATACGTGACTGTGGCTCACGAAATACTGGTCTGGCTCATCCGCGTCGAAGCAGACGTCGGGTTCCAGTGCATTGGCTCCCGCGTCCAGGTAAGTTTGTGCGTCTGCAACCGTGTTAGGGTTGTGTCCTACAATGTAGAACTTCTGTTTTTGAAACGGTGGGGTGCCATTTTCGTCTCCTTGCGTTTTTACCCTTAAGCCGTAATTCCTGTTTTTGCTCCCAACGGCCTCACACTATATACCCACCCTAGGGATTCCAGCGAGCTATTTCTCTGCGGCTGGGCCCCGGGCCCGAGACAGGATCCAGCCTGCCCCAACGCGAGTCCCGAAGGTGCTGACCGCCAGTGACAGCTTAAGTGTCCGGGTCGGCCTACTCGAGTCGAACCTGACTTAATTCGCACTCCGTTGAGGGCGGCGGCCGAACCAGTTCGAATTGTTTGCCCAGAGATGAGACTCTGGGCTACGCTCTTTGTCTTGCGGTGCAGCGCACCGGCGCCGCTCATCATCTAAACTGCTGTCCTCCATGCGAACATTCTTCAAACTCGTGGTCGCGCTCGTGCTGGCGTTTGCTCTCTGGTTTGCCTGGGCGGCCCTGCTGCCGTTGAAACCTTCGGAGACCAAGTTCGTGTTGCTGCGTCCGGGCTGGAGCACGCGGCACATAGCGCAAGATCTGCAGCGCGAAGGCGTCATTCGCAGCTCGGCGGCATTTCTCATGCTGCAATACGCCGAAGGACTGAAGACCCTCAAGGCCGGCGAATACAAGTTCGACGAACCCGCCAGCGCTTTGCAGGTGTGGCGCCGCCTGGTACGTGGCGATGTCTATGCGCGCACCCTCGTCGTCCCCGAGGGCTACACCATGTTCGACATCGCGGCCGCGGTCGAGCAGGCGGGTCTGGGCACGGCCGCCGATTTCCTCACGGCGGCCAAGGGAGATGTGTTTCTCCTCCGCGAGATCGATCCCACCGCTCAGTCGCTCGAGGGATATCTCTTCCCCGACACTTATCAATTCACACGCATCGATACCGCGCATGACATAGCGGCAGGGATGGTGCGCCGTTTTCGGCAGGAAGCGCAAAAAAACGGGCTGCTGGGCAACGCTGACACGCACCGCATCGTGACCATGGCCTCCATCGTGGAGAAGGAAACTGCGGTGTCGGAAGAGCGTCCGCTGGTGGCCAGCGTGTATTACAACCGCCTGGCTCGGAACATGGCGCTGGGGGCCGATCCCAGCGTCGTCTACGCGGCCCTGCTGGCCGGACGGTATCGCGGCACCATCTACCAGTCGGACCTGCAATTCGATTCGCCGTATAACACCTACAAGTATCCCGGTTTGCCTCCCGGGCCGATTGCCAATCCAGGAGTCGCGTCGTTGCAAGCTGCAATGCATCCCGCCCACGGCGACTTCCTCTACTTCGTCAGCGATAACAATGGCCACCACCGTTTCGCCCGCACCATGGAAGAACATAACCGCAATGTGATGACGTATCGCAGGGCAGTGGCGGGCGCACAGTAACGCCGAGCCGAGAGAGTTGACGCGAAAACGCAAGGGTTATTTTGGGCACTGATCTAACGGGTTGTTGCTGGCTGGGGAAGTTCTCAATAGGTACCAAAGTGTATAATAACAATGGTAAACAAGCTCATAAAGAAATATGTTGCACCACTATTTGTGCACCAAGGCTGCTGATTCTACAAGTTGTTTAGCACAAATCCTCAAGAGTCATTAGTTTTCCAGAGAATCCAGAATGTTATTGTGGAGAACTCGTACCAATGGGAGACTCCGAAAAAGAATATCTGTTGAAGCTGTGGGAAGCCAACATCTGCCCGAACTGTGGAACCGCAATCCCCGAGGGAGCGCGAACGGGGAGTGGGAAGAAAAGCGAGGGGGGATTTTGCAGTTTGTCCTGCTACGGCGAGTACTACAAGGCAACACTGATCGAGAGACATCGAAAAAGGCTAGCGGCTATGGAACGGCACCGTAATTCATAGAGGGGATGTGTATAGTGGACAATCTGTTCTCGGCAATGGAACGTGACAACCAAGATTTGGAACAGTTGCGCGGGATTCTGCCTTCTCAAGTGCTCCGGCGCTTCGTGGATTCCGGGAAGATTATTGCCCCGTCTCATCAGATCACCCCTAGCCAGATCCAACCAGCAAGCATCGATTTGCGGTTGGGCCGCAAGGCATACCATGTTTGTGCAAGCTTCCTACCAGGGAAGTTCCCAGCGGAAAAGAAGATTCGCGACTGGATTAAGCGCGAGATCAGTCTGGATGAACCGACCGTATTCTGCCCTGGGGAGGTTTATGTAGTTCCCCTTATAGAGAGCCTAGCTCTCCCTCCACGTGTTCGTGGCAAGGCAAACCCCAAGAGCACAACTGGGCGCTTGGATATTTTTACGAGGCTTATAACTGAAGGTGGCCAAGAATTTGAATCCGTTCCCGAGGCTTACCATGGAAGTCTTTATCTGGAGGTTGTCTCGCGCACTTTCCGGGTTGTGGTTAGAGCAGGGATGAAGTTAACGCAATTGCGATTAATCCAAGGGAAGCCGATCGATGTTACCGACGAGATGCTGTCTAAGTTATCAAAGACAGAGCAGTTGGTTTACGCGGATGATGAAAACCCTCTTGAGGCTAAGATATCGGGCGGATTGCGGATCTCAGTTGATCTTCAGGGGAACGGGTCTAACATTATTGCTTATAGGGCTAAGAGCGATTCTCCTGTTATTGACCTTGGGAATATTAATCACTATGAGATCAAAGATTTTTGGGATGCGATCGAAGGCCCGCTATCGAAGGGACTCATTTTGGATAAGAGTGCGTTCTATATCTTGGCGTCAGCCGAAAAAGTTAGCGTTCCTCCTACCTATGCAGGTGAAATGGTACCCTATGACCCGTCCATCGGCGAGTTCCGCGTCCACTATGCCGGGTTCTTTGATCCAGGATTCGGGTACGGACTAAACGGTATCAAAGGAACGAAGGCCGTGTTGGAAGTGAGGGCCCATGAGGTCCCAATCATCCTGGAAGACAAACAGTTGGTGGGAAGGCTTGTATACCACAAGATGGCAAAGGAACCAGATAAACTTTATGGCCCATCTATTGGTTCTTCATACCAGCAGCAAGGACTCGCGTTAAGTAAGCACTTTAAGCGTCCAGCCTATATAGACCGTGAGTCCGTTCTTTCGCCAAACCCAACACTTGAACCCAAAGAACTGGCGCGAGAATCGGCACTGATCTGACGGACGTGGGCGAAGACCAGACATTCTAAGACTGCTTTCCGGTTGACTCTGTTTTCACCCTGTTCCATTCTTTCTTGAGATAATCCCCTGTCGCATCGCGGAGTTTAACCAGCCCGTCGGCAAGTTCATCTGAGAAAACCCCATGATCCGTAAGCTCCTGAACGTGATCAACCAGGGTTTTAATCCTCTGATCTTCCGGGTCATGGGGATTGAGGTGTAGAACGATTTGGTGAAGCAATGTGTCTCGTTGGAGCAATAGCGTTCCTATGCTCTTCTTGTCAGATGGGAACTCCGGGTCCAAGAGGCGCACCGTCACGGCGATAAATTCAGAAACCTTGTCACGAAGTGAATCGATCCACTTCAAGCGCGACGTCGTGACCGTGTTCACAAAAACAGTCCGTTTGTTACTCCACAGACTGTACACGAGGTTTGCGGAGCTGACGACGAAGGTGACGCCTATCTGTAGATGCTCCAAGATAATGTCACCCCTTAACTGCAACCAGACTCTGTCACCCTGGAAGGATGGTGACCATGAGTCAGAAAGAGTTCCAACGGGTGAAAGTGATGGAGAATGCAGCGGGCGGGAGGCTGAGCGTACGCGA
>DATCCF010000131.1:0-6820 GCA_036511435.1 Terriglobales bacterium | reverse complement strand
TCAGCAGGTGCCGCCGCCGAGCCCGCTGCAAGCCAAGGCTTACGAGTTACTGAACTTGTTGCCAGTAGCTGGAAACTGAATTTTGAATTATCTCTCGGCGAATCAGCAGAATACTGTCCGAAACGCTCTGGAACTTCGGCTCACGGCCTAAAGGCCGTTCGTGATGACAACTCAGAGATAGCGAAAACCGGACATAACTTATGCAGCACTCAATAGCCGGAATTTTCTCAGCGAAAGGCGAAGAGCGAGCAACCCTAGAACAACGTTTCCTGTCCGGCGGCATTCGTTCGCGGCTTCTTGATTCCGAAGTGTTCATACGCCAGATGTGTTGCCACCCGGCCGCGTGGCGTCCGATCTAGGAATCCGATCTGGATGAGGAAGGGCTCGTAGATCTCCTCGATCGCGTCGGTCTCTTCGGCGAGCGACGCCGCCAGGGTGTTCACGCCCACCGGCCCGCCTTGATATTTCTCGATGATGGTAAGCAGCAGCTTGCGATCGATCTCGTCGAAGCCGTGGCGATCGACCTCGAGCATCTCCAGCGCGGCCTGCGCGGTGGGCTTGTCGATCTTGCCTGTGCCGCGCACCTGCGCGTAGTCGCGCACCCGGCGCAGCAAGCGGTTGGCAATACGCGGTGTGCCGCGGCAACGGGTGGCAATCTCGACCGCGCCGGGCTCGTCGATCTCGACGCCGAGAATTTCCGCCGAGCGTTGCAGGATGATCTTCAGGTCCTCGTGGGTGTAGAACTCCAGCCGCAGCACGATGCCGAAGCGCGAGCGCAGCGGCGCGGACAGCAGCCCCGCCCGCGTCGTAGCTCCGATGAAGGTGAACGGCCGCACCTCGATGGTGTGGGTGCGCGCCGACGGTCCCTGCCCGATGATGATGTCGAGCTTGTAATCCTCCAGCGCCGAGTAGAGCAGCTCTTCCAGCGCAGGTTGCAGGCGGTGGACTTCGTCGATGAACAGTACCTGTTTTTCGCGCAGGTTGGTGAGGATGGCCGTCAGGTCGCCCTTGATTTGCAGCGTCGGGCCCGACGTCTGTTGGAACGCCGCATCCATTTCGTTGGCGATGATGTTGGCCAGCGTCGTCTTGCCTAGCCCCGGCGGCCCGTAGACCAACACGTGGTCGAGCGGCTCGCCGCGCGCGCGCGCCGCCTGGATGGCGACCTCGAGGTTGTCTTTGACCTTGTTCTGTCCGATGAACTCGCGCAGCCGCTGTGGACGCAGCTTCAGCTCGAACGACGAGTCGTCGTCCACCGGCACGGCCGAGACAATGCGGTCGGGATTAGCTTTGTCGCTGGGTAAAGGCACGCAGGGCGATAGTAAAGCGAAGGCAGCGCACATGCAAACGTACGCGAATCCCTCCGCGCGGGTGCCGGAGACACTTCAGGAAGGCCGGTGCTGACCGTCCAAAATCCGTTTGCATCCACTACTCATCGGAGCTACCATCAGCCTATGGCGAAGGTGAAGAAGTTCGAGTTGGAGGATCCTGTTCCCGTCCTCGACGACGAGGATGCGGAAACCCTCGCCGCTATCGACGAAGGCGTCCGCGACGCTGAGGCCGGTCGAACCGTGCCCAGTGAAGAAGTACGAAAGCTCCTGCCCAAGTGGATTTCCGCCTCCAGTACACGCAAAGAGCCATAGACGATTTGGCTGGAATCATCGGCCATATTGCCGAGGACGACGCCGAGTCAGCGTCTCGCTTTGGCAATTCGTTGCTCGACCACGTAGACTTGTTCGCTCGCTTTCCACGCATGGGCAGCGCTCTGGGGAAACGTTCTAGCGTACGCAAATTGCTGCACAGTCCCGTTCTAGTCTATTACCGAGTACGCGAAGACAAACGTCTTATCGAAGTTCTTCACTTCAGGCATGGAGCGCGGAAGCCGCCAAAAACCTTCGGGTGAGATCTCTTAGCTCCTGGCGATTGGGAGCTCCACCCCGCCAAAGGGTAAAAATCTTTGCCGTATTGACTCTGCCAAATTGCGCTTTTTCAGCGGTGCATTGGTTACAGCGGACTGCAGAATCGCCCGCACCTCTTCTTCCATGGAGCGTCCGTGATGTGCAGCCAGCACCCGCAGCCGGGCCTTGGTCTTCTCATCGAGCTGGCGAATGGTCAAGGTTGCCATGCTTGCAATCCTATTACTGCTAGTAACGAATGCAAAGCCTCACACCGCCGGTATTACCCACCTCACTACTACGTCTCGCTTCGCTCCAGGATGGCAGACCCGTGGTGACCGCCGCGCACTGACAAGTGCCGCCAGCGAGTTTATGATTCGCATGTCATCATGAACAACCTCGGCATCCTTCTCTCCGGGCGCGGGTCGAACTTTGAGGCCATTGCCGACAACGTCGCCTCGGGCAAGCTCGACGCGAACATCGCGGTCGTCATCTCCAACCGGGCGGACGCGGGCGGGATCGAATCGGCGCGGCGGCGCGGGCTGAAGGCGCTGGTGATCCCCTCGAAGGGCAAGCCGCGCGAGGAACACGACCGCGAGGTGGTGGCCATGCTACGCGAACACCAGGTCGATCTGGTTTGCCTCGCGGGATACATGCGCCTGCTGTCGCCGTGGTTCGTGCAGCAGTTTCCCAACCGCATCCTCAACATTCATCCGGCGCTGTTGCCGGCGTTTCCCGGACTGGAGGCCCAGAAGCAGGCTTTCGACTACGGCGTGAAGGTCTCGGGATGCACGGTGCACTTCGTGGACGCGGACCTCGACCACGGCGCCATCCTGGTGCAAAAAGTGGTGCCCGTGCTCGACAGCGATGACGATCACACGCTGGCCGCGCGCATTCTGGAGCAGGAACACATCGCGTACACGGAGGCGATTCGGATGGTGCTGGAAGGGAAGTACACGATTGAGGGACGAAGGGTGATCAAGGGCTAGGGAGTGGATTCGCGTTCGGAGAACCGCAGATCCCTCGGCTTCTCGCTGCGCTCGTCGCTCCCAATGACAAAGACGCAAACCCAATAGAATCAATATGCGTTTTGACCTTTGTCATTCCTGTTTCAACCTGCCCAAGCAGGTCCGTTGCTCGGGATGACAATCGCAAAAACACCGAGATGACCATGTTAAAATGACCATGGTCATTTGGAGGTGACCATATGCCGTCCAAGGCATCCATCACGAGAAAATCAGCGGTCAGCGTGACCCCGCGTAACGGCATGAGGCAGATGGCGGCCGGCGAGTTCAAGGCCAAGTGTCTGGGCCTGATCGATGACGTTCACGAAACTGGTCACGAAGTCATCATTACAAAGCGCGGCGAACCTAAGGCGAAGCTTGTGCCGTTCGCAGCCCCGAAGAAGAAGCCCTTCCTCGGAAGGTTGGTAGGCTTAATGGAAATCGTCGGCGACCCCGATGATCTCATCAAGCCCGTATTTCCGCTGGAAGACTACGACATGCTGAAATGATCCTCGTCGACACTCACGTGTTGGTTTGGTCACAGCTTCGGCCCGGCAAACTGTCGCGTGCAGCTGCTTCTGCCATCGATAGGGCGCAAGCATCCGATGGGCTGGCGATCTCGGCAATTACCCTGGTGGAATTAGCCGGACTTATCCATCGCGGCAAAGTGCGATTGCAAGGCAGCTTCGAGTCGAGCATCCAGCAGTTCATTGCCGATGTGACAGTCAGACCGATCACTCTGGACATCGCGGTTTTGACGGCGCACTTTCCCCCTGATTTCCCGTCTGACCCCATGGACCGCATCATCGCCGCAACAGCACGCGCGGAAAATCTACCGCTCGTCACCGCCGACGAGCGGATTTTGAGCTGTCCGCTGCTCAAAACGATCTGGTAACGAAAGCGGCGGTTACAGCTTCATTGACAGTTGGCGCCCTCTACATCTCGTAGTGCAGCAGTGAGAAGACGTCGTAGCCCTTCAGCTTGTCGCGGCCTTTAAGTCCGTCCAACTCGACCACAAAACCCAGTCCACAGATTTCGGCGCCCAGCGATTTCGCCATTTCGGCGGTGGCCCTGGCGGTGCCTCCAGTGGCCAGAAGATCGTCGCAGATGACGATGCGCTGGCCCGGCTCGATCGAATCCTTGTGGACCTCCAGCGTGTCGTGGCCGTACTCCAGTTCGTACTTCCACTGCAGGACTTCGGCCGGTAGCTTCTTCGGCTTGCGCACCGGAACGAAGCCCGCGTTCAGGCGGTAAGCCAGGGCCGGCCCGAAGATGAATCCGCGCGCCTCGATGCCCACAACCAAGTCAATATGCTTGTCGATGTAGTGCTCCGTGAGCGCATCGATGAGGCGGGCAAAGCCGAGCTTGTCTTTGAGCAGTGTGGTGATGTCGTAGAAGAGGATGCCGGGTTTGGGAAAGTCGGGGACTTCGCGAATCAGCTTCTTGAGATCATCGCAGTTGTGCGTCTTGTGCGGCTGCATGGGTTACCAGACTCCTTCGATACGGAACGATGGCGCTTCCAGCAGTGGCGCGGCTGATTCGCTGACGTGGTCAACCCGCGAAGCGCGCGGGCCCTTCTGCAAACTGGCCCGCAGAGCGCTGTGCTGCTCGCGCGTGCCTGTGGCCATTACTTCGACAACGCCGTTTTCGGAGTTGCGAACCCATCCGGTGACGCCGATCTGCGCCGCTTCGCGTTCCACGAACCAGCGGAAGCCGACGCCCTGAACGCGTCCGGAGATGACGTAACGGCGGGTTTGCAAGTCAGCCATTAGCAGGAAGCAACTAGCAATTAGCAATCGGCGAAAACTGCTCGCTGTATTGCGAAGAGCGATTGTAATTGGTTTTGGAGCGAACGCGCCCGACTTCGTAGTTTGCGCTAGTTTCTGCTGTGCGCCTCGCTGAACCGAAACTCGATCGCGACTACCGGACTCTCCTTGCTAAAGGAAACGCGGCTCCGGGACGTACCAGAACCGCGCGTCGACCAACTACGGTAACTATTCTCAGCAGTGCCTTACCTGTGCTTGGGTGACATTTTGTTGAGCAAGTTGACCAACGCCTTGCCTGCGGCAGGCGTTTTTACCGCTTGCTCCAGGATGATCTGTTTGGCGTTCAGATCTTTTCCGTAGAGGTTCTTGTTGGCATCGTCATCGGAACGCAGAGTCGAGCCTGCCAGCGAAATTCCGGCAAAAAGTCCCTTGTTGCGCGACCACGACAGAATCTCAGCGTTCATGACGATGTCGGTCTCAGCGGAAGTAGCGCGACCTACCGGGCCGGCCGCCACTGAGGCGTCGCCACCAAGTTTTACTTTGCTAGTCATTACAGATTTCGCGCCCTTCTCATTCATCACCAGCAGCACGAAGTCGGTAGCCTGGCCTCCGATCTGAAAGCCAAAGCTGCCGCCTTCGATGGCATAGAATGCCGGAGCGCTCCATGGCCCGCGAAAGTCCGGGCCCGTGCGGCAGGTCATGACACCGCGGCCATAGCTGGCGCCCACTACGAAGGCCGCCTTCTTCACCGACGGAACCACAATTACGCAATCCGACTTGTTCAGCAGATCGCGCGGGATACCCTTATCGGGCATGCCAAGGACTGCCTTCAAAACCGAGTAGGACTCGTGGAGCCTATCTGCTTCCTTCTGCTGGGCAAACGCAGGAAGCACAAAGCACATGCACAGTGCAACAGCAAGCAACTTTTTCATGGTTTCTCTCCCCTCAAGCAGGATTTCTTGGACGAAAATGAACTGCAGATCCTTACGACTGGGCGTCGGAAATCGACGCACTCGTTAAGGATAACAATCACAACGACGCAGTCACAATAAAACGGCGCGTTCCTGCGCAACGGTAACGAACCGTGGTACCGCGGCTACGCCCGTGACAAGTATGCGCCTTCCGACGTGTCCACGCGGATCTTCTCGCCTTCGTTGATGAACGGAGGGACCTGCACCACAAGTCCAGTCTCGGTCTTGGCCGCCTTGGTGACGCTGCTGGCGGTCGCCGACTTCAAGCCCGGCTCGGTTTCCACCACCGTGAGTTCCACCGTCTGTGGCAACTCGACACCTACGGCCTTGCCATCGAAAAACTCGATCTTGATCTGCAGATTGGGAATTAGATACTCAACCGCATCGCCCAGGATGTCCCGATTCAAGTGCAGTTGCTCATAGTTCTCGATGTTCATGAAGTGATAATCGTCGCCGTCGGAGTAGAGGAACTCCATCTGCACTTCGTCGACGGTGATCCTCTCAATGGCATCGCCGGAGCGGAATCGGTGCTCGAACATAGCTCCGGTGCGGAGATTACGCAGTTTGGCTTGGATGAAGGCGCGCAAGTTTCCCGGGGTGCGGTGTTCCACGCTGAACACCGAGTGCAACTCATTGCTGTGCTTGATGACCATGCCCGGACGCATTTGTGTGGCTGGAATCGCCATTCGTGTAACTCCTCAATTTCCTGGGAGAGCCGCCGGCCGGAAGAGCACCCCATCACGCCGCGACTGCGAAGTGTGTAGGGAGCCCAGCAAGAAACGCGCCGCTCGAAGGACAGACACTTGATTTTAACGTGGCTCAGCAAAATTGGGAAATGTTGCAGTGGGCTTATCCGGTTGCTGAAGAGATCGTTCTCTGCAACGGACTTGAAGCGACGCGCCTTCGGATGCACCGGTAACTCCTTTGTTTTGCCATCTTAACTTGACGTCAGCCGGCGCGGGATATGCTTTTTGGCCAAGCATCTTATGCCCAAGGGCAACGAGCGCGACGCCCAAGGTTTCCAACTAGCTTAAGACTACATCCGGCAAAGGCTAGAGCGGTTTAGTTATTTGTGTAGTCTAGGTGCCGCCGGCTGAAGCCGGCTCGGAGGTGAAGGATCAGCGGGAACGCGGCGCTGAAGCGCCGCTCTACCCGTGCTCGCTCGACTACAGTAATTCTTAAACTGC
>DATCCF010000130.1:0-6931 GCA_036511435.1 Terriglobales bacterium | reverse complement strand
GCGCCTGTCATGGTCGCGGCCAGCGGTTGCGCGCCGCTCATGCCGCCCATGCCGCCGGAGACGATCAGCTTGCCTTCGAGATTGCCACCCAGATGCTTCTCGCCCGCGGCGGAGAACGTCTCGAACGTACCTTGAATGATTCCCTGCGAACCGATATAAATCCACGAGCCGGCGGTCATCTGCCCGTACATGATGAGGCCCAGCTTTTCCAGCTCGTTAAATTTCTCCCAGTTCGACCAGTGGCCCACCAGGTTCGAGTTGCAGATGAGCACGCGCGGCGCGTACTCGTGCGTCTGAAAGATGCCGACCGGCTTGCCCGACTGCACCAGCAGCGTCTCATCGTTTTCCAGCGACTTCAGCGAGTTGACGATGGCGTGGTAGCACTCCCAACTGCGCGCGGCGCGGCCGGTTCCGCCATAGACCACGAGGTCCTGCGGGCGCTCGGCAACGTCGGGGTCGAGGTTGTTCATCAGCATGCGCATGGCGGCTTCCTGCCCCCAACCCTTGCAGGAGAGCTGATTGCCGCGCGGCGCTTTCACGGGGACATAGGTAGAAGTGGATGTATCGGTTGCGACTGGCATGACAGCAAGATGGTAGCAGTAGCCAGTAGTCAGTAGCCAGTAGCCAGCAGAAGCTCTTCTACAGCAAGAGCGAAAGCCACAGACACCAGGGACTTCCCGCAGCATCGCGGATTCATCAATTATTCACAGACTCTTCATCGTTCTCTGATGTATGCATGCGGCCGTGCAGGTAAGCTATCTTCAATTGCAAACCTGATCGGAGAGAGTGGGGAGATGGCCAAACAGCCGCTCCCCGATTTTGTTTCAGTAGCCAGAAGCCAGTAGCCAGTACTCTGAAAACTGGCTACTGGCTACTAGCTACTGCCAGCTTATAATCTCCCCACATGTCCGAGTCCTTGCCGCCACCCGCCGATCCCCTAACGGACGTGTTAGCCCGCGAAATGCGCGACCGCGCGCGGGAGACGTTCGAGTACGCACTGTCGGAGTGCAGTATCCCGCGGGCATTTTCAAAGCAGGTGGTCTACGATCGCGGCGAGCTATGCCTGGGAAACGATGCCTATGCACTGGGGTCGTTCGCGCGGACCCTGGTCGTCTCCATCGGCAAGGCGGGACATACCATGGCGGAGGCGCTCGCTAACACGGTCGGGACCGGGCTGATGGGAATCATTGCCTGTCCCAACGCGCCGCCAGCACAACTGTTTGGCTTTCGCTATTTCCTGGGAGGACATCCATTCCCCAATGAGGATTCTCTTCGCGCCGGCGATGCCATCCTGCGGCTGCTTAGCACGCCATCGCTGCAAACCCTGGTGGTGTATCTGGTCAGCGGAGGAGCTTCGGCGATCGCCGAGAAGCCCATCAGCGCGGGCATTTCGCTCGCCGATGTGGTGCAGACTTATAAGGCGCTGGTGCTTTCGGGGGCGCCCATCGCTGAGATCAACGCCATCCGCAAGCATCTCTCGGCCTTGAAGGGCGGACGACTGGCGCGTGCGGCCGCGCCTTCCTATCAGGCGTCGGTGCTGGTCTCCGATGTGCCGGAGGGAGCTCTCGATGCGCTGGCCTCGGGTCCCACAATGCCAGACACCACTACCGTGGCCGACTGTTATGCCATCGTGAAGCGCTACAAGCTGCTCAAGAACTTTCCCGCCAGCGTGCGCGCGTTGTTCGAACGCGAGCAGTTGGAGGAGACGCCCAAGCAAAACGATCCTGTGTTTGAACGTTCCCGCTACACCACGGTGCTTTCGAACGCTACCGCGGTCAATGCTGCGGTCGAACGCGCGATATTGGCCGGCTTCGCTGTCGAAGTGGATAACCGCTGCGACGACTGGGACTACGAACGCGCCGCCGATCATCTGCTGGAGCGGCTGCGCGAGCTATGCCGAGGCGTATCGCGCGCATGCCTCATCTCGGGGGGTGAGGTCACGGTAAAGGTGGGGACGAAGGTGGGCCTTGGCGGACGCAACCAGCAGTTTGCGCTTTATTGCGCGCAGAAAATTGCCGGCGAGAACATCACCGTGCTGAGCGCGGGGACCGACGGCCTCGATGGCAATAGCGATGCGGCGGGAGCGGTCGCGGATGGAACCACGGTCGAACGGGCCCAGCAACGCGGACTGAACGTCGCCGCGGTTTTGATGCAGTTCAATGCATACCCTCTGTTTGACGCCATCGGCGACAGCATCATGACAGGACCGACCGGCAACAATGTGAGGGACCTCCGAATCCTGATGGCGTACTGAGGCGAGGAAGGGCGGAGCGGCGGGCCCATGCCAACCCGACGCCGCTTAGCTTACCGGTTGCGCTTGCCGTTCCAGCGCTTCCATGGTCGCCAGGATGGTATCGGTCACCAGTTCAATCCCCGGGTCCGAGTTCAACATCATGTGGTAAAGGCGACGGCAGGGCCACTCGGCATTGAAGTATTTCCGGATGAAGGCGGCGCGTTCGCGATCGATGGTGTCCACCATCTCCTCGGCGTATTTTTCGTCCATCTTCAACTTGACCATGCGGCGGATTTTTTCCTCGTGCGAGCCATACACGAACACCCGAAATGTGTCCCGCCGATTTCTGAGGATGTAGGGCGCACCGCGGCCAACGATCACGCAGTTTCCTGCTTCACCCTTCTTCTCGATGATGGTGGTAGCCAGTTCCACCATCTCGTCGGCGCCGAACAGCTTGTCATCCGCAATCGGCAGCGACCGCTCGTAACTGCCGCGCCAAAACACCTTGGCCAGGCGATGCAGCAGCGGGTCGCATTTTTCTTCACGGCACGCTACCGCTTTTTCGTCCACGGCGGCGAGCTTCGCGATCTCGCAGGTGAGTTGCTGATCCAGAAGCTGCCATCCCTTGCGACGCGCCAATTCGGCAGCCACCAGGCTGCCACCAGCACCATATTCGCGTTCCACGGTAATGACTCTGAACATCGGCTGCCACCCTACCCCGTAACAACAGATCATAGCGCAAGCTGCGCCGCCCGAACTATAGCGATTTTGGACCGGCGGATGCATCTTGGCAAAGAGAGCGCGCACCTCAGGGCCGGGTTGCCTGCCCTGGATCAACGTACATTTAGGACTGCGAAGAATTGTTACGTCTTGTAATGCACGGGGAGACTGCTGCGCCTGCGGGGTTAGTAATGACATCAAAACACGTAGGCAAGAGGAGGCCAAGATTATGCGAAGACTACTGCTGTTTAGCCAGCTGCTGTTGATTAGCGCAGGCGCGGTAGCTCAGACATCTCCAGCGACACCGGCGAGTCCGTCGCCTTCGACTTCGGCAGTTCTGATTTCGAGCAACGGGCCGGTGGTGGCCGATTACGGCAAACAACCACAGTCGAGCGACCCAGCGGAAAACAACATCGCCAAAGAAGTCCGTCACGAGTTGCTGATGCTGCCGTACTACTCTCTGTTCGACGATTTGGAGTACACCGTGCAGGGCCGCACCGTGACCTTGAGTGGCAGTCTCTCCAGCGAGCACGCCGTAACCAAGTCAGATGCCGAAAATGCGGTGAAGCGCATCGAAGGCGTGGACAAGGTCATTGACAACATAAAGGTCTTGCCAGCGTCGCCAATGGACGAGCAGGCGCGCATCCAGGTTTATCGATCTCTGGCAAACACGGGATCGCTGTCCCGGTATTTCTGGGAGGCTGCGCCCAGTATCCACATTATTGTCGACAATCAGCGGGTCACTCTGAAGGGTTTCGTGAACAGCGAGATGGACAAGAACCTGGCTACCATAGCCGCCAATCAAGTGCCTGGCATCTTTCAGGTGACCAATGAATTGCGGGTCGTGAAATAAGGCATCAGACCTCCGTACGGATTTTTTCGGGATCGCGATTGACACCGATGAGGCGGGCGCCCATGGCTTGGTTCGATCAGGGTCGGGGGTTCTACTCCCCGCGAATTGAAAGCGCTCACGTCGGAGCATGGCCTCAGGCACGCTGGAACTGCCGTGGGCGTCGCCTGGGACGCCCGTAACGCCCCGGACAGGGTATGCTTTCTATATGGATCGCGGACCCTCAGCGGTGGTGGAAAGTTTTTCGCTTGACGTGGTGGTGATCGGCGCCGGCCCGACCGGCCTCGCCTGCGGCATTGACGCGAAGCGCGCCGGACTCACGGTGGCCAACATTGACAAGGGCTGCCTGGTGAACTCGCTCTACAACTATCCCAGCAACATGACGTTCTTCACCACGCCTGAACTGCTGGAAATCGGCGACCTTCCTTTCTCCAGCCCCAATCAGAAGCCCACGCGCCAGGAGGCGCTGGAGTACTACCGCAAGGCGGCCGAGCACTATCAACTCGATGTGCGGCAGTACGAGCCGGTATCGAAGGTCGACGGCAGCGACAATCATTTCGTCGTGCAGACCACAAACCTGCACGGCCGCACGCGCGAATACCGGGCCCGCAAGTTGATCCTGGCGACCGGCTATTACGATCGGCCGAATTACATGAATATTCCGGGCGAAGACCTGTCCAAGGTCATGCATTACTACCGTGAGCCGCATCCCTTTTTTGGACTCAATGTGCTGATCGTCGGCGGAAAGAATTCCGCGGCGATTGCCGCGCTGGAGTTATGGCGTCACGGCGCGCGCGTCACTCTGGTGCATCGCGGGCCGGGCATCGGCAATTCGGTGAAGTACTGGATCAAGCCCGACATCGAGAACCGCATCAAGGCGGGACAGGTGACGGCTTACTTCAATACCTGCGTGCGGGAAGTCACTTTGGAACATGTTGTGCTCGATACCCCGCAAGGTGAAGTGTCGCTGGAGAACGACTACGTTTTTGCGCTGACCGGCTACCATCCGGATTTTGAATTTCTCTGCGCGCTCGGCATCAAGTTGAGCGGCGAAGCTGACAAGCGGCCGGTCGTCAATCCCCAGACCCTGGAAAGCAACGTGCCCGGAATTTATCTGGCGGGCGTAATTGTTGCTGGCATGCGCACCAGCGAGATCTTTATCGAGAACGGACGCTTCCACGGTGCCCTTATCGCCGCCGATTTGAAGCAGAAGCTCAAGACCGAAGCTGTGTCAGCGTAAGCGTTGTCACGTGAGGCGCAATCAATCTACTCCAGAGTGACCGTCCCCCCGCCTATTTGTTCGTTGATGAGGCGCGCGACCAGCGGCTTCAAACCCTCTCCAGTTTTGCCGAGCACGAAGTCATTCTTCTCTTCGGACCAGTCGAGCTTGAAGCTGGTGGACAGCGCCGAGATCCAGATTTGCCGCACCGGTGAATTCGGCGAGATGACGAACTTTCCCGGAGGCTCGTCGAAGCTGATGTTCAGCGCCCCCGCATTCTCTTCTACTTCGAAGCCGGAATCGCCTTCCGCGGCGTAGAGACTGCGCTTCAGCGCTTCCAATGCCGCATCGGCGCGGCGGCGAAAATCCTGTTCGTCCATGCCGGAATTATACGTGCCCGCGCAGCCTGCGAACTACCGCACCACGCCTTCCAGCGGAGAGCTTGCGGTCGCGTACAGCTTCTTCGGCATGCGGCCAGCCAGATAGGCCTGGCGTCCCGCTAGCACCGCGTTCTTCATGGCTTCGGCCATCAGCACCGGGTCCTGCGCTCCCGCGATGCCGGTGTTCATCAGCACGCCGTCCACCCCGAGTTCCATGGCGATCGCCGCGTCCGACGCGGTGCCCACGCCTGCATCCACAATGAGCGGCACTTCGGTGATGATCTCCCGCAGAATGCGGATGTTCGGCTGGTTCTGAATACCCATGCCGCTGCCGATGGGTGCTCCCAGAGGCATTACGACGCTGGCGCCAGCGTCAATCAGGCGCTTGGCAACCACAATGTCGTCAGAGGTATACGGTAGAACGGTAAAGCCTTCCTTTACTAGCACGCGCGTGGCTTCAATGGTGGCCTGCACGTCGGGGAAGAGGGTCTGTTGATCGCCGATGACCTCGACCTTCACCCAGTCGGAGAGTCCGACCTCACGCCCCAGACGCGCGGTGCGGATCGCCTCGTCGGCGGTGTAGCAGCCGGCGGTGTTGGGCAGCAGGAAATACTGCTGAGGATCGATGTAGTCGAGCAGCGACTCCTTGCTGCGGTCGAGGTTCACGCGGCGCACCGCGACCGTGACCATCTCAGCGCCGCTAGCCGCGATGGCGCACGCCGTCTCCGGCCCTGACTTGTATTTGCCCGTGCCCACGATCAGCCGCGAGCGAAACTGCCTGCCTGCAATGATGAACGAGTCCATGGGAATATTGTAACGGGAGCGGTGCAGGAAGGATGTGATCAATTACCAATAAGGCCATGAAGATTCGCGCTAACCGCTGACTACCGAATTGACACTTGTATCGCCAATACCTAGACTTGCGGACATGGAAGTGCATCTTTCCCCTGACAAGGAAGCCCGTCTCCGCGAGTTCGCCAACCGCACCGGCAAAGACGCCGCGCAAGTGGTTGAGGAAGCGGTTGACCGCATGTTGGATTACGAAGAACGCTTCTTTGCCGCCGTAGCGGAGGGACGTGCTTCGGCGCGCCGTGGCGAGCTGGTGGAGCACGACGAAGTGGTTG
Source organism: Terriglobales bacterium (assembly GCA_036511435.1). GTDB lineage: Bacteria > Acidobacteriota > Terriglobia > Terriglobales > Acidobacteriaceae > Bog-257. The sequence continues at coordinate 405 of DATCCF010000130.1, read as the reverse complement.
AACGAATCGAGCAGATGTTCCGTTCGTGATGCGCGTCCGATGGACCTCCAACGCGGCGAACGACCTTACTCGCATCGTGGAGCGTATCCGCGAAGATAACCCCGCTGCTGCCCAACGCGTTGCCAGGACGATTTACTCCGCAGTCGCTGAGCTTCGAAAATTCCCGCAGACCGGACGCATTGGATTGGCTGAGAACACGAGAGAACTCGTGTTTCCTCCTTGGCCCTACATCGCGGTCTATGAAATTGTTAAAGACCAAGTGCATGTGCTTCGCATTTGCCACGCCTCGCAGGACTGGCCATAGCAACGGGAAGTGCTCTTCATCCGCAATCCGGGCGATTATGCTCCCGCCTTCGCGGCCCTCTTCTTGCGCTGTGTCGGGTGTACGAACCACGCGATCGCGAT
>DATCCF010000129.1:0-11942 GCA_036511435.1 Terriglobales bacterium | reverse complement strand
GGGGCCAGCGGCGAGGGATCACCCATGTAGTAGCCAAGCCCGGTGGTCCCCTGTTTGCCACAATCTCCGGTTGGCTGGCGGGCAATCACATTGTCAAGTATCCAGACATTGTGCGTGGGCGAGACTGTCGGCGAACAGCCTCCTTCTCCGCTCAGGGTGAAGACGTAGTTCCACATCTGCGAGCCGTCGATCATCACGGCGGTGTTGTGCTGGAATACGTAGTCGATAAGCCCGGCAGTGCCATAGGTGTAGCTGCCGCCGTTAACCTGCAGCCACTGGTGATGGGGTGCGTCTAGATTAGCGTTCAGCAGGATGAGATTGTTATGCACCCAAATTCTCTTCGATTCGCCGAGGTTGGTGCAACCGGGGGTCCAAGTACACCCATAATCCTGCTCCAGCGTATTGATGCCATTCTCGACATGCTTGAGGATGTTGCTCGCTACCTCGATGTCGTCCACTACGGCAATGTTTCCGCTGTCGCCGGTGCGGATCGTGAACAACAGCGAAAAGCCAATCTGTGAGCTTACCCAAGTATTTTCAAGGATGTTGCCCGTAACTATGACTCGACGCGCGCTCTTGAACTCCAGGTTGTTTTTCTCTATCCACGAATATCCCACTCCTGGGGGACACGGTACTCCATTAGGTTGTAGCTCACCCGAAGCTAGGGTGCCTCCCGCCCCGCAGGAATCCCATGCTAGTGGTTTGAAGAAGTGATTGCGGCGAATTTCGATGTCAGAGGGTACATAAATGTTATTTACGCCTCCAGCCCCGCCAAACATCACGTCTTCGGTCGTCGCCGAAAGGAAGTTGTCAACGATCTTGATGGGCCCCGGCGTAAAGTACACCAGTATCGCCTGCGAATCTGCGTGACTCTGGTGAATGTCAGAAATATAGCTGTCGATTACGGCGAGGTTGGTTACGTTGCCTTGAATGCCTTCCCGCACGTCATAGGTATTAGAGCCGTGCATGTAAACGCGGTCAAAGGTGATCGAGTCCGGCAACTGCGTCGGGTGCCCTACTCCTCCATCCGGCTGTCCAAAGAGAACATAGGTGAAGCAGTTCACTGGGGGAACGGTGTGTGGCTGGCAGCCTTGATTGGAGGCGGTGGTGACTTCCAGGCCAACGAGACGATAATGGTTGGCTCCGGGCAGCGGATTCAACGCCGGACTGCCGTTCGGCGTGACAATCTGGGCCATGTTGGGTTCGTCGGCTGGACTGACTCTGGTGCCGGGAGGCGGAAGATTAGCCAGGGCGGAGCTTTCAACATAAATCCACTGATTGTTAGGATTAGCTTTTGCGGGCAGAGTAAAGTTGCCGGAATAAACCGATCTATTGTTCAAGACGATGGTGTCGCCCGGTTGCGCCATGTTGAGTGCGAGCTGAAAGGTCGAACTGGAGTTGACCGTCCATATGCCACCCTGGGTCGGCGGATTCCAAGTTGTATCGATGTAGACTTGAGGCGGGGCCGGGTTGGGCTCCTGAGCGATAGCTACCAAGGTGAACATCGCCGCGATGACGATGCAGAGGGTTGAAACTATTGGTTTCTGCCAGGCCAAGGCGGGCAACCAACAGCGTGAGCTGTTGCTTTGAATTCTCATTTAATATCCTCCAGGAATCAAAACCGGGCGCTGCCAGGGAGACAATGCGACTCTGGCGTTGGGATGGCATTTGGCGGGTCTATCGGGTTCGAAACGCCAAACAACGTTCCGCAACACACCCATGTCAAAGAAATACCCCCGACGGGCCACTGCCGTGAAGCATAAAAGCGCCAGTCGCTGCACGAAAGTAACCTAAACCGAGAGGTTACTTTGGTCGCTCGACCGCGAACAACTCTCTCGGTTCGGGCATTTCGCACCCGCCGAAACAGGCAGCACTATAATCAGCGTCATTTCTTTCTTAAGGAGTGGGTCGGGTGACTTTGGTAATGAGCGATTTGGCCGAGAGTTTCAGAGGATCCATTCGATATACTGGGGCGGTAAGCCTAACTTGAGACACGTTTTTGAGCGTCTCTGCGAGAGCCCTGCCGTATAGCTAGGTCAGACTGCGTTCGGCGTGAGTCTTGCGAAGAGGTTACACGCACTTATGGAGGGGTAGGAGGGTAATGAGTCGCGAATGCCCAAAACGAATCCCTGTTCTGCTCATGGTCCGGGAGCTGGGAATAGGGGGTACGGAGCGGCAACTGGTTGAGACTGCGCGGTTCTTGCGGCGCGACCGTTTTATTCCTCATGTGGGCTGTTTCCGTCCGGACGGGTTGCGGAGAAGGGATCTGGAAATGGCTGAAGTGCCAATCCTGCACCTCCCCGTTTACTCGTTCAAATCAGTGGCCATACTCAAAGCTGCATCGCAGCTGGTCCGGTATATCCGCGACAATCACATTCAGATCGTCCACTCATTTGACGCACCGCTTAACATTTTTGCCGTGCCGCTCGCGCGAATCGCCGGTACGCCGGCTGTCATTTCGAGCCAGCGCGGTCATCGCGTCCTAACGGGGCGTCACATCAGACGGTTGTTGCGCATTACAGATCGAATTGCTGATGCTGTCGTGGTGAATTGCGAGGCCATGAGGCGCTATCTAATCGAGGAAGAGCACGTAGTCGAGCACAAGGTGCGTTTGTGCTACAACGGCGTGGACTCAGATCGCTATAGGCGCGAAGTAAGCACTTCTCCGTCAGGCGGGCGCTTGGTGATCGGCACGGTATGTTCGCTTCGCCCTGAAAAGGGAGTGGATACCCTGATAAGGGCCTTCGCAGCCGTACGTGATCTGGGCGCGACGCTCTTGATCGTTGGAAGCGGTCCCGAGGAAGCGAGTCTGCGAGTGCTGTGTGCACAACTCGGGGTCGAAGAAGATTGTCACTTTGAACCCGCCACGACAGAGGTCGCAAAATGGCTCAACCGTATAGATGTTTTTGTGCTTCCTTCCCGGTACGAGGCACTTTCGAACTCCTTAATGGAGGCCATGGCCTGTGCTTGTTGTCCTATTGCATCTCGTGTAGGGGGCAACCCGGAGCTCGTGGACGAAGGGCGAAATGGACTGTTATTTCGGGTGGATGATGTCCCCGGGTTAGCGTCTCATCTGCAAGCGCTGTTAACCGATGAGCCGCTTCGAAAACGGCTCGCGGCGGCTGCGTCCGAGACGATCTTGACCCAGTTTACCTTTGCCAAAGCTGCGTCGGCGATGCAACGGATTTATGAGTCGGTGCTCAATGCGGACCGGAGGAACCCACCCTATCCTGCAATAGGTGTCGGCTGAAGATCTCCGACAGATGGAGAATGTTCCTGTGGAGGTCGTATTTTTCGGCGATTCGCTCGCGGCACGACTTGGCCATCTGGCGGCGCAGCTCTGGGTCGTCCATAAGACGGCCGATCGCACATGCGAGTTCTTGGCTATCGGACGATGTGAACAGGAGTCCATCTATGCCATCGCGAACCAGCTCAGGAATTCCGGTGATACGAGGTGCAACGCAGGGGACTCCTAAGCCCATGGCTTCCATTAAGACCACCGGAACCCCTTCCGCGAAGCTGGAAAGTACGCAGAGATCACTTGTCCGATAGAGCTCCCGCAATTCGTTCTGACTTCGCCATCCCGTGAAGATGACTCGATCAGCGACTCCGCATCGGCGTGCGTGCTCTTCCAGTTCAGCACGCTCGGGTCCATCGCCGACTAATGTCAAACGAACGTCTCTTCGCTGAGCGACTAAGAATGCGAGGGCATCAATCAAGAGCGGGTAGCCCTTTACCGCCGCCAGCCGCCCAACTGAAATCAATTCAAACGGCGCAGGCCGTGCGCGGAAGGTGGCGGGTTGCCAACCAGTGACGTCAACTCCGAGCGGTGTCACCTCGATCTTGTGCCAGTGACAGGGAGACGACCAGAGCATGATTTGGCTCCTCCCGAAATAGCTGATACCGGTTACAAATCGCGCGGCGCTGACCTTCTCCCGGAGCCGGAATCCTTCCGGATCGACGAACTCAGCCGGGCCATGAAACGTCATGGACACACTCACGTCAAAGACGCGAGCAAGAATCAAGGCAACCGTGGAAGAGAAATGAGAATGGACATGCGCTATGCCAGCTTTTTGCAGGCGATGTCCAGCCAGCACCGCCTCGGCAAAGTATGCCGTTGCAAGCGCAGTCAGCCGTGGCTGACAACGCCCGAATCTCCAGGCGGTCACCAGCCCGTGAAGATATCGCAGCGGCCGGGTCGTAAACGTCAGGGCATGGGCCCTCAGGAATTCCAGCGGGCTGCTGCCAAGGACATACGACGTGGCAGTCCACCCGTCGCGCTCAATCGCCGAGAACTCTGAAACCCGGCCATCGGGGCGACGGATCGAGATGGTTTGAATCTCCCATCCCAGGGCGCGGAGCCCTCGCACTTCTCGCAACAAATATGTGTGCCCGAGGGTCGGGTACTCACTTAGGAGATAGGCGAGTTTCATACGATGGGGAGTAGCTGCCGGAGGGTAGTTCACGAGGCCACGTCCTGATGATGCCGCCTTGCGCAACGTGGGGGTTTGAGCGTGGCACGGCTTACGCAAACTGACAATCAGGTTCGAGTTGAACTGCCCATGTTGAACAACGGCGAGAGCCTTCAAAAGGAGGCACTCGGCCCATCCGAGAGGGCCCAATCCACCAAAGGACCCATCCCCTCCCTCAACCCGTAATGTCTCGACCTCGAACCCGACAGCTTTGGCCAAGTGCGCAACTCTTCGCGGTGTATTCAGGGCGTAATACGTCTTGAATATGTCCTCGTCGCGTCGCCGTTCGAGGATCCATACGAGCTTGCGCTTGAGGAATTCGGGAGTGACGCGGGCCATGCGTACCAGATAATAAAGAGAGTTCGGTGTATGGAAGACAAAACGACCGGATGGACGTAACACTCGGTAGATATCCGCTAGGAATGTGGAGGGATCTTGAATATGTTCAACCACCATGTTCGCTGTGACCAAATCGAAACTGTCTGCCGCAAATGGGAGGGCGCCGCAGAGGCCGATGACTCGGGCCTTTAGGAGAGGGTGCTGCAGAATCGCTTGATCCACGTCGATGCCAACTAAGAATGGAACTTTGCCGAAGCAGGCCTTTTGTTCCTCGAGGGACATTTTGTCTGGAGGCACTACTTGCCGGCCACATCCCACATCCAGCCACCTCGAGACACCGGCCAGACGCTCGACCAGAAAGCGCGCGTAATGAACTTGGGGATGAGTTACATCCAACCTCAGAGTTCTTGCAATTGCCAATTTCCCTTTTCGCCAAAAATTCATCGCACTGTTCTCAACTGTGTGCCGGAATTCGAAAGAGAGTGGGCTCCCCATATCGGCGGATGCCTCGTCGGGAAGCCCGGAACGTTTCGGGCTTCCGTGTCAGATACCTACGTTTCATACCAGCAGCGCCGGAGACGCTGCTCGGTGCCTGATCCGCGCTTCCAAGAAAAATTATGATAAACTACGCCAACAAGTGCGTACTGGTACGATTTTTCTGTCAGCTCTGCCCTCGGGGCAGCGCCGCAACCCTTTTCCGGAGCCAACTAGGTGAGTCCAGTCCGGCAGCAGCGAATCAGTCCTCTCCTGAACATAGTCTTCCCGATACTCGTAGCCTTTCTCTTCGCCGTTTTCACGGGCACCCCCGAGCTCGTAGGTTTCCTTCGGGCGACGCACCCTGTCGTAGTTATCGGGGGCTTGGGACTAATCGCCGTTTTCGTTACAGGCCGGTTTATGCAAGTGATACTGAGTCCGGTCGGCAAGCTTCTAACGCTCTTTACGGTTTGGTTCATACTTTGCATTCCGATGGCCATTTGGCGCGGCGGCAGCTTCGGAACTTTTGTGGATATATGGTCCAAGTCATTTCTGGCCTATATCCTCACAGCGGGCCTGATCTCGACTGCTGCCCAAAGTAAGAAAGCATTTCACACAATTGCCTATTCTGTCGGTTTCCTTGGTTCTCTCGCGTTGGTGTTGCACCAGTATGACAGAACTGGGCGTTTGGGCTTAGCTGGAGGCCGCTACGAAAACGCGAACGAGTTTGGTTTCGCCTTGCTTGTGGGACTGCCATTTCTTGCATTTATGTTCTTGCAAGGACGTGGCGTGAGGAAGGCAGCGGCCGTCGTACTCGCTGGTTCCGTGCTGATCGCCTTGGCAAAGACCGGGTCTAGGGGGTGTCTGTTGGGGGCTGGCGTGCTGGTCCTCTATGCCTTCTTTCGAGCATCAAAGGCCGTTCGCGCGAAGCTAGTGATGGCTGTGCCCATTTTGTTTGTTTTGCTCGTGTTGGTTGTGCCTTCTGGCTTGCGCGACCGTTATGTCACGCTGTTTTCGAGCCGCAATGACCATACGAATCAGACTTCGACCAACAACACGATGGAAGCGGCTGGCTCGGCCGAAGCTCGACTGGTGACCCTCAAGGACAGCATCTGGCTGACCATACTACATCCGTTTTCCGGAGTTGGCCCAGGCAACTTTCCAGTCGCGCAAAACAGTCTCGCGATATCCAGGGGAGAGCTTAAGGGACAATGGCACGTCACTCACAATACCTATACTGAGCTGTCCAGCGAGATGGGTATCCCCGGGTTGGTGATCTATTTGGCATTCCTGTACCAGTGCTGGAAGACGCTGACAGCAATGATTCGGAGAAAGACAACCTCAGGGGAGTTGCGAGTGATGGCGGAGACGGTCCGCGCCGCACTGGTCACGCTGATGACGGTGGCGGCTTTTGACAGCCTTTCCTACAACACCAACATACCGATTCTGGCGGGGTTGGTCACCGCGTTGGGCTTCATTGCACAAACCCAGCGTTCTCGTCCCAAAGTGATAAGCTCCGATGAGCCTGCTCTCTCCACGCTGCCGGAACCCGCCTTCGAACCCGCCTGGAGCGGTCGTCCCTAGTCCTATGTGTGGAATCGCCGGAATCGTCATCCCGGACGGGCGCCCTGCGGAGGAGCAATGGGTCCGCAGAATGACGAACTGCATTGCGCACCGCGGGCCGGATGCGAACGGCTTGTATGTCAGTGGGGAGGCTGCCCTCGGTCATCGGCGCCTAAGTATCATCGATCTCGCAAGTGGCGCACAGCCGATGACGAATGAGGATGGGAGCCTCTGGATCACCTATAACGGCGAGGTCTTCAATCACGCCGACCTCCGCCCAGAGCTGGAACGCGCTGGCCACCGGTATAAGAGCCGTTCCGACACGGAGACCGTGCTGCATGCCTACGAGCAGTACGGGGACCAATGCGTTGACCGGTTTCGCGGCATGTTTGCCTTTGCCATCTGGGACCAGTCCCGCAAACGACTCTTCTGCGCTCGTGATCGCCTGGGCATCAAGCCGTTCTATTATTTCTGGAATGGTCGTCTGTTTGCCTTCGCCTCTGAGATCAAGGCCTTGTTCGAGCATCCTGATATCTGCGCACTGGCCAACGAAAAGTTGCTCCCCGAGTATCTCGCATTCGGGTACAACGGCGGTGAGGAGACACTGTTTGCCGGCATACGGAAGCTCATGCCAGGGCACACCCTCACTCTCACCTGCGGAAGCAAGCCGTCACTGGAAATCAGACCCTATTGGGATTCTCCCTGCCCGGTGGAGTTCGAAAGCCGCACCGACAAAGAGTGGATTGCCGAGTGTAGAGAGCGGCTGGAAGACGCTGTGCGCACGCGGCTCATGAGCGACGTGCCGCTTGGCATGTTCCTCAGTGGCGGGGTCGATTCGAGCGCCATCGCGGCTCTCATGAAGCGCCTGACCACGGGGCCGGTAAAGACGTTCGCCGTAGGGTATAGCGAGTCCGATTTTAGTGAGCTACCCTATGCGCGCACGGTAGCCGAGCGGATTGGGACTGAACATCATGAGGTCCTGGTCACGATGGACGACTTCTTCAACGCTCTACCCAAATTGGTCTGGCACGAAGACGAACCGATTAGCTGGCCTTCGAGCGTTTCCCTGTTTTTCGTAGCGCGTTTGGCCGCGGAACAGGTGAAGGTCGTCCTCACGGGAGAGGGCAGTGACGAACTGTTCGGCGGGTATGCGCGGTACCGCTTTTACCAGCTCAATCAACAATGGATGAATGCCTATCGCGGCGTCCCCGAGGGTATCCGGACCGGCATTCGGAACATGCTTTCGAACCAGCCAGGGTTGTCCGCTTCTCTCCGCCGCAAGCTCGGGCACACCGTGCTGGGGAGGGCCGCAAACATCGAGTCGCTGTACCTGGACAATTTCTACTGTGCGTTCGGTGCAGACGAGCAGAAGCGGCTTTTGACAATACATTTTGACAATGACCCATACGCGTCCTTTTTGAAATATTGGGAATTGGCCAAGCGTTCGCAGACGTTGAGTCGTCTGCTTTACGCCGATCAGAAAACTTACCTGGTCGAGCTCTTGATGAAACAGGACCAGATGAGCATGGCGTGTTCGATCGAGAGTCGAGTGCCCTTCCTCGATCATCATTTTGTAGAGTTCGCGGCATCCGTCCCGCCGCATATGAAGCACCGTGGCGGGGAGGCGAAATACATCCTGAAAAAGGCCGTCGAAGACCTGCTTCCAGAGAGCATCATCTACCGCAAGAAGCTAGGCTTTCCGACGCCAATCGGCACCTGGCTCCGGCAGGATCGCGCCCGGCCCCTCGTGGACTATCTGCGGGATCCCGACGGCATTCTCGCCGCGTACGTAAACCAGGACTATCTGGACGACCTCCTGGAAAAGCATGATCGGGGCGTTCACGACGCCACCGATCGAATCTGGCGCCTTCTGAACTTGCAGGTCTGGGGAGACATGTACCTGACGGGCCGGCGCGAGCAATTTTGGGATGGCCTCATGCCGCTATCGGCCCGCGCGGCGCAAATAGCATGAAGATCCTCTGGGTCAAGTGTGACTTTCTCCACCCTACCACCCGGGGCGGACAGATCCGGACTCTGGAGATCCTGAAGCGGCTTCACGCCCGCCATGAAGTTCATTACATAGCGTACGACAACCCCGATCAGCCTGAAGGCACGCAGCGGGCCCACGAGTACTCCACCCATGCATATCCGGTCCGGCGGAATATTCCGCCACGAGCGTCGCTCGCCTTCGCGCTCCAGTTAGCCGGCAATCTCTTCTCGTCGATGCCACTCGCTCTCGATCGCTATCGGTCGGAAGCGTTGCGCAGCCAGATCGCCATGACGCTAAAAGCGACTCAGTTCGATCACGTGATTTGCGACTTTCTCTCCCCCGCTCCCAGTTTCCCGAGCCTCAAGGATTGTGTATTGTTCCAGCACAACGTTGAGACCGTGATTTGGCGCCGTCATTCCGAAAACGCACCCGATCCAGTGCGGAAGCTATATTTCAAGCTTCAGGCGCAGCGTATGTTTCGGTGGGAAAAGCGCATGTGCCTGGCGGCTGCGGAGGTGATTGCCGTTTCTCCGCAGGACGCGGCGCTTATGCGGGACCGGTTCGGCGTTACCCGAGTCTCCTGTATACCCACCGGTGTAGACATCGATTATTTTCGCCGTCCTGAACTAGCGCCGCCCCAAGCGGACCTGGTATTCCTAGGATCCATGGACTGGTTACCAAACATCGATGGAGTTAAATATTTTGTCCGCGAAATACTACCGCTGATTCGTCGACGGCTGCCGGAGTGCTCGCTGGCGATCGTAGGCCGGGCGCCATCGGCAGCAACCTTGGCGTTCGCCGAGCGCGATCCCAGAATCCGAGTCACCGGCACGGTTGCGGACGTACGCCCGTGGTTGTGGGGATCCAAAGTTTCCATCGTGCCACTGCGAATCGGGGGCGGGACGCGTTTAAAGATTTATGAGTCCATGGCCGCTGGCACGGCCACCGTGTCGACCAGCATTGGGGCCGAGGGTTTGGAGGTGAGCCATCCGGCCAACATCCGGCTCGCCGATACCCCGTCCGCATTCGCGGAGCAGTGCATTGCATTGTTGCAGGACACGCGGGAGCGGGCGCGGGCGGCGTCGGAAGGCCTGGAATTAGTCAAGGCGCGCTTTTCCTGGGACGTGGTCGCAGCGGAATTTGAGAAAGTGCTGACGGCCGTGCGCGACCGGAATTCCGGTCCCGAGCTTTCGATATTTTCCTCCGCCGGCAACTAATGGCAGTTTCCGTTCAGAATCTGCGATCGCCTGTTGTCACGCGTTTTACTTCTTAACCCGTGCCGTCGCGACAAATCGCAAGGCGATTGTCACCGCGCCGCGCTGCTTGAGATTCGATAAAAGGAAAGAGATCCGAGCGATGACGGCCGCGCCTATCAAGCAACCACCAGGGCTTGCCGTTCAGGCATTCTGGCTGACGGCGTCCAAGTTCATCGCCGTGCTCCTCAATGTCGGGTTGCCGATACTCCTGGTTCGTCTGATGGCCCAAGCCGAGTACGGCGTCTATAAAGAAGCATTTCTGTTCGTGGGGACGGCCACCAATGTGGCCACTTTTGGAGTCGGCATGAGTGCCTTCTATTTCATGCCTCGATATCCTGAACGTGGCGGACAAATCGCGCTTAACATATTGGTTTACAACTTTCTTGCGGGATGGATTCCACTTATCATCCTGGCGTTTTACCCGCAGGTCCTTAAATCGCTGTTTCGCACCAGCGCTCTTGGCCCCCTCGCGATCTTGCTCGGCGTCCTGGTTTTGTTCACATTGACTTCAAGCCTCGTTCAACAGATACCTACCGCACTGCAGGATGTCCGTTACTCAACCATCTTTATCGTCGGCACTCAGTTGGTGAGAGCGATCACGCTGGCGGCGGCGGTCCTTCTGTTCCGGTCTGTCAAGAGCCTGATTGTCGCAGCTATCCTGAATCAGTTGTTTTCGATCGCGGTGCTTTTCTGGTATCTGCACGGGAGATTTCCACGTTTCTGGGCGCACTTTGACTGGCCATTCTTCAAGGAGCAGCTTGCCTATGCGCTGCCTTATGGTGCGTTCGGATTTCTGTGGGTCATCCAGAAAGATCTCGACAACTATTTTGTTAGCGCTTCTTTAGGGCCCCGCGATTATGCCATCTACGCTATCGGTTGGCTGGATGTTCCCCTGATTACCTTGATCTTGGAATCCGTTGCATCGGTAATGATCGTGAGGATCAGCAGCCTCCAGCAGGAGGACCGTAAGGCAGACATCCGCTACGTTACCGCAGCAGCCACCAATCGCCTTGCGGCTATCTACTTTCCGCTATTCATGCTTCTTTTGGTTGCGGGGCACGATCTCATTGTTCTGCTTTATACCAGGACTTATGAAAAGAGCGCCAGCATATTCCAGATAAGCATTCTGCTACTGCCGATGGGGGTGTTTCTCTTAGATCCCATCGTTCGCGCATATAAGGAGTTGCGCAACTTTGTATTAGGGACACGGATCGTCTTCTTCGCCGTTCTTTTTTGCGTTCTCTTTCCCGTTGTCCGCCATTTCGGAATGATGGGAGCCGCCATAGCCGCCGTTGCAGCCCAGGTCATTGAGCGAATACTGATAGGCTGGAAGGCTGCGCGGGTGGTAGACGCGAGATTGGCGGATCTCGCACTATACATCGATTTGTTTAAGGTAACGGGAGTTACGATTGCTGCCGGACTTGTCGCTTACACGGTCCGAAATTTGATCAGTCCTGCTCTCTTGATTCCTCGCATAGCAGCGGTAAGCATATGTATCGGAGCGATCTACCTGACCGCAATGTTCGTCTTTCGACTTCCGGGCCGGGAGGCGCTGTCCAAGGAAAGGATTTTCTCATTCGCGCGGTCGACCTGGGCACGAATGAGCAATGCGTAGCAAGATTATTGCAACAATGGCGGGAATATCAGTATCAGTCTGCTTCGCAAGCGATACATAAACGCCGGTATTAGGCAGATTTCTTAAAAGCGAGTCTTTTCTAATCGAAGAATGAGCCTGAAGGAAGCCTGAGCAGATGGCTGAGGAAAGCTCCTTTCAGGGTTTGAATTTAAAAAACAGTCTAGCAGTCGTCGAGGCGGTGGGAATGTGGGAATCGCGCAGCGATTTCCAAG